>NZ_BCNQ01000003.1 GCF_001515525.1 Piscicoccus intestinalis NBRC 104926 | reverse complement strand
TGGCGGCGGCGGGCGCCCTGCCGTGGCGCACCCGCGACGGGCGCCTGCAGGTGGCGCTCATCCACCGCCCCACCTACGACGACTGGTCCTGGCCCAAGGGCAAACTCGACCCGGGCGAGGAGTGGCAGGTGGCGGCGGTCCGCGAGGTCTGGGAGGAGACGGGTCTGCGGGTGCGCCTGGGCATTCCCCTGCCCGACTCCGAGTACAAGGTCGCGGGCGCCTCGCACCGCAAGCACGTGCGCTACTGGGCGGCGGAGATCACCGGCGGCTCGGGCAAACTGCAGCACGAGGTCGACGCCGTGGCCTGGCTGACCCCGGAGGCGGCCCGCAAGCGGCTCAGCTACGACCGCGACCGCGAGCAGCTGGACGCCCTCGTCAAGGCCCACCGCAACAAGGCCCTCGATGTGCGCCCGTTCGCGGTCGTGCGGCACGGCAAGGCGCTGCCGCGCCGCAAGTGGGACAAGGACGACTGGTTGCGTCCGCTGGAGCCGCGCGGGTACCGGGAGGCGTTCGGGCTCGTCGACGTGTTGCGCGCCTACGGCATCGCGCGGCTGCTCAGCTCATCGGCGACGCGCTGCGCCGACACCCTGCGCCCGTACGCCAAGGCCGCCAAGCTGCCGCTGGACACCACGTACGCGCTCTCGGAGGAGGGCTTCGAGAAGCGGCCCAAGAAGGCCGTCGCTGCGATGCGCAAGCACATGGCCGGGTCTCGTCCGGGGGCGATCTGTTCGCACGGGCCGGTGCTGCCCGACCTGCTGTCCGCGCTCGCCGGCGACGCCCGCAAACCGGGCCGGGCGGTGCTCAAGGACGCGGCGAAGAACAACCTGGAGAAGGGTGAGGTGCTCATCGCGCAGCTGGATCGTCGCGGGCACATCGTCGCCGTCGAGCGCATCCCGCCCGACTGAGGGCGGCCGTTCGTGACCGCGGCCCGGGGCAACGGCGCCGGCCCGCGCGAGCGATCCCGCAACCCAGGCGAAAAAACCTGGCTGCGCGGGAACATCCGCCCGGCGGCGCGAGTTGTGCCTACCGTGCGCCGGGCCGCGGTAGCCCCGGGTCCCAACTAGAGCCGCCTGGAGCGGCCACGCGCCGTGAGGCGCTCCCGGTCTTGGTGCACGCGAAGGCCCCCGCGAGCGATCGCGGGGGCCTTCGTGCGTGCGGGCGCCGGGTCAGGCCGCGCCCGACCCGGCCCGGTCGTCGGGTCAGCGCTTCGCGCACTCCTTGGCGTGGTCGAGGTAGTCGCGGCTGGCCTTCTCGCGGGCCCGCCGGCCGGGGCCCTGCCAGCCGCAGTCGGGGCAGGCCCCGTGCCGAAAGCTGCCGATCTCGACGTAGGTGAGCACCTCGACGTCGGCCTTCTTCGCCTTCTTCTTCTCGTCCTTGCCGGGCAGCTCGACCCGGGGCGTGCCCTCGAAGCGCTTGTTGAGGCGCTTGACCAGCTTCTTGTACTGCTTCTGCACGGGCGCGGCGGCCACGGACGACTCCCCCCTCCGGATGCGGAATGCCCGAAACACTCGGGAGGCAGAATCGTAAACTCTTGGTAAACCCCACGAGGCCGGTACCGGTCCAGCGAATCGGTCACACGCCGCGCGGGCGGCAGGCGACGACCGCCTGGGGGAGGTCATCACCCAGGCGGTCGTCGGCCGGGTCGGAGCCCGCGACGGCGGGACCGACAGGCTCGATCAGCCGAAGCGGCCGGAGATGTAGTCCTCGGTGGCCTTTTGGCTGGGGTTGTTGAAGATCTTCGTCGTGTCGTCGTACTCGACGAGCTTGCCGGGCTTGCCGGTGCCCTCGATGTTGAAGAAGCCCGTCTTGTCGCTGCAGCGCGCCGCCTGCTGCATGTTGTGCGTGACGATGACGATCGTGTAGTTCTCCTTGAGCTCGCTGATGAGGTCTTCGATCGCGAGCGTGGAGATCGGGTCGAGCGCCGAGCACGGCTCGTCCATGAGCACGACATCCGGCTTGACGGCGATCGTGCGGGCGATGCACAGACGCTGCTGCTGACCGCCGGAGAGGCCGGAGCCGGGCTTGTCGAGCCGGTCCTTGACCTCGTTCCACAGGTTCGCACCCTTGAGCGAGCCCTCGACGAGGTCGTCGGCATCGGACTTCTTCAGCCGCTTGTTGTTCAGCTTGACGCCGGCGAGCACGTTCTCGTAGATCGACATCGTCGGGAACGGGTTCGGCTTCTGGAACACCATGCCGATCTTGCGGCGCACCTGCACGGGGTCGACGCCCTTGCCGTACAGGTTCTGGCCGTCGACGACGACCGAGCCGGTGCAGTAGGCGCCCGGGATGACCTCGTGCATGCGGTTCAGCGAGCGCAGGAACGTCGACTTGCCGCAGCCGGAGGGGCCGATGAGCGCCGTCACCGACCGGGGCTCGATGACCATGGTGGCCTTTTCGACGGCGAGGAACTTGCTGTAGTAGATGTCGAGGTCGGTGACGTCGATGGTCTTGGACACGTTCGCGAGCCTTCCTTACGTGGCGTCGTCGGCTCAGCGGCCGGTCTTCGGGGCGAAGAACTTGGAGATGAGGCGCGCGATGATGTTCAGCGCCATGACGATGATGATGAGCACGAGCAGGCCGGTCCAGGCCCGGTCGATGAACGGCTGCGGCGGCACCCCCGGCGTGGCGTACGAGTAGTACGAGAACACCGGCAGCGTGGCCATGCGGCCCGAGAACGGGTTGAGGTTGGCGCCGGTGGTGATACCGACGGTCACCAGCAGCGGGGCGGTTTCACCGATGATGCGGGCGATGGCCAGCGTCACACCCGTGGCGATGCCGGCGATCGCGGTCGGCAGCACGACCTTGGCGATCGTCAGCCACTTCGGCACGCCGAGCGCGTACGAGGCCTCGCGCAGCTCGTTGGGAACCAGGCGCAGCATCTCCTCGGTGCTGCGCACGACGGTCGGGATCATCAGCACGACGAGGGCCGTCGCGCCGATGATGCCGGCCCGGGCGCCCGGGCCGAAGATGAGCACGAACAGCGAGTAGGCGAACAGACCGGCGACGATCGAGGGGATGCCGGTCATGACGTCGACGAAGAACGTCAGGGCCCGCGACAGGCGGTTCTTGTTGCCGTACTCGACGAGGTAGATCGCCGCGAAGATGCCGATCGGCACGGCAATGAGGGTCGCGATCACCGTGATGATCAGCGTGCCCATGATCGCGTGGTAGGCGCCGCCGCCCTCGCCGACGACGCCGCGCATCGAGTACGTGAAGAAGTCCACGTCGAAGCGCTTGATGCCGAGCTCGATGACGCTGAGCGCCACCGAGACGAGCGGCACCATCGCGAGCGCGAAGAAGGTCGCGACGATCGCCGTGACGAGCCGGTCGACCGCCGGCCGGGGGCCCTCGACGAACCGCGAGATGACGAAGATCGCCACGCTGTAGATCACCGCGGTGAGCACGATGATCGCGACGAGGTGGAAGCCGAGTCCGGCACCGAGCACGATGCCCGCCCCGAGGAGCAGGCTCACGCCGGCGATCGCGAGGATGTGCTTGCCGGAGATCACCGGGTTGAGGAATGAGGCGCCGTCGCCGTCACCGCCGTTGTCGCGCGGCGGCTTGACGGGTCCACGCGGGGTGCCCTCGTCGGTGGACATGTAGTAATCCTTGCTGGAATCGGGGCGGGGGCGAGTTGTCGTGGTGGCCATGTCAGTTCGCTCCGGAGAATTCGGCGCGGCGGGAGACGATCCAGCGCGCGAGCATGTTGACGGCCAGCGTCAGGGCGAACAGCACGAGACCGGAGGCGACGAGGGTGTTGACGTCGAGGCCGCTGGACTCGGGGAACTGCAGCGCGATGTCGCCGGCGATCGTGCCGGGGTTGGAAGAGCTGATGATCTCCCAGGTGTAGCGCGCGGTGGGCGACAGGATGATGGCGACCGCCATCGTCTCGCCGAGCGCCCGGCCGAGTCCGAGCATCATGCCGGAGATGATGCCGGAGCGACCGAACGGGATGACGGCCTGCTGGATCATCTCCCAGCGCGTAGCGCCGAGCGCCAGGGAGGCCTCCTCATGCAGCCGCGGGGTCTGCAGGAAGACCTCGCGGTTCACGGCCGTCATGATCGGCAGGATCATGACGGCGAGCACGATGCCCACGACGAGGATCGTGCGGCCGGTCGTGCTCGGCTGCCCACCGAAGAGCGGGATCCATCCGAAGTAGGTGTTGAGCCACTGCATGACGGGGACGGTGGCCGGGGCCAGTACGGTGATGCCCCACAGGCCGAAGACGAGGCTGGGCACCGCGGCGAGCAGGTCGACGAGGTAGCCCAGCGCCTGCGCCAGGCGCCGCGGGGCGTAGTGGCTGATGAACAGCGCGATCCCGATGGACAGCGGGGTCGCGATGATCAGCGCGATCGCCGCCGAGAGCACCGTGCCGTAGAGCAGCGGGCCGATGTAGTGCACCAGGCCCTGACCGCCACGCACCTGCGAGGGGTCGGCGACGATCGCGGGCCAGGCCTGCCACAGCAGGAAGGCCGCGACACCGGCGAGGATGGCGAGGATGACGACGCCGGAGCCGGTGGACAGCCCCTTGAAGATGCTGTCGCCGGGGCGTCTGACCGGCTTCGGGCGGACCTGCGCTTCAGTTGCCACGGCAAGCTCTTTCGACGTATTCGTTCACGGGAATCACGAGAATCACGGGAGTACCGCCAGGTCGAGCCGATGACCCGCCTGGGTGTCCGACGCGTGTCGGACGGGCGGGTCATCAGCTCGCGCGGGTCACTGGATGGCGTTGATGCCCTTCATGGCGGCCTCGCGGGTGGCGTCCGAGATCGGCGCGGAGCCCGCGGCCTGCGCGGCGGCCTGCTGGCCCTCCTGGCTGACCACGTAGGTCAGCCACGCCTTGACGAGCTTGGCCTGGTCGGCGTTGGCGTATTTCGTGCAGGCCATGTCGTACGAGACGAGCACGATCGGGTAGGTGCCGGCCTGCGTGGTGTCGCGCTTGAGCTCGATCGCGTTGCTGTACTGCGGGCGGTTCGGCACCTTGTCCGACTCGTCGACGATCTTCGCCGCGGCCTCCGGGGTGTAGGCGACGAAGTCGTTGCCTACCTTGATCTTCGCGCGGTTCAGCTGGCCGATCTGGCTGGCGTCGGCGTAGCCGATCGTGCCGCTGCCCGCGTTGATGGCCTGCACGACGCCGCTGGTGCCCTTGGCCGCCTCGCCGCCCTGGATCGGCCAGGTGCCGCTCGGCTTCTGCGTCCAGACCTTCGGCGCGGCCTTGTTGAGGTAGTCCGTGAAGTTCTCGGTGGTGCCCGACTCGTCGGAGCGGTGCACGGGGGTGATGGCCGTGGACGGCAGGTTGACGCCCTGGTTCTCGGCGGCGATCTTCGGGTCGTTCCACGTCTTGATGGAGCCGTTGAAGATGCCGGCGATGACGTCGGCGGAGAGGTTCAGCTCGTTGACGCCGTCGAGCTTGTACGCGATCGCGATCGGGGAGATGTAGACCGGGAACTCGACGACCTCGCCGCCCTGGCAGGCCGAGGAGACCTTGGCCAGCTCCTGGTCGTCCAGGTAGGCGTCGGAGCCGGCGAACTGCACACCGCCGGCGAGGAACTGGGTGCGCCCACCGCCGGAGCCGACCGGGTCGTAGTTGACGGTGGCGTCGGCGTTGGCACCCTCGAAGCCGGCCTTCCACGCCTCGACGGCGGCAGCCTGCGAGCTCGCGCCCGCGCCCGCGATGGAACCGGAGACGCCCGCTGCGGCCGCCTGATTGGTGCTCTCGGCGTTCGACCCGCCGCCGCCCTCGTTGGCGGCGCCGCACGCGGCGAGCGCCAGGGTGACTGCCACGGCGGCGGTGGCGGTCGTGCCACGCAGAACGGTCTGCTTCACGGTTGTGCCTCTCTCGTTTCCGGCTGAGCCGGCGCACCAGAATCAGGGGTGCCCCCGGCCGGTCACAAGGAACGATGGTGGGTACGGGTGAAGCGTTGTTACTGGCAAGATGAACGCCAGGTGAATGCGATTTGGACATTCGCTCAGTTCGGAGCGGGCCGCGCCCTCTCCACGACCGACCGCCGCGCTGGTCGGCACGTGTCAGGCCGCCCGCGGTCAGGCCCGCCCGCGCCGGCTCCCGGAGCCGGTCCGGTCGCGTAATCGGCACCGCGCCAGGCGAACCCGCGCACCACCCGATCGGTTCAGACGAGGTCGCCGGCGCGCCAGGCGCGAGCGCCCGCCTCGAGATCCTCCGCGGTCGTCAGCATGGCCGCGGCCCGGCGCAGCTGCGGCGGCCAGTCTCCGGCGTCCGCCTCGATCTCCTCGATGGCGACGTCCTCGCGGGCGCCGCGACCGGCGGCCACGACCCGGCAGAAGGCCCCGGCCCGGTGCAGGGCGACGCCGAGGTCGCCGTCGAAGACGCCGCGCAGGATCTCGTCGGCGAGGTCGCGCAGCTCCTGCGGCCCCGGCGGCGTCGCGGCCCCGGCGACGACACCCGCCACGTCGGCGAACCGCAGACCCTCGGCGTAGTCGGCGCTCGCGCCCGCGGGGTCGCGGCGCACCCACTCGCGCAGCACGTACAGGCGCCACAGCAGCCCGGGCAGGCTGCGCGCCGGGCGCTGGGCCCACAACTCGGCGAGCGTCGACAGGCCGATCTCGTCGACGATCTCGACGAGGCGGCGGGTGACGTCGGGGTCGTCGCTGGCCCGCCCCGCATGCACGAGGGCCGCCGCGCTTTCGTCGGCGACCCCGACGATGACCGCGGGGTCGAGACTCTCGGAGGCGAAGACGTCCATCATGCCGGGGGTGAGCCGGGCCGGCCGGCGCGGGCGCCCGGCTCCGCCGGGGATGCTCATGTCGGTCTCCTGCTCGCTCGTCGGTGGTCGGTGCCCCTTCGGCGTCTGCGCTGGTCGGTGGGCGCTCGAGGGTCAGGCGGGGTGGGCCGGGCCGATGATCGCGACGCTGCGGGCGGGCAGCCGCACGGTGCCGTCGACGTTGGCGACCGTGGGGTCGAGCGCGAGGAGCACGACGCCCTCGGGCCCGTCGTCGAGTCCGATCGGCAGCTCGACCTCGCTCTCGGAGAGGTTGACCGCCACGCGGTGCCGGCCGCGCACGACGACGAACGCCCGGTCGTTGCCGCCGGGCTCGACGCGCACCGCCGACAGGTCGCCGTCGCGCAGGTCGGGGCGCGCCCGGCGCAGCGTGAGCAGCGCGCGGTACCAGTCGAGCACGAGCTCGTGCTCCCCCTCGCGGCGCTCGGCCCAGCGCAGCACGCTCGCGTCGCGGGTGGCCGGATCCTGCGGGTCGGGCACTTCGTCGGGCGCCCAGCCGTGCGAGCCGAATTCGTCGCGGCGGCCCTGGCTGACGAGCTTGCCGAGCTCGTCGTTGTGGTCGGTGAAGTACTGCCACGGCGTGCTCGCGGCCCACTCCTCCCCCATGAACAGCATCGGGGTGTACGGGCTGGTCAGCAGCAGCGCGGCGCCGCAGCGCAGCAGCCGCTCGTCGACGATCGCGCTGAGCCGGTCGCCGGTGGCGCGGTTGCCGACCTGGTCGTGGGTCTGCAGCGAGACGACGAACGCGGAGCCGTCGACGAGGTCGGGGTCGACCGACCGGCCGTGCACCCGGCGGCGGAACGTCGAGTACGTGCCGGCGTGCAGGAACGGGGTCGTCAGCAGCCGCGGCAGCACCCCGGGCGCCGCGAAGTCGTCGTAGTAGCCCTGCCGCTCGCCGGTGAGCGCCACGTGCAGCGCGTGGTGCACGTCGTCGGCCCACTGCCCGTCGATGCCCAGGCCGCCGCGCTCGCGGGAGGTGACGGTGCGGATGTCGTTGCGGTCGGACTCCGCGACGAGCACCATCGCCCGCCCGGACGTCTCCTCCAGCTCGTCGACCGCGGCGGCGAGCTCCTCGAGGATCGGCAGCGCGCGCTCGTCGTGCAGCTCGTGCACGGCGTCGAGGCGCAGCCCGTCGACGTGGAAGTCGCGCAGCCAGTGCAGGGCGTTCTCGATGATGAAGTCGCGCACCGGGTCGCTGTCGGGCCCGTCGAGGTTGAGGCCCACGCCCCACGGCGTCTCGTGGCGGCTCGTGAAGTAGGGGCCGAAGAGGCCCAGGTAATTGCCGTCGGGGCCGAGGTGGTTGTAGACGGCGTCGACGAACACCGCCAGCCCGCGGGCGTGCGCCGCGTCGACGAACTCCTGCAGCGCGCGCGGGCCGCCGTAGGGTTCGTGCACCGCCCACAGCCCGGCTCCGTCGTAGCCCCAGCCGACCTGTCCCGGAAAGCTGTTCAGCGGCATGAGCTCGACGACGTCGATGCCGAGCTCGACGAGTTCGTCGAGGCGCTCCGCGGCCGCCGCGAGCGTGCCCTCGGGGGTGAACGTGCCGACGTGCAGCTCGTAGATCGTCGTGCCGGGCAGCTCGACGCCCTCCCAGTCGTGGTCGGTCCACGCGAAGTCGTCCAGGTCGACGACCTGGGCCGGCTCGTGCGGACCCTCCGGCAGGCGCAGCGCCCGCGGGTCGGGCACGACCGGGCCGCCGTCGACGCTGAACCCGTAGCGGGCCCCCACGGGCGCCGGCGTCGAGCTGACCCACCAGCCGTGCTCGCCGCGCTCCATCGGCGCGGTGCGTCCGTCGAGCCACAACTCGACGGAGTCGGCGGCGTTCGGCGCCCAGACCGCGGGCGTCGTCGCCCCGTCGCGGACCAGGCCCGTGGTGCGGGCGACGGACCGGGCTCCGGTGCGGACGGGGAGGTGTGCTGTGCTCACGTGGATCGCCTTCGCATGCGAGGTGGTCGGGGCGGGAGGGTGTGTCGTGCACGCACGATCGTGTCACGGGGCGGCTGTGCCGACGCGCCCCGGGGCGCGGGACGCAGGGTGGGCGCGGCTCGGCGCGGGGCTGGGCGGGCGGCGCGGCCGGGTCACTCGCGCTGCAGCACCGCGACGGGGTAGCGCGCGAACACCTGCGCGCACTCGACGGTGCCTTCGACGACGCCGCCGCCGAGCACGTCGCGCCACCGGCCCTCGGGCAGGGAGACGGTCTGCCCGGCCCAGCCGCCCTCCGCGGCCAGCCGCGACGGCGCGAGGGTGACGAGGGTCGCCACCGCCGCCTCCCGCCCGAAGACCCCGGCGAGGAGCCCGGAGCTGGCGGTGCGCACGAACCCGAGCACGTGGTCGGCGGCCTCCGGCGAGGTCTCCAGCGGCTCGTAGGCGCCCTCGAACACGTCGGGCAGTTCGCGGCGCAGCCGCAGCACGCGAGAGGTCAGCCACAGCTTCTCGGCGTCGAGGTCGCCGACGGGCCCCTCGGCCGCCTCGTCAGCGGCGTTCGGGAACGAGCCGAGCAGGCGGGTGCGCTTCTCGTAGTCGACCGGGCGGCGGTTGTCGGGGTCGACGAGGGAGAGGTCGACGATCTCACAGCCCTGGTAGGTGTCGGGCACGCCGGGCAGGGTGAGCGCCAGGGCCTTCGCTGCGAGCACCGTCGCGCGCACCGCCTCGGTGTTCGCGGCCAGCGCGTCCGCCAGCGCGGCGCGCACCGGGCCGCCGTCGCGCATCGTGTGCGCGAGGTCGAGCACGCGCTGCTCGTAGTCGGGGTCGCCGTCGACCCAGGCGGTGCGCTGCTTGCCCTCGCGCAGCGCCTTGACGAGGTACTCGTCGAGGCGCTCGCTGGGGATGGCACCGACTCCGAGGATCGTCTGCCACACGAGGTGGGCGGTCGGGCCGTCGACGTCGGCGGCGGCCGCGGCCTCCCGGGCGGCGTCGGAACACCGCTGCCAGGAGACGGGGTCGCCGGCCACCGCGAGGATGCGCGCCCGCACGTCCTCGCTGCGCTTGGTGTCGTGCGTCGACAGGGTGGTCATGCCCTGCGGCCAGTCGGCCTGCTGCCGGGCGGCCCAGCCGTGCAGCAGCGCCGAGCCGCTGCCCTCGCCGGTCTGCGGCCGGTCGAGGTCGGCCGGATCGCCGCCCACCTCGTTGAGCGCGATGAGCCGGTGCCAGCGGTAGAACGTCGTGTCCTCGATGCCCTTGGCCATCACCGGACCCCACGTCTGCTGCAGGCGCACGGAGAAGTCGAGCGTCGAGGGGTCGTCGTGGTGGGCCACGGTCAGCGGCACGAGCGCCTGCAGCTCCTCGCCGAGGTCGGGGCGCTCGTGCAGGGCCCGGGTGAATGCCTCGGTGAGCCGCTCGCGGGCCTTGGCCGACAGGCCCTCGTCGGCGCGCACGTAGGCGCGGTACACCTCGCCGGCGACGAGCAGTTCGACGACCGCCGAACGCAGCCGCTCCGGCTCCAGGCCGGGGTTGGCCTCGCGGGCGCGGCGGGTCAGCCGCTCCACCTCGGGCACGAGCGACTGGCGCACGACCTGCCGCTTGGCCTCCTCGACCGCCGAGACCAGGTTCGGCTCTCCCCCGGCCGCGACCCACGCGGCGGTGACGGCCGGTTCGGCGGCGGTGTCGACGAGCGCGGCCTGCACGACCCGCATCGCGTCGTAGCCGGTGGTGCCGGCGCTGGGCCAGTCGGTGGGCAGCTCCTCGTCGCCCTCGAGGATCTTCTCGACCCACACGAGCGTGCCCTTGCGGGTCGTCTTGTGCAGCATCTCCAGGTAGCCGCCGGGGTCGGCCAGGCCGTCCGGGTGGTCGATGCGGAAGCCGTCGATGAGGCCGTCGGCGTTGAGCTCGAGCAGCAGCGCGTGGGTGGCCTGGAAGACGTCGTCGAGCTCGACGCGCACGGCGATGAGGCCGTCGACCTCGAAGAACCGCCGGTAGTTCAGCACGTCGTCCTTCTCGCGCCAGCTCGCAAGGCGGTAGTGCTGCCGGTCGAGCACCGAGCGCACCTTCGTCGCGTCCTTCTCGCCGGGGCGCACGTCGCCCTCGGTGCCCAGCGCGATCGGGTACACGTGCTCGTAGTAGCGGATGACCGGCACCATCGCCGGCGCCCCCGCCTCTGCTGCGGCCGCGCCGGTCGCGCTCTCGGAGACCGTCTCGAGCCCGGCGGCCCGCTCGGCCCGCTCCCGCGCGCGGTCGGTGACGCGTTCGAGGGCCCCGCTCAGGCCGGAGGCCTGCACGCGGCTGTGCCGGTGGCCGAGGTCGCGGCCCGCGGCGTGGGTGGCGACCGGGTCGGGGATCTCGTCGATGACGAGCTCGCCCGCCTCCAGCACGGTCTGCAGGTCGTCGCCGAGCACCGGCAGGCCGATGCGGCCGCCGCCGGCCTTCCAGTCGATGTCGAACCAGTGCGCGGTCGTCGCGTCGCGCCCGTCGCGCAGCACCTGCCACAGCGGCAGGTTGGCCGACTCCGGCGCCACGAACGCCATGTGGTTGGGCACGACGTCGACGATGACGCCGAGGTCGTGCTCGGCCGCCGTCTGGGCGAGCAGCTCGAACTCCTCGCGGCCGCCGAGTTCGCCGCTGATGCGGGTGTGGTCGACGACGTCGTAGCCGTGCATCGAGCCGGCGACCGCCTGCAGGATCGGCGAGAGGTACAGGTGCGAGACCCCGAGTCGCGCGAGGTAGGGGACGACCTGCCGGGCGTCGGCGAATCCGAAACCGCTGTGCAACTGGAGCCGGTAGGTCGAGGTGACGGACATGCGCGAGGAACTCCTGCCGAGAGCGGGTGTGCGGGCGCGCGCTCCCGTCACGCCCGGGGGCGGGCGCCGGTCGGCGTGCCATCGGGTCGCGGCGACGAGGGCGACGACTGAGAGCCCACGCTACCCACCCGCCGCAGCCCCCTGCGAACGCACGCACCAACGACCCTGCGAACGCACGCACCAACGACCCTGAGAACTGCGTGTCGTGATCAGGACTGCGGTCCGTGCCGCAGTTCCGACACTGACGCGCAGTTCTCAGGGTCGTTCCGGGGCGCTGTCGTTCGGCGTCGGCGACGTGAGCGGGCGACCTCACGCAGACTGGCCTCGCGCTCGGCGCGCGGTCGGCGCGCGGCCTCGCTCGGGGCGCCGCTCGCAGGCGTCAGCCGGCGCGCAGCGACAGGTGCTGGCCGACGCCGAGCGAGGTCGCGGCGAGGTCGAAGGCCAGCTCCACCTCGTGCCGGGCGGGGTCGACGTCGAGCGGGCGCCGCACACCGGTGCGCCGGAAGCCGTGGTCCTCGAACCGCGCGACGAGGTCGGCCCGGTCCTCGGCGATGCCGACGACGAGGGCGTCGGCCGCGAACAGCCCCGCCCACTGGGCCGCGCGATCGAGCAGCAGCGCCTCGGTCTCCACCCCACCGGACAACGCGTGCAGGTGGGTGAGGAAGGCGCTGCGGTCGAGCGCGAGGTCATCGAAATAGCCGCTGACGAAACCCAGCCATTTGTCGTGGGAATCCACGAGCGCCTGGGCGAAACAGTCGATGTCGGTGAGTGCCCGGACGCGCTCACGCCAGGCCGACTCCGAGAGAGCGGTGGCCTCTTCGAGAGCCTCCACATCGTCTCCCGGCCCCGCGAGGATCATGTCCAGCCAGGCGCCGCGCAATTGGCGCCAGTCACCCTCGGACACCTCGACGAAACGAAATTCATTGTGCTCCACGCAAATACGGTAAATGAGCAGGGTCGGGAAAGCTACTGGCGACGCGGTGGAATTCGCGGTCTTGTCGCGCGCGTCACACCGGCTCAGCCGGTGGCCCGGTCGAGGTCGGTGACGACGAGCACGAGCTCGCCGAGCTCGTCGGTGGCGTCGAGGTCGACCTGGGCGAACAGCCTCCAGTCGCGGTCGGAGTCGGGGTCGTCGAGGATCTGCTCGACGAGCCAGCGACGTTCGGCGGGCTCGCGTTCGATGCGCAGCAGCCCGGGGCCGCGGGCGTCGGGGCCCGTGCCGATGACGTCGTGCAGGTCACCGGGCTGCTCGGGGTCGACCTGCACGCCGTAGTCCCGGGCGTACTCGGCGAGGGCGTCGGCCCAGTCGCGGGCGTTCATGACCTCGGCGTCGAGGCCGGCCGCGCGCACCAGCTCGTCGTCGAGGGCGGCGAGCTCGTCGACGCGGCCGCGTGCGGCCAACTCGACCCGCCGCCACATCGCGGTGCGCACGAGCACCCGCAGCGCCCGTTCGTTGGCGCTCAGCGGTCGCGGCGCGCTCTCGGTGGGGCGCACGGGCTCGTCGACGGGCCGGTCGGGGTCGGTGAGGGCCTCCCACTCGTCGAGCAGCGAGGAGTCGGTCTGGCGCACGAGCTCGCCGAGCCACTCCTGCACGTCGATCAGCTGCTCGGTCTTGGCGGCCTCCGGCACCGTCGAGCGCAGCGCGCGGTAGGCGTCCGACAGGTACCGCAGCACGATGCCCTCGGCCCGTGTGAGCTGGTAGAACGCGATGAACTCACCGAACGTCATCGCGCGTTCGTACAGGTCACGCACCACCGACTTGGGCGACAGCTCGTCGTCGCGCAGCCACGGGTGGGAGTGGCGGTAGGTCTCGAACGCGTCGTCGAGCAGCTCGGCGAGCGGCCGCGGCCAGGTGACGTCCTCGAGCAGCTCCATGCGCTCCTCGAACTCGACGCCGTCGGCCTTGAGCTGCGCGACCGCCTCCCCGCGGGCGTGGAACTGCTGAGCGAGCAGCACCGGCCGGGGGTCGTCGAGGGTGGCCTCGATGACGGAGACGACGTCGAGGGCGTAGTCCGGGGAGTCGGGGTCGAGCAGGTCGATGACCGCGAGGGCGAACGTCGACAGCGGCTGGTTGAGGGCGAAGCCGCGCTGCAGGTCGGCGACGACGGCGAGCGTGCGGCCGGTCGCGTCGGGCTCCGGGAGCCGCTCGACGACGCCGGCGGTCAGCAGGCTGCGCAGGATCTCGATGGCGCGTCGTTGCAGGTGAGCCTGGCGGCGCGGGTCCTCGTGGTTGTCGGTCAGGAGCCGGCGCATCGCGGCGACCGGGTCGCCCTCGCGTTCGATGACGTTGAGCACGAGCGAGTAACTGACCCGCAGCCGCGGCACGAGCCGTTCGGGGTCAGCGGCCAGGAGCCGCTCGAAGGTGTCCTCGCCCCAGCTGACGAACCCCTCCGGCGGCTTCTTGCGCTGCACCTTGCGGCGCTTCTTGGGGTCGTCGCCGGCCTTGAGCAGCGCCCGGTGGTTCTCGATGACGTGGTCGGGGGCCTGCACGACGACGCTGCCGGCGACGTCGAACCCGGCGCGGCCCGCGCGCCCGGCGATCTGGTGGAACTCGCGGACCTTCAGCAGCCGCTGGCGCGAGCCGTCGAACTTGGTGAGCCCGGTGAACAGCACGGTGCGGATCGGCACGTTGATGCCGACGCCGAGGGTGTCGGTGCCGCAGATGACCTTGAGCAGCCCGGCCTGCGCGAGGGTCTCCACGAGCCGCCGGTACTTCGGCAACAGCCCCGCGTGATGCACCCCGATCCCGTGCCTGACCAGGCGCGACAGGGTGGCGCCGAAGCCGCGACCGAAGCGGAACCCGCGGATGTACTCGGCGATCGCGTCGCGCTCCGCGCGGCTCGCGACGGTGATGCTCATCAACGCCTGGGCGCGCTCCAGGGCCGCGGCCTGGGTGAAGTGCACGACGTAGATCGGAGCCTGTTTCGCGGCGAGCAGGTCTTCGAGGGTCTCGTGCAGCGGCGTCATCGCGTAGTGGAAGCTCAGCGGCACCGGGCGCGGCGCGTCGGCCACGTGCACGGTCGGGCGGTCGGTGCGCCGGGTCAGGTCGTCGACGAAGCGGGTGACGTCGCCGAGGGTGGCGCTCATGAGCAGGAACTGCGCCTGCGGCAGCTCGAGCAGCGGCACCTGCCAGGCCCAGCCGCGGTCGGGCTCGCTGTAGAAGTGGAACTCGTCCATGACGACGGTGCTGACCTGCATCGTCTCGCCCTGGCGCAGGGCGAGGTTGGCGAGCACCTCGGCGGTGCAGCAGATGATCGGGGCGCCGGCGTTGACCGCGGCGTCGCCGGTGAGCATGCCGACCCGCTCGGCGCCGAAGACATCGCACAGCGCGAAGAACTTCTCCGAGACGAGGGCCTTGATCGGCGCGGTGTAGAACGTCGTGCCACCGCCCTCGCGGCCGAGGGCGAAGAAGTGGGCGGCGAGCGCGACGAGCGACTTGCCGGAGCCGGTGGGCGTGGCCAGCACGACGTTGGCGCCGGTCGCGAGCTCGAGGATCGCCTCCTCCTGGTGCGGATACAGGGTCAGCCCCTGGGCTCCGGCCCAGTCGACGAAGGCGCCGACCGCCTCGTCGGGGTCGGTCGGGGTGTGCTGCGGGAGGCGGGTCGCTGTCGTCGTCATGGCCCGTCCATCATCGTCGCGCTCGTGCCGCCGGCAAAGTCGCCCCGAACCGCAATTCCCCTCGCGGCGGGGGGATTCTCACCGATCGCTGCGGTGGCCGCGCCCTCGACTATCGACTCGGAGGCGTTTTCGTTCCATCTTGGCGACGTATTGTCGGAACGCTCGTCCAAGTCGGACGACCGATAACGTCGTGACATTGGGGAATGCATGAAAAGGGCTCTTCTTCGGTGGCGCGAACCCGTTCGGACCGATTCGAGGACGGGTCGCGGGTTCGGGAAAGTCTTGACGAATTCATTGTCTCGCCATGGCCTGGTCATGGCATTTCTGCCGGCACGCAGAAGCGCCCGCCCGGCCCCCTTCGGGCCGGGCGGGCGATGGTGTCGAGAGCTCGGGAGCCGGCTCAGACGAGGAAGCGGTAGGCCGGGCTGTCGGCGGGGATGCGCTCAACGACCATCGAGCTCTCCTCCATGCGCTCCAGCAGCCCCCCGAGGTCCTCCTTGCGGCCGAGCTCGATGCCGACGAGAGCGGGGCCGGTCTCGCGGTTGGAGCGCTTGACGTACTCGAACAGCGCGATGTCGTCGTCGGGGCCGAGCACGTCCTGCACGAACCGGCGCAGCGCGCCCGGCTCCTGGGGGAAGTTGACGAGGAAGTAGTGCTTGCGACCCTCGTTGATGAGCGAGCGCTCGACGATCTCGGCGTAGCGGGAGACGTCGTTGTTGCCGCCGGAGATGACGACGACGACGTCCTGGCCCGGCTCCACGTGCACCTGGTCGAGCAGGGCGGCCGACGACAGGGCGCCGGCGGGCTCGGCGATGATCCCGTCGACCTGGTAGAGGTCGAGCATCTCGGTGCAGATGCGGCCCTCGTCGACAGCGACGAGCTCGACGTCGGCGTCGCGCACGATGGGGTAGGTGACGTCGCCGGCCCGGCGTACGGCGGCGCCGTCGACGAACGTCTCGATGTCGTCGAGGTCCAGCGGCTGCCCGGCCTGGATCGCGGCGGCCATGCACGCGGCGCCCGCGGGCTCCGCTCCGACGATCCGGGTGTGCGGGTGCCGGGCGCGCATCCACGTCACGCAGCCCGAGAGCATGCCGCCCCCGCCGACGGGGATGACCAGCACGTCCGGCTCGTGGCCCAGCTGCTCGATGATCTCGACGGCCATCGTGCCCTGGCCCGCGATCGTGTCCGGGTGGTCGAAGGCCGGCACCTCGATCGCGCCGGTCTGCGCGGCGTCGGCGTGCGCGGCCGTGGCGGCGTCGTCGTACGCCTCTCCGCCGACGATGATCTCCACACACCCCGCCCCGAGCGCGGCGATCCGCTCACGCTTCTGACGCGGGGTGGTGCGCGGCACATAGACCCGCCCGGTCATGCCGAAGCTCGCGCACGCGTACGCGAAGCCCTGCGCGTGGTTGCCGGCACTGGCGCACACGACGCCGCGCTCCCGCTCCGCGCGGGTCAGCTGGGAGATGAGGTTGTAGGCCCCGCGCAGCTTGTAGGAGCGCACAGGCTGCAGGTCCTCGCGCTTCACCCAGACGTTCGCGCCGGTCGCCTTCGAGAGGCGGTCGCTGCGCTGCAGGGGCGACTCGCGGACCAGCTGGCGAAGCCGCACGAACGCGGCCTCGACGTCGTGCGCGGTGACGGAGGCCGACAGGCCGGTCTCCTCGGGCGTCGCGTGCATAGTGGTCACCGCTCGATGGTGCTCCCGACGCCCACCCACTGGACGGTTCGTCCATATCGCGAGCGTCTGCGAGTCAGTCTATGAGACATCAGTCTCGAATTTCGGACGGCTGGATGGCTGGCAGCCGCGGGCCTCCGCGGGATGCCGACGCGGAGGGGCTCGGCGCACTGCGAGGTCTCGGCGGGCTCTCGGCGAGGACTCGGCGAGGACTCGGCGAGGACTCGGCGAGGCCGCGCAGACACGCTTGCACGAGCGCCGCGGCTCCCCCTGGACTGCAGGGATTCGTGTGGAGTGACGTTTCGACGCGCATCGAGTGGTCAATTCCGTTTTCGCGCCTCATCGCAAGCCTGTGACCAGCAGTGTTGCGCCGCGCAACTAGAGTGACCACTCACGAGAGGTCACTGCAAGCATGTCTTGGCGTTTGCCGAGGCGTTTTCGAGGGCGGAGGCGCGCGATCGAGGCCGGAGCGCGCGGTCCGGCCGGAGCGTGGGTCGGGCCGGAGCGTGGGCGGGGGCGGAGCCTGTGGTCGAGGCGAAACGTGCGCCCCTCAGTCCTGCGCCGGCTTCTGCGCCAGGATTTGAACGAGGTTGCCGCAGGTGTCGTCGAAGACCGCCATGACGGCGGTGCCGATGTCGGTGGGAGGCTGTGTGAACGTGACGCCGAGCCCGTCGAGTCGCTCATACTCCGCCGCCACGTCGTCGACGGCGAACTGAACGGCCGGGATGCCGTCGCTCATCAGCGCGTCGCGGTAGGGCTTGACGGCCGGGTGCCCGGACGGCTCCAGCAGGAGCTCCGGCCCACCCGGCGCCTCCGGCGAGACGACGGTCAACCAGGCCGCGTCACCGAGCGGCACGTCATGGCGCGTCACGAACCCGAGAACGTCGGTGTAGAACGCCAGCGCGGCCCGCTGATCGTCGACGAACACGCTCGTCAGCTCGATTCTCATGATGAGTCCTCTCGGGTGATCGGCCATCGGCGCGCGATGGCGGCGAGCGGCTCCCTGTCGAAGTAGTGGAGCTTGGTGCGGCCGCGACGTTCGGTGGTCACCAGGCCGGCCTCCTCGAGCACGGCGAGGTGCTGCGAGATGGCCTGTCGGGAGGAGCCGATCCCGTGCTGCATCGCCAGCGCGGCGCAGATCTCGAACAGCGACTGGCCGTCCCGCACCGTCAGCTGATCGAGAATCAGCCGCCTGGTCTCGTCGTCGAGCGCTCGGAACACGTCGGCCACGGCAAGAAGGATAGGCAAGTCGCCACTTGCCTGTCAACGGCTCGTGGAGACCGATCCGACCGACCCCAACGCCGCACGCCCGAGCCCGAACCAGCCCGATCTGTCCCAGCCGAGTCCGACCGAGCCGGACCCCAGCCCAATCGAGCCCGAGCCAGCCCGAGCCGAACCAGCCCGAGCCCGAGCCCGAACCAGCCCGCCCCGGCCCAACCGAGCCCGACCCAGCCCGAGCCAGCCTGGACGAGGCCCCCCGCCGCCGCCGCCCGGGCGTCGCGGGTGCCGTCGGGCGACCGCTCGGGGCGATCGGGCATACTGCCAGGTGGGCTCGATCGGAGCCCTGGGGCCCTTAGCTCAGTTGGCAGAGCAGCGGACTTTTAATCCGAAGCGCGTCGGTTCGAGCCCGACAGGGCCCACCCAAGCCGTCCGGCGCCGCCGACCCGAGCCGAGACCACGCGAGCCCACGCGACCGGCAGGGCCCACGCGCGGCGGCACGAGAGGCCGCGCCCGCCGGCCCGGTCGGCCCGGTCAGCCCGGTCGGCCCGGTCGGCCCTTCACCCCGGTCGGCCCGACTCCTAGTGGCGCCACCCCAACCCACCAAACCGCACAGACTCCTGGGCAGTGACCTCTCGAGGCCCGCCGAGAGGTCACTTCTGTCTCCCAGCGATATCGCAAGCCCCTGACCTGCAGTGTTGCACGGCGCAACTACTGTGACCTCTCGCGAGCGGTCACTGCACACAGATGTAGGCAAAGACGGGCCTGCCGCAGGCGCACCCAGGCGGGACAACAGCTCAGCGGCGGCACTCCGCACGGCACTCAGGCGGGACACCGGCTCACCGCCGGTACCCCCGCGGGCACCCCCGACCGTCAGCGGGTGACGATGCCCGGCCGGTTCGGAGCCGGCTCGTAGGGGTCGTCGTCGGGCTCGCCGCCGGGGCCGGTGTGGCGCGTGTCGGTGAGCGTCGAGCCGCCGAGGGCGGTGTCGGTCCAGCTGGCTACGGTCCAGCCCTGGTCGCTGCCGCCTTCGAGCGCGACCATCGCGGTGTTCTCCAGCGGCCGGTCGGAGGCGAACGCGAGGTCGATGTTGTCGCCGCGCAGCGCCGACCACATGCGGATCACCGCGCCGTGGGCGAAGCAGACGACGGTGCCGCCGTCGCCGACCTCCTGTTCGGCCTCCGCGACGACCGCGTCGAACCGGTCCAGCACCTCGCGGCCGGTCTCGGCGCCGGGCATCCGCTCGTCGAGGTCGCCCTCCCACCCGAAGACCTGCCGCACGTAGCGCTCGATGCCGTCGCGATCGTTGCGCATCTCCAGGTCGCCGGCGGCGATCTCGCGCAGGCCGTCGCGCACGCGCACCTCGAGGCCGAGTTCGCGGGCCAGCGGCGCGGCGGTCTGCTGGGTGCGCACCAGGGTGGAGGCGTAGACGGCGCGGATGTCTTCGTCGGCGAGCGCCCCCGGGACCGCCGCCGCCTGCGCGCGACCGAACTCCGTGAGATCGGCCCCCGGGGCGGCGGTGTCCAGGTGGTGCCCGATGTTGCTGGAGGTCTGACCGTGACGCACGAGGAGCAACCGCATGTGTCCCATCATGACCCACCGCGGCGGTGGGGCCTGACCATCGCGGGGGTGCGGCCGGTGAACGCTGAGCGACGAGGCAGCGCGCGGCCGGTGTCGCGGAGTCGGGACGCCCCCGCCGCCGGGCAGCGGACGGGCTGGACGGGCGGGTCGGACCGGACGGGCCGGACGGGCCGGACGGGCTCACGTCTCGTACGTCTCCAGCGAGCCCTTCTCGTGCGGCAGCAGACTGAACTTCTCGATGGCCTTGACGGTGCCGGAGACGATGAGTTCGTCGCCCTGGTGCGGGATCGTCTCCAGGTCGGCGTACGTGTAGCGCCCCTCCGGCTCCTTGATGGCGACGACCGTCACGCGGTGCCGGGCCCGCAGATCGGACTTGCCCAGCGGCACGCCCCACAGCAGCGTCGGCGCCTTGATGCGTGCGAGCGCGTAGCCCTCGAACGACAGGTAGTCCTCCAGCGAGCCGACGATCTGGTGGGCGATCTTCTGCCCCATCGCCCGCTCGGGGTAGACGACGTGATCGGCGCCGACCCGCTCGAGGATCTTGCCGTGCTTGGCGGTGATCGCCTTGGCCCAGATCTCCTCGATGCCCGCCTCCGAGAGCGCCAGCACCGTGAGCACGCTGGCCTCGATGTCGGCCCCGATCGCGACGACGGCCCGGTCGAAGGAGGAGACCCCGAGCTGCCGCAGCGCCTCCTCGTCGGTGGTGTCGGCCTGCACGACGTGAGTCAGCTCGGCGGAGTAGCGCTGCACGAGCTCGGCGTTCTCGTCGATGGCCATGACGTCCTTGCCCATCTCCACGAGCGCCAACGCCACGGCCGACCCGAACCGGCCCAGGCCGATGACGAGGATCGACTCGGGCTCCTTGCGCGTGCCCCGCCTACCGATCATGCCGTGCCTCCTGCTGTGCTGCCCCGACGTGCCCCGACGATTCGAGCGCTGATGCTATGCCCGACAGCCCGGTCCGACCCAGGCGTCGGTCCCATGGTCACCCCACGATGGCCCGTTCCGTGGGATACCGGTACCGCCGCTCGCGTTGCCGCAGGGCGAGGGCCGAGGCCACTGTGATCGTGCCGACCCGGCCGATGAACATGAGCAGCATGAGCACGATCTGAGCCGGTGGCGCCAGGTGCGGGGTGATGCCGGTCGACAGCCCCACGGTCGCGAACGCCGACACCGCCTCGAAGGCCACGCGGTCCAGCGGCAGACCGGTGACCGCGACGAGCACGACGGTGCCGGCCATCACCGCCCCGACGGCGAGCAGCGCGACCGCAAGCGCCTGGCGCTGCGTGCTCGTGTCCACCCGGCGGCGGCCGACGAGCACGTCGCGGTCACCGCGCACCTCGGCCAGGATGACGAACCCGAGCAGCACGAACGTGGTCACCTTGATGCCGCCGGCGGTGCCGGCCGACCCGCCTCCGATGAACATGAGCACGATCGTGATGACGATCATCGCCGAGGTCATCTGGCCGTAGTCGACGGAGTTGAAGCCCGCCGTGCGGGCCACCGTGGAGGCGGTGGTGGCCGCCACCAGCTTCTCCCACACCGACAGCGGGCCGAACGTGCCGGGATTGGTCCACTCGAACCCGAGGTAGGCCACGGTGCCGCCGACCAGCAGCGCGGCCGTGCCGCCGACGGTGACCCGGGTGTGCACGCTCCACAGTCGAGGCCACCGCCAGGCGTGCAGCAGTTCCAGGAAGACGGGGTAGCCGATGCCGCCGGCGATGATGGCCAGGCTGATCGGCCAGCAGATCCAGGCGTCACCGACGAAACCCACGAGGTTGTCGGAGTACAAGGCGAAGCCGGCGTTGTTGAAGGCCGAGATCGAATGGAAGAGTCCGTGCCAGGCGGCGGCGCCGAGGTTGTCGTCGTAGGCCGCGCGGAACCGCGCCGTGAGCACGGCGGCGAACAGCAGTTCGGCCACGGCCACCGCGGCGATGATGCGACGCAGGATGTCTCGGACATCACCGCCGCTGACCGCGCTGGTCTCGGCCCGCACGAGGTCGAGCTGGCGCAGCCCCAGCCGCCCGCGCATCGCGAGGCTGAGCAGGGTCGCCAGCGTCATGATCCCCAGGCCGCCGATCTGAATGAGCAGCATGATGATGACCTGCCCCAGCGGCGTCCAGTAGGTCGCGGTATCGACCGTCGTCAGGCCCGTCACACACACCGCGGAGACCGTGGTGAAGGCGGCCGCCAGCACGTCGACTCGGCCCGGGGCGTGCGCGGCCGGTAGGCACAAGAGACCGGTGCCGACGGCGATCGCGCCGAGAAAGGCCAACGGCACCAATCGCACCGGGTGAGCGAGGTGGGCCGCGAGGAAATCGCCGAGATCGGCCGGTCGACGGCGCTCCCCAGGCGCCCTGCTCGCGGTCGCGAGCCGGTCTTCCGGCGCCCTCGTGGGCTCCTGGTCACCCGACAATCGGACGCTCCTCGGGAAGGCTGTAGTGGCGACGCCGGGCGCGCAAGGCCAGCGCCGAGGCCACGGTCACCGTGCCGACACGACCGACGAACATCAGCCCCATGAGCAGGATCTGCCCTTCGGCACCGAGTTGGGGGGTGATTCCCAGCGACAGGCCCACGGTTCCGAACGCGGAGACGACGTCGAACACCACGGCCTGCAGCGGCAGCTCGGTGGTCATGACGAGCGCGATCGTGCCGACGGTCACCGCCCCGATCGACAGCAGCGCCACCGTCAGCGCCTGCCGCTGCACCTCGTTGCCGATCCGGCGGTGCGCGATCGTCACCTCCGGCTCGCCGCGGATCTCGGAGAGGATGACGAACCCGAGCAGGAAGAACGTCGAGACCTTCAGTCCGCCGGAGGTGCCGGCCGAACCGCCTCCGATGAACATGAGCACGATCGTGACGATGACCGTCTCGTCGTTGATGTGCGCGTAGTCGACGGCGTTGAAGCCGCCCGAGCGCGGCATGATCGCCCCCGCCGTCGCCGCGTTGATCTTCGTGGCGACCGACATCGGACCGAGGGTGTCGGGGTTGGTCCACTCGAAGGCGATGAACGTCACGAAGCCGATGGCGGCCAGCAGCAGCCACCCCCAGAACGTGATGCGGGTGTGCACCGACCAGTGGCCCGGTCGGCGCCACTTCTCCCGCAGCTCGAAGATCACCGGATAGCCGAGGCTGCCGATGAAGACCGCCGCGAACATCGGCCACACGATGATCGCGTCGGCCACGTACGGCATGAGGGAGTCGGTCTTGATCGAGAACCCGGCGTTCGTGAACGCCATGCAGGCGAAGAAGATGCCGTGGCCCAGCGCGGCGAAGAAGCCCAGCCCGCGGCGCAGGAACTCACCCGTGAGGACGACCGCGACGACCGCCTCGCAGACGAACATCAGCAGGCCGATGCGCACCAACACGCGGCGCACCTCGCCGAGCGTGGCGGCCTGCCGCTCGGTCTGCGCCGCGAGGGAGCCGGAGAGGTCGAGTTTGCCGCGCACGAGCAGCGCCAACAGGGTGGCCGCCGACATGATGCCGAACCCGCCCATCTGGGTGAGCAGCACGATGACGATCTGCCCGAACGGGGTCCAGTACGTGGCGGTGTCGACCACGGCCAGCCCGGTGATGCACGTCGCTGAGACGGCGGTGAACGCCGCCGCGAGCGGGCGCACCTCGCCAGGGTGGGCGATCGGCAGCATGAGCAGCAGGGTGCCGATCACGATGACGGCCAGGAACGCCAAGGGCACGGCGCGCACCGGACGCAGCAGCGCCCGCTGCATCATGCGCCTGAACCTCATGACACCCCCTGCTCGACTCCGCCGACCGGGCCGACCAGGGTGTGACCGGCTCAGCCCCGCTTACTCTTTCGTCTGCGCGGCCCAGAGGTTGACCCCGGAGTCGACGGCGAGTTCGTCGATGCGCCGCAGCTCCTCCTGCGAGAAGTCGAGCTGGGCGAGCGCGTCGAGGCTGTCGTCGAGCTGGCGCACGCTCGAGGCACCGATGAGCGTAGACGTCATCCGCGGGTCGCGCAGCACCCAGGCCAGCGCCATCTGGGCCAGGCTCTGGCCGCGGGTCTGGGCGATGTCGTTGAGGCCGCGCACCCGGTCCAGGTTCTCCTCCGAGAGCATGCTGCGCCCGAGGGTGCCCTCCCGAGCGGCCCGCGAGCCCTCCGGGATGCCGTTGAGGTAGCGGTCGGTGAGCAAACCCTGGGCCAGGGCCGTGAACGCGATGCAGCCCATGCCCGCCTGGTCGAGTTCATCGAGCAGGCCCTGCTCCTCGATCCACCGGTTGAGCATGCTGTACGAGGGCTGGTGGATGAGCAGCGGGGTGCCGAGTTCGCGAGCGATCGAGGCCGCCTCCCGGGTCTTGTCGGCCGAGTAGCTGGAGATGCCGATGTACAGGGCCTTGCCGGAGCGCACCGCGTGATCGAGGGCCATCATCGTCTCCTCGATCGGGGTCTGCGGGTCGAACCGGTGGCTGTAGAAGATGTCGACGTAGTCGAGTCCGAGGCGGCGTAGCGACTGGTCGAGGCTGGCCAGCACGTACTTGCGGCTGCCGCCGCCCTGGCCGTAGGGGCCCGGCCACATGTCCCAGCCGGCCTTGCTGGAGATGACCAGTTCGTCGCGGTAGCCGGCCAGGTCCTGCCGCAGCATCTGCCCGAAGTTGATCTCCGCCTGGCCGTACGGCGGGCCGTAGTTGTTGGCGAGGTCGAAGTGGGTGACGCCGCGGTCGAAGGCGCGGCGCACGATCGCGCGCTGCGTCTCGTGCGGCTTGTCGTCGCCGAAGTTCTGCCACAGACCGAGCGAGATCAGCGGCAGCTGCAGTCCGCTGCGGCCGCAGAAACGGTAGGTCATCGCGTCGTATCGGCCTGGGTCGGCCGCGTAGTCGCTCATGCGCAGGTAGCTCATGGGCTCATCCTGCACCGGGCCACCGACAGGCTGCGCAGGCAGGGGTGCGGTCAGGCAGCCGGGAGGCGGCGCGGAGGCGGGCGTACGAACGGGCCTCCCGAGGGGTTGGGAGGCCCGTCGTGGCCCGTCGTGGAGCGGGCGCTGGGCGACGATACGCCCGGTGAGCGCAACGCTTGCTGAGAACTCGGGTCAGGAGCTGGTCAGGCTCGGGTAGAGCGGGAACTTGCGGGCGAGTTCCTCGACGCGGGAGCGCAGCTGCGCCGCCTTGTCGTCGTCGAAGTCGGGCGCGAGCGCCTCGGCGATGATGTCGGCGACCTGCGCGAACTCGTCCGGTCCGAAGCCGCGCGTGGCCAGGGCCGGCGTGCCGACCCGCAGGCCGGAGGTGACCATCGGCGGTCGCGGGTCGTTGGGCACCGCGTTGCGGTTGACGGTGATGCCGACCTGGTGGAGCCGGTCCTCGGCCTGCTTGCCGTCGAGCTCGCTCTTGGCGAGGTCGACGAGCACGAGGTGCACGTCGGTGCCGCCGGAGAGCACGCTGATGCCCGCCTCCGTCAGGTCGGGCTTGAGGAGCCGGTCCGCGAGGATCTTCGCGCCCTCGAGGGTGCGCTTCTGCCGGTCCTTGAACTCCTCGCCCATCGCGACCTTGAAGCTGACGGCCTTGGCGGCGATGACGTGCTCGAGCGGGCCGCCCTGCATGCCGGGGAAGACCGCGGAGTTGATCTTCTTCGACAGCTCGGGGTCGTTGGTGAGGATGACGCCGCCGCGCGGACCGCCGAGGGTCTTGTGCGTGGTGCTCGTCGTGATGTGTGCGTGCGGCACGGGGTTGGGGTGCAGCCCGGCGGCGACGAGGCCGGCGAAGTGCGCCATGTCGACCATGAGGTAGGCGCCGACCTCGTCGGCGATCTGCCGGAACCGCTCGAAGTCGAGCTGGCGCGGGTAGGCCGACCAGCCGGCGATGATCATCTTCGGCTGGTGCTCGCGGGCCAGGGCGGCGACCTCGTCCATGTCGACCAGGCCCTGCTCGTCGACGTGGTACGGGTGAACCTCGAACATCTTGCCGCTGTAGTTGATCCGCATGCCGTGGGTGAGGTGCCCACCGTGCGCGAGGTCGAGCCCGAGGATCTTGTCACCCGGCTGCAGCAGCGCGAAGAAGACCGCCGTGTTGGCCTGGGCGCCCGAGTGCGGCTGCACGTTGGCGTACTGCGACCCGAACAGCTCCTTGAGCCGGTCGATCGCGAGCTTCTCGGCGACGTCGACGTGCTCGCAGCCGCCGTAGTAGCGCCGACCGGGATACCCCTCGGCGTACTTGTTCGTCGCCACAGAACCCTGTGCGCTCATGACGGCCACGGGAGCGAAGTTCTCCGACGCGATCATCTCCAGGGTGGACTCCTGCCGGTCCCGCTCGGCGTCGAGCGCGGCGGCGATCTCCGGGTCCACCTCGGCCAGGGACTGATTGAGGAGGTTCATGGGCGGCAGTCTGTCAGATCACACCGCCGGGCGAACCCCCGCCCGCAGATCACACGTCGCCGGGTTCGAGCGCGGCCGTGCGCGCTCGCTCGAGGCCGCTTGCAGGCGACCCGACCGACGGTCAGGATCGAGCGGTGGACTGGACGACGGTGCTCCTGCTGGGCCTCGCGGTGGCCGCGGGCGCGTTCGTTCAGTCGTCCATCTCCTTCGGGATGGCGGTCGTCGCGGCGCCGTTCGTCGTTCTCGGGGAGCCGGGGCTCATGCCGGGGGCGCTGCTCATCCCCAGCCTCACGCTGCCGACGATCCAGCTCGCCACGCTCCCCCGCGACATCGACTGGCGCGCCCTCGCGTGGGCCCTGCCGGCGCGTGCGGTTGCCACGCCGCTGGGCGTGGCGATCGTCGCGCTCGTGTCCACCCGGGCGATCGCCGCGACGGTGGGTGTTCTCGTGCTGGCGACGGTCGCCGCCTCCGTGTGGAGCCCGCGGGTCCGTCCCACCCGCGCCGCTGCGGCCGCGGCGGGCGCGATCGGCGGGGTCGCCGGCACCGCCGCCACGATCGGGGGGCCGTTCCTCGCGCTCGTGCTGCAACACAGCCCGCCGGTGCGGCTGCGCTCGACGATGGCGACCTTTTTTGTCGCCGGCTCGACGATGGCCGTGACCGGGCTCGTGCTCGGTGGGCAGTTCACCCGGGAGCAGCTGCTCGCGGGTCTGACCTGGCTGCCCTTCGTCGTGCTCGGCCTCGTCGCGGGCGCCCCGGCGCGGGCCCGCCTCGACCAGGCCCGCCTGCGCCGGTTCGTGCTCGCGTTCTGCGCCCTCGCCAGTGTCACGGTCATCGCGCGCTCGTTGCTCTGAGCAGAACTGTTCACGACAGTGTGTGCAGTGACCGCTCGCGAGCGGTCACTCCGGCGGGCCGCGCAACACCGCTGGTCACGGCCTCAGACTGCGACGCCCAACCCGGATTGACCGCTCGGCAGGCGTCGAGGGGTCACCACCAACGAATCTGTGCAGTCTGGAATGCATGCCTGCGCGACGCATCAGCCCCGACACACGCAAGAGCCCCAGGCCAGCGGGGCTGACATGGGGCTCTTCGCGGTGGCCAGGGGCGGGGTCGAACCGCCGACCTTCCGATTTTCAGTCGGACGCTCGTACCAACTGAGCTACCTGGCCCTGACAAGCAGAGCGACCCCGACCGGGCTCGAACCGGCGACCTCCGCCGTGACAGGGCGGCGCGCTAACCAACTGCGCTACGGGGCCTCGTGTGAGGTAATGCGTATCCCCAACGGGATTCGAACCCGTGCTACCGCCGTGAAAGGGCGGGGTCCTAGGCCGCTAGACGATGGGGACCTGACATGTCACTCTCAGGCCCTCGCCGCCTGCGCACTCACGACCAGCAGCAGCTCGGATCCCTCGAGGACATCCGAAAGCATAGGACACGCCTGCCTCCAACGCCAAAACGGCCCCCGCGCTCTGTCCACGGAGGCGGCCAGCGGCCGGCCCCACCCCAGGGGCGGCCCGCCGCAGGAGTCGGTGAGAACTGCGCTTCACGGTCGCGACTGCGGCACGGACAGCAGTTGTGACCGTGAAGCGCAGTTCTCAGGGTCGTGGGGCCGGGTCGTTGGGCCGGGTCGTTGGGCCGGGTCGTTGGGCCGGGTCGTTGGGCGGGGTCGTTGGGCGGGTCAGGGGCGCTGGATCGTTGGGCGGGGTCGTTGGGCGGGTCAGGGGCGTTGTGCGGCCCACTCCAGGAGGCGGTCGCGCTCCCAGGTGGTGACGATGCGCTCGGCGGGCACCCCCAGGCGCTGGGCGCGCGCGGCGCCGTAGGCGAGGAAGTCGAGCTGACCCGGGGCGTGGGAGTCGGTGTCGATGCTGAACAGGCAGCCGGTCTCGAGCGCCAGCGTGATGAGCTCGTCGGGCGGGTCGCAGCGCTCGGGGCGGGAGTTGATCTCCACCGCCACGTCGTGCTCCGCGCACGCCTCGAACACGGCCCGGGCGTCGAAACTGCTCGGCGGGCGGGTGCCGCGGCCGCCCTCGACGAGCCGTCCCGTGCAGTGGCCGAGCACGTTGGTGCGCGGGTTGCGCACCGCGCCGAGCATGCGGGCGGTCATGACGTCCGCGGGGCTGCGCAGCTTGGAGTGCACCGAGGCGACGACGACGTCGAGGCGCTCCAGCAGCTCCGGCTCCTGGTCGAGCGAGCCGTCGTCGAGGATGTCGACCTCGATGCCGCGCAGCAGCGTGAAGCCCTGGCCCTGCAGGTGGCCGTTGATGGCGTCGACGACCCCGAGCTGACGCACGAGCCGCTCCTCCGAGAGCCCGTTGGCGACCCGCAGGCCGCGGGAGTGGTCGGTCAGCGCGAGGTACTCGCGGCCCAGCTCCATCGCGGTCGCGACCATCTCCTCGATCGGGGAGCCGCCGTCGGACCAGTTGGAGTGGGAGTGCAGGTCGCCGCGCAGCCGGGCCGCGAGCCGCTCCCCGCCGTCGACGAGCGGCCCTGCCGCGCCGGAGCGTTCGAGGTCGAGCAGGTAGTCGGGCCGCCGGCCCGCGAGGGCCTGCGTGATGACCGTGGCGGTGCTCTTGCCGATCGCGGGCAGCTCGGTCAGCGTGCCCGCCTCCGCGCGCCGGGCCAACTCGTCGCGGCCGGTGCGCACGACGGTCGCGGCCGCCTTGCGGAAGGCCTCGATGCGGCGGGTCTGGCCGCGGGTGCGCTCCATGAGAAACGCGATGCGGCGCAGGGCATCGATCGGCTCGATCGGCTGGTCGGTCTGGCTGGGGTCGGCCGGTTCGGCGGGCATGGTGGCCAGCGTAGGCGCGGCGCTCGGCCGTTCAGTCGCGCAGCCGCACGTCGTCGTCGGTGCGCACCGAGATCGAGCGGGAGGCCCCGGGATCGCTGACGACGTCGGACTCGACGTCGCCGCCGGCCAGGTCGAGGCGGTACGTGCCCTGCCGGGCTCCCAGCTCGACGTCGCCGCCGCTCGAGCGGATCGTCGTCGCGTCGACCGACCCGAGATCGTCGATCTCGACGTCCCCGCGGTCGGTGCGCACGTCGAGGGTGGCTCCCGACGCCACGGAGCCGGTGACGTCGCCGCCGGCCGTCGTCACGGCGGTCGGTCCGTCGACGCCGGCGAGGCGCACGTCACCGCCGTCGGAGTCGACCTGCAGGGCCGCGAACCGGCCGGAGACGTCGGCGTCGGCGTCGTGCACCCGCAGGGTCAGTCGGGTGCCGGCGGGCACGGTGATCGATGCGTCCGCGCCACCGAGCGGGGCGCCGCCACAGTCGAGGGAGCCGGTGAGCCGGCCGTCCGCGACGCTCGCCACCAGCGGGTCGCACCGCCCGAACAGGCGCTCGTCGACCTCGACCCCCAGGCGCCCCGGATCGCCCGCGACGAGCCGCAGGTCGTCGACGCCACGCACGTCGAGCTCGATGGCCCCCGGCGCGTCGATCGTCTGCGACTGGCTCGCTCCGCTGCTGTCGGCGGCGACGTAGGCCACCCCCACCAGCGCTGCCGCCGCGACCGCGAGGCCTCCCAGGGTCCGGCGGGCGCGGTGCCCTCGCGACGGTCTCCGGCCGCCGGCCGCGCCACCCGGCCACCCCGACGCCCCCGAAGACCCCGACGACCCCGACGACCCCGACGACCCCGACGAAGTCGACGACCCAGACGACCCCCACGCCCCCCGGGGCCCGGGCGGCGCGGCCTCGCCCGGGCCGACGTCCTGCGGCCCGCGCACCGGTCCCGTGTGGCCGCCACGCCGAACGACGGAGTCGACCTCCGGCAGGGGGTGATCCTCGTCATGCGCCATGTGTCGGTCTCCTGTCACACATCCGCCCTGCGGCCCGGTGAACGCGGTCGCGCCGTCGATGAACGCGGTCGTGCCCCCGGCCGACGTGCTCACCGTAGCCCCGCGCTGGTGCGCGCGAACACACCGTGTCGTGGGCGGCAGGGGCCCCGCGGCGCCCGCGAACCGACTCCGCACACGTGTCAGAGTTGGACGCCCGACTACGAAAAACACGCTCCGACCTGCGAAAATGCTGTTGAACTCGAGGATTTCACGGGTTACCGTCATGTACGTAGACGTCAGTCTTGGGGGCCCTGCGCGCGTCAGCGGTAGCTGGCGTGCGCTTGCGACACGACACGGGAGGAGGGCCCCAATGACACGGCCGATGTCCGCCACGGACCGCGCGTACCACGAGACGCGTGGCCGAATCCTCGATGGGCTGCTTGCCGGTGGGGACGTGATCACCGAAGGTCAGGTCTCGACCTCATTGGGAATTTCGCGAACCCCCGTGCGGGAGGCCTTTCTGCGCCTCCAGGCCGAGGGCCTGCTGCAGCTGTACCCCAAACGCGGCGCGGTCGTCGTGCCGGTCTCGGTGGAGGAGGCCACGTCGGTCATGGAGGCGCGCGAGATCATCGAGACGGCCGCGGCGACCAAGCTGCTCACCGAGAACGAGGAACTCCCCCGCCACCTCATGGACGCGCTGTGGAGCAACCTGTCCGAGCAGCAGCTGCACGCCCACTCCGGTGACTACCCCGCGTTCATGGAGGCCGACACGCGCTTCCACCTGCTGCTCGTCGAGTCGTGTGACAACCCGTTCCTCGTCGATCTGCTGCGCAACCTGCGCGACCATCAGCGCCGGCTGGGGCAGAGCGCCGCGAAGACCGACGCCGCCGAGCGCATGGTCGCCGCGCACCGGGAGCACCAGGTGCTCGTCGACCGCCTCGACCGCGGCGACCTCGACGCCTACCTGTCCGCGCTGCGGGCGCACCTGCGCGCCGGGCGCGCCCGCCTGCTCGGGGCCGTGCAGCGGGCCTGATGCGGGGCTACTCGCGCGGGCGCTCGGACCTATATCGGGCCTACTCGGGCCCGGCGACCGACTGCAGCCGCCCGCGGCGGGCGGGCCACCGGCTCCGGGAGCGGTCGGACGGTTCGCGGGAGGCGGGTCGGCGGTGGCGGTCAGCACGGCGGCCCGAAATCGGCGCACCTCGGCGACGATCTGCTCGACGGTGTCGGCGACGACGTACTGGGTGCCGCTGACGAGGGTGATGACGGTGCCGTCGGCATCGGAGGTCTGTTCCAGACGCTCGATGAGGTCAGGGTTCAGCGCGAACGACGGGCCGCCCCCGCGACGCGTGACTGTGATCATGGCAGGACCCCATCCATGGACGTGGGCGACCCCGGATTCGGGCAAAAGGTTGGGTCACCGCCCGTTCCTTATCGACAACTAGTCGCCCGACGTGAACGCCCGACCACCATGATCCGCGACATAGTCGCAGGTCAAGCAAGGTCAGCCGGCGGCGCGCCCACCGGTCGCCGCCGCGTCGAGTTCGGCGACGGCCTCATCGACGAGACGCGCGATGACGTGCGGCGTGGAGTGCTGCGGGTAGTGGCCGCCGGGCAGGAAGCGGGCGTGCACGTTGCTGTGCCGCAGCGCGAGCGCCTCGATGTCGCTCCAACTGGACGGTTCGAAGGTGCCCTCGTTCGCCACGAGCCACGCCTGCAGCTCCAGCCCGTCGAACGCGTCCGCGCACGGGAACAGCGGGGTGTCCTCGAAGGAGTAGAAGACGCTGATGTCGGGGGTCGCCGGGCGCAGGCTGTACGTGCCGTCGTGGTGGTCGAACATGCTGCGCTCGAGCACGGGAGTCGGCAGCGGCACGTCCTCCGGCAACCACCAGTCGCCGGAGATCTTCTCGGCGAGGTCGCGAAGGTAGGTCTGCGCGTCGGGCGCCGGCACCGGCAGTTCCAGGCTGAACCGGCTCTTGAGCAGCTCGCGCAGCTCGGTGCCGTTCCACAGCGCGTGGGCCGTGACCATCGCCTCGCGGGAGCACGCGCACGACCCGTTGATGAACATGAGCCCGCCGATGCGCTCCGGGGCCTGCCGCCCCGCCTGCAGGGTGACCGCGCCGGACATCTCGTGGCTGACGATGAGCGGCTGCTTCAGGCCGAGGTGGTCGATCACCTCGACGAGGTAGCGCCAGATCTCATCCCCCGGGATGACCGGGGCGGTCGAGTGGCCGTGACCCGGCAGATCGATCGACACGCAGCGGGTGGAGACCAACTCGGCGACCTCGTCCCACTGGCGGGCGTTGAATCCCGGTGAGTGCGCGAACAGCACGTCACGGCCGGTGCCGCCATAGTCGATCGCCGCAAGACTGCCGCCGGGCACGGGCACGGCGATCTCACGAGAACTCATGTCCGGAAGTATCCCAGGACTGGCGCTGCCGTGCGCGACCCACCATCAGCCGAAATCGCCTGATCACCAACGGCCTACGTGCGAGGAGCCGGGGGCGTTCAGGTCAGGAATTCCCGCAGGGTGAGACCGAGTGCCGCCGCGGTCGCGTCCGACACCGCCCGCGCCGCCCGATACGACACCGAGTCGGCCCCGAGCCGCAGCGCCCACGCCAGGTCGGCGTCGTCGCTTCGGACATCCAGGTCGGAGTCGGTCCAGCCCTGCGGGGGCGCTCCCGGGTCGGCGATCGTCAGGTCGTCGTGAGTGGCGGGCAGGGCGGGCGTCACGTCGAGGCGTCGCTTCGTGGCGAGCGAGATGACCTCGGCCATCGTGGGCGCGGCGACATCGAGGAGAGCGTGATCGGTCGAGTGCGACCGGCGGGCCCCCGACCCGGCGACTGACGACATCGCGTGTTCTCCATCCGTGAGCTCGGCCAGCAGTGGAGGGCTCTGGTTGTCCGTTGCCGTCCCTATCGGCCCACCCCCGCGCAGAGTGAGACATTACTCACAACTCGCCCGCGGCCCAGGGCGGCTCAGGGCCCGCGCACCGTCGTGCGGCCACCGGCACCGCGACCGGTCACCGCCTCCTTGGGCGGCACCGGGACCGAGACGGGACACCGCCTCCGCGACGGGACACCGGTCCGCGAGACGGGACACCGCACGCTCGACGGGACACGCGCGATCGCAGGTGTCCCGTGCGGGAAAAGCGGCTCAGTTGAGAAGACGGTGTCCAGTCGAAGAGGCGGTGTCCAGTCCCGGCGGAGGGGTCACCTCACTGGGCGCTGAAGGCGCCCAAGGGGCTGAGTGGGGCCGGGGCGAGTCGGGCCAGGGGGCTGCGGGGGTCGCGGCGCCCTGGCCGAGGTGCGGTTGCGCGCGGCGGTGACGTTCTCGACGGCGACGTCGAGGGTCTTGAGCCGGCGGTCGAGCCAGCGGCGCCGCCGGGCGAGTTCGGCGCGGCGCAGTTGCACGGTGGTGCGGGCGGCGTCGATGCCGGGCAGCGAGGAGCCGGCACCTGCCATGGTCGTGACGTCGACGGCCGGGAGCGGGTAGTCGGTGGATCGGCCTGCCTCCAGCGCGAGTTCGCGCACCTGGGCCTGCAGGATGATGCGGCCGTGTTCGGTGTGGCCGTCCGCGGCCGCCTGGTCGGTGAGCCGCCGCAGGCGCTGCAGCGTGCCGTGGGTCCGGCTCAGCGACGCCTCGGCCGCGCGCACCGCGAGCATCGCGTACTGCGTCTGCCGCCGAATCTGCTGGAGCTGGTCGACCCGACCCCCCGGACGCGCGGAACCGCCCACTGGCCGAAAGTCCCCGGAACCTCCGATCTCTCCGACATCCCCGGAAGCCCCGGAATCCCCGAGACCCCGAGCACGCGGACCATCCATGCTCTCCCCCAACTCCCTCCGACCGTGCCGGGCACCTATCGACCGGTCGTCGCGGGGTTGAAGGCATTCGCGCCCCCGGACCGGTACGGACGTCCGTACCGGTCCGGGAAAGCGCCTGACCCGGTCTCTCCGAAGAGCGCACCAGGCAACGAAACGCTGTGCGCTCTAGCGGAATCGAACCTCACGACCGATGGTGCCGATGAGCGAGCGCCGGTGCCCGTCGGAGGAGACCCGGGCCAGCTCCTCACGCACCCGGTAGAGCCGCTCGTCGAGGCCGAGGCGCGCGACGACCGCCGCGTTGCCGGGGGCCGCGACGAAGTCGGACAGGGTGCGCACGCCCGCCTCGAGGTGCGCGACCTCCTCGCCCTGGCGGGAGTCGAGCCGGGCCGCGTACCAGTCGCTGGCCAGCACGTTCTCCCGGTCGAACATCTCCCGCAGCTCCGGGGAGTCCAGGGTGAGGCCGGCGGCACTCTGCCCGTACGCCATGATCTCCAGCAGCGCCCGCAGCGGCGGCACCGCGAGGTCGGCCGTGCCGTCGTCGAAGTAGCCGCGCGCCACCCGCCCGTGGGTCGTGACCATCGTGTCGATGGCGTCGACGAAGACGCCCAGATCCTGCTGCTCGGGTCGCAGCATGTCCGGGGTGAACACGACCTCGGGGTGCATGAAGATGCGTCCGAAGTAGCGGGAGGCGAACCGCTCGGTGATGCGGTAGCCGAGCCGGCTCGCGGCGACGACCCGCCCGTCGACCTCAAGATCCTCGATCCGCTCCAGCGAGCCCTCCGCCACGAGCGTCGCCGCGTCGCGCTCCTGCGGCTTCATCCGCGAGAACACCTCGGGGATGAGCAGGCTGATGTCGTGGTCGACGCGCACCTGCGGGCCGATGTACCCGGCGCTGGAGATCCAGCCGTCGTAACCGGTGAGCACGTACGACAGCAACGCCGAGTTGAGGTCGAACGTCGTCGGCATCGCGTTGAACGGCGCCTTCGTCAGCGCGCCCTCCGAACCCGCTCCGGTCGTCGACGGCGACTTGCCGGTCATCGAGCTGATGAACTCCATGAACAGCTCGGGCAGCTCCATGTAGTGCAGCGGGTTGAACGCGCACAACGCCGGCACCCCGTCTTCCGGCGGGTTGTTGCGCCGCCCGGCCGCGACGATGTCGACGACGTGCGGGATCGTACGGGTCACACTGGCCCGGTTGCGCAGGTGCAGCGCGAGCTCGGCCGCCGCGGTCTCGACCGGGCGGGCCAGGTCGGGACGCACCTGCAGGTAGCGCGGGTTCTTCGTCGGCTTGCCGCCCACGAGGCGGGGATTGGCCGAGCACACGAAATACTCCGGGTCATCCGCCGACACCGACTCCACACCCTCCGGGGCCTGCGCCGAGACCCCGTGCCCGTTGCCATGCCCGAGCCCGTTGCCATGCCCATGCCCGTTGCCGTGCCCGTTGCCGTGGTCGAACCCGTGCCCGTGGCTCGCCGACTCCGGCGCGGCCGACGCGGCCCGCTGGATGAGGTTCTGCACGGGGGCGGTGAAGCGGCTGAAGTTCACCGCGTCGTCGCGCATGGCGACGGCGGTCGAACGGTCGAGCGGCTCGAAGTTCGACAGGAACGTGCCGGGCGCGGAGATGTCCCGCTCGGCCTGCTTGTCGTAGCCGCGGTGGATCGCGTCGTCGGGCCGCTGGAAGAGCAGCATCTCGCAGTTCTCGACGATCTTGGCGGACAGGCCCCGGGTGCTGCCGGCCGCCGCGGCCGTCTCCGGGGAGACGACGACGCTCGCGGTGATGTCGTCTTCGGTCTGCACCTTGACGGCCGGGCTGAAGTCGGGCCGCAGGCCGAACACGCGCCACGAGCCGTCTTTGTCGAACCCGACGCGCAGCGTGTTGACCCGCACGCGGTTGCCGTCGAGGCGCAGCACGTTGCCCTGCCGGCCGTTGATGATGCCGACGCTGAAGTGCCGCTTCCAGTCGTCCCCCCACTCGGGGCGGTAGGCGCTCTTGATGACGTAGAGCAGCTCCTTGACGTGCGAGGGGATCGTCTCGAGCCACGCGTTGTACTCGTCGGTGTACTCGTTGCTCGGAGTCAGCAGCTTGATGACGCTGCCGACGCTGCGGTCCTGCCCGAGCACCGAGCGGGTGTCGGTGCCGCACCGCTCCGGGTCGGCGAAGCGGTTCGGCAGGTCGTAGGCGAGGATCGACTCGACCGCTGCCATGTCCTCGCGGAAGTCCGAGACGTACGCGGTGCCGTACCCGATGGAGTCGGTGATCGCCTTGGAGATCTCGGACTTACCGCCTCCGGAGACGGTGCTGGGCTTGTGGAAGCCGGTGACGACCGGGGAGGTGCCGACGAGCGTCCACTGGGTGCGGTCGTCGGGGTGCTGCGCCATCGCGACGCGGTAGCCGTCGGGACCGAAGTACGTGCGGTCGGCGCGCAGCGGGATCTCGCCGCGCCCGAGCGGTCCGTCCCAGCTGACGGTCATGGAGCGCAGGCTGTACGTGGCGCGGGCGGGCACGACGACGAACGGGTGCTCGCGGTGCACGGCGTGCCCCTCGGGGCGCCGTTCGAAGACCTCCGGGTCGCGGGCCACGACCGCGGCCACCGACGCCTCGGCGCTGCCGAACCGGTCGAGGAACTCGCGCCCGAGGTCGTAACTGGGAAAGGCCAGGGCGCCGCCGCTGTGCTCCTCCTCCACCTGCCCGGAGAGGTTGGCGGAGTAGCCGATCTGCGTCTTGACCTCCTTCTTGCAGTAGCCGAAGTAGTTGTCGGCGATGACGGTGACGATGATGCCGCGCTCGTCGCGGGCGCACGCCTTGAAGGCCTGCCCGTCGTTGTACAGCTCGCCCTCGCTGCGCCAGCACATCCGGTCGCGGCGCTGCCGCTCGGTGGCGTGGTCGTAGTGCGGGAGCCCGAGTTCCTTCTTGGTCACCGAGGTCAGGTGCGGGGCGAGGATGACGTAGCCGGTGTGCCCGGTCCAGCCGCTCGGGGCCATCGCGGCGTCGTTGTCGGGCAGATACGGGTCGCCGCCGTTGCCGAAGATGCCTTCGACGAAGTCGAGGTTGCTGACGAGGCTGCCGGGGGCCATGAACCGGATCTCCATGCGCCGCTCGCCCTCGACACCGGGCACGGCCGGCGCGACCAGCGGGCGCAGCAGCAGGGAGACGAAGCAGGCCGCCGGCTCCTCGAGGCCGGCCGTGTACGGCAGCACCATCGACTCGCGCGGCGGCTTGGTGGCCAGGTCGAGCAGCCGGGCGTAGACGGCCTTCGGCACGATGCGCTTGTCCTGCGTGATCGCCAGGCCGCCGTCGGCGATGTGGAAGACGCCGGCGGTCGTGCGCCGGTCGTTGTGCGGGTTGTGCAGCACGCCGTTGAGGAGGCGGTAGCTGCGCACGAGCGAGGACGAGAAGTAGTCCTCGCGAGCCGGCAGGGAGAGTTCGCGGGCCAGGCCCGGCTGGTCGAGGACGAGGGACGTGCGCGGCAGCCGCACGGAGCCTGCCACGTCGGACAGGTAGTCGTCGAGAAACGCCTGCACGCGCTCGTCGACGCGGGGCGGGCGCTGGTCGAGGCGGCGGGACAGTTCACGCTGGCGCGCCAGCAAGGGGGACACGACCGACTCCGGGCCGCCGTCGGCGGTCTCATGCGGAAGGTCAAGCAAGGCCAGGCGCAAATTGATGGCGTCGTGCATATCGGTGAGACCCATGCCACAGATCGAAGCATTAGTGCACCGCCCGCGTCACCACGTATCGGCCAAATTCCCCGATGAACTCACGAACCGGACACGCCCCCGAGCACCCGGAAGCGGGCGCGAGAGCGCGCTGGCGTGGTGGTGGTTCGACGGGGTCGACCGGATCGTGGGCCGGTGGCGAACCCTGTGCGGGGCGAGGACTCGTCCTCACCCCGCACAGTTCCCCTGATGTCCGCCCAGCCTCCCCGAGGTCCGCAGCTGCCGGTGTGTCCCTTCCGGCCGCGTCGTCAACCGATCAGCGGGGCGAGAAGAGTGTGCCCAGATCAGGGGGCTCGTTCACAGTCCCGCACACGAAGTTCCACCAAAGGATTGAGGCCGTCTCGCGCGGCGCCCACCGAGTGATGGGCGTCACCGGCCGAAGGGGCCACCGGGCCGCCGACGAGGGGCTTCGCCGCGTCGCCTTACGTGTCACCTGCCGTGTCGCCTGCCGTGTCACCCTCGTGTCGCCGTGTCGCGTTCTCACGCGCCCGGCAGCACCGCCCGCACCCGCCAGCGCCCGCCGTCGGGGCCGGCTTCGAGCCGCCCGCCGAGCAGTTCCACGCGCTCGGTGAGACCGATGACGCCGAGCCCGGTGGAGCCGAAGTCGGCGACGGCGCGGCCGCCGATGTCGTTGGCCACCTCGACGACCAGCCCGTCCGGGGTGTCACGCACCAGGATCTCGCAGGCCGCGGTCGCCCCACCATGTTTGACGATGTTCGTCGTCGCTTCTCGCAGAACGCGATCCGCCGCGAGGTGCACGCTGGGCGCGAGCCGCCCGACCGAGCACTCGACGCGCACGCTGTGGCCCGCGGCCCGCAGGTCGTCCGCGAGCCGGTCCACGAGCCGGGACAGGTCGGTCGTCGACCGGCCGTGACTCTCCCGCCCCTCGTGGGCCCCCTCCGAGGCCTCGGCGGGCCACGACGCCTGCGGCTCCCCGGCCTCGTCGGCGATGACGTCGCTGGCGCGCAGCACCAGCAGCAGGCGCCGCAGCTCCTCCAGCGACTCCCGCGAGGACCGCTCGATCGCGTCGCGGGCCGTCTCCTGCATGGCGGGGTCGGGGGTGATCCGCAGCACGGTGGCCTGCATCGAGATGAGCGTGAGGCCGTGCGCGACGACGTCGTGCAGCTCCCGCGCCAGCGACTGCCGCTCACGCTGCCGCACCCGCGCCACCTGCGCTTCCAGCTGAGCCGCGCGCTGCTCGATGACCACGTTTCGTCTCCTCGTCGCGCCCAAGGTCCACCCCACGAAACCGGAGATCAACGACAGCATCACCACCGTCCAGGCCACCAGCTCGGCGCGTTCGGTGCTGCGCAGCGCGATCCCGACCAGCCAGACCACGCTCGCCACGCCGATCATCGCGCCGGCGACCGGATCGGTGCGCAGCGCCGCGAGGAACACGAAGATCGCGATCACGCCCAGCCCGTAGGGCAGTTGATGTGACAGCAGTGACGTGGCCAGGGTCAGGATCGCGACGGCGGTGGCGATGCGGGTCCACCGGACGGCGAGAGTCATGGCGAGCAGACCCAGGCTCGCCGATGCCACCGCGGTGATACGCGTCGCAACGGGCAAGGAGTCCTGCTCCGCGTAATAGATGATGTCGCTGAATAAGTTGGCCAGCACGAGTGCACCCAAGGCCACGTATCCGACGAACCACCAGCGCGGGCCCCGGCGGGTGGACGCGCCAAATCGCTGCCCGGCGGCATCTGTTCGGGGGTTGCGAGGATCCGGCGTCACAACCCCGTCACATTAGCTGCAGAAGATGGGCACGAGCTCACAGAGCCCGGCCCCCCAGCCGTCCGGGCTCTGGTTTCCGCCACCGCCGGGGTTGCCGGGGGTGACGGGCCCGCCTCCGCGACCGGCGGAGACGACGGACACCGAGGGCAGGCTCTGGCTCGACACCGGCTGGGCGCCGGCGGTAGCCGCTCCGGCGACGGCGAACAGGGCGGCGCAGGTGCTCGCGACGATGAGGGTGGGTAGACGACGCATGGCAGAACTCCTGGTTCGTGTCGGCGACCCCCACGGGCCGCTCGGTCAGGCAAACTAGCCCCGTCGGGCGACCCACAGGCGCCCCCACAGTTGACGCAGCCCCGCTCCGCGTGACGCGCCGGAGAACCACTCAGGACGGCCAGATGACCCGCAGGCGAATCCTCATCGCCGACGATGAGGCCCTGATGGCCCAGGGCCTCAAGCTGTTCCTGGAGAGCAGCGGGGAGTTCGAGGTCATCGCGCTGGCGGGCACCGGGCAGGAGGCGGTCGACCTCACCGCCGATCTCGCGCCCGCGGGCGTGCTCATGGACCTGTCGATGCCCGTGCTCGACGGCATCGCCGCGACCCGACTCATCCGGGCTCGGCATCCCGAAGTGAAAATCGTGGTCGTCACCACATTCGCCACGACCGACTCGGTGGTGCCGGCGCTGCGGGCGGGGGCCGACGGCTACCTGCTCAAGGAGAGCACCCCGGAGGAACTGGTGGCGGCGGTGCACGAGGTCTTCGGCGGCGGACGGCCGCTGTCGCCGCGGGTCACCGAGGCGCTCATCGCGGCGGTCGGGGCCACGCCGGCCGCGCCCGACCCGGCTCCCGACGGAGGCCGTGAGGCGCACCCGCCGCCGCTGACCGAGCGCGAGCGCGAGGTGCTGGACCTGTTGGCGCAGGGGCTGAGCAACCCGGCGATGGCGCGCGAACTCAGCCTCAGCGAGGCGGCGGTGAAGTCCCGGCTCGTGCAGCTGACGACGAAGTTCGGCGTCTCCAGCCGGGTGCAGGTGCTCGTGCGCGCGTGCGAACTCGGGCTCGTGAAACCGCGGCTGCGACCGGATCCCGCGGAGCACCCAGAAGCGCCTGGCTACCCCGACTACCCGGTCTGACCCGGACACCCGGGCACCCGGGTCAGAGCCCGGCGGGCTCACATGATGCGGACGGCCTTGGGGGTGTCGGTGCGCACCTCGCGCAGCGCGGCCGCCAGCTCCGGGCCGGGGGCGGGCAGCGTGTCGAAGCCGTCGGCGACCTCGTCGAGTCGGCGCGCGTCGGCCTGAATGATCATGTCGGCCAGGCCGGTCAAGCTCCGCGGACCCCACAGCTTGAAGAGCATGCGGCCGTGCCGGGCGGCCAGCCCGTACCGAGCGATGAGGTCGACGCACCGGGCCAGGGCCTCGTCGAACTCCCCCAGCCGGTTCGCCAGGTGCATCTGTTCGGCGAGGATCTGCGGCGTCGCGACGACCCGGCCCTCGGAGTCCGTCGCGTTCTCGAGCCGGGCCAGGATGTCCCAGGCCACGCGGGCCTGCCCCTGCGCCGAGTGCAGCTGCGCGGTGAGCCAATCGCTGTACTGTTCGTCGGCGCCGTCGGCCCGCAACTCGGCGATCAGCCGGTTCGCCCCGTCGTAGTAGCCGTGCTCGATGAGCAGCGTCGTCAGGTCCTCGCGGGCCCGCCAGCGGTAGGTGTCACTGGCCTTGACCCGTCGCGCCCGGTTGAGGTCGGCCAGGGCCCGGTTGTCGTCGCCGAGCGCGCGGTGGGCGCGGGAGCGTTCGACGAGCGCGGTCACCAGGTCGTTGCCGCCGACCCCGCCGGCCTCCAGCGTGGCCACCGCGGAGTACGCCCGGTCGAGTCGGCGCTCGAGCCGGTCCCGCTCGAGGGCAGCGTCGGGCTCCGCCACGACCGACCAGATCGACAACGCCTCGGTGCCGGCGCCCACGGTGACGAGCCGACGCCCGGGCACCAGCGGCTCCAGACGCGCCTCCAGCGCCCCGGTGAAGTGCGCCCGGTCGGGCCGGTAGAGCCGCTGCTCGCGCCGGCCGTGTCCCCCATGCCGGCCGGCGACCTGCACCGTCATCGCATCCGGCTCCCCCACCATGCGATCCGGCAGCGACAGCAGCGTGGTCAGCGCAGGAATGTCGACGCGCACCCGCTCGTGCGGCTCGAGCACGAGCACCCAGGGGGCGGTCGTCATGCAGGCGGCGGCGTTGCGGGCGGCCGAGAGGTCGCCGTCCCAGTGGGCGATCTGCACCTTGGCGCCCGCGTGCCGGGCGGCGGACAGGATGGATTCGGAGGCGCCGGCCGCGTACACGCAGATCCCGGTCAGCAGATGACCCAGCTGTCGCGCGGACTGCAAGCATCCGTGCGGGTCACGGGCCTCGTCACCGACGACGAGGCAGACGGTGATCCGGGGGGCTGTCATGCCCACCTATCGACGGTGCCCGGCGTGTCTTAAGTGACGAATTCGCGTCGATCTGCTATAAGCTCACGGCGTGGTCGCGGCCGGTGAAGGGTGGACGCGTCTCGCCGGGGCTCGGTGGTTTGCGGGCGGGCACACGGGTTTGACCGTGAGCAGCGCGCGACGACGACGCCGCTTCGGACTCGCGCAGCCGCCGGGCGTCCGCGCGCCCATCGGAATGCGGCGGCGGGGTGCGCCGTGACGGTGAGGTCGCGCACGCGGCCGGAGCCGAAGCGGGCGCCACGGGGCGTCGATTCGCATCCATGCGCACGTGTGACCGTTCCAGACGATGCCCGGCGTGGCGCCCCGACCGGCTCCGACCTGGTCGCGACACCGGCTCCTTCGGCGCCGGACGGGGTGCGCTGAGCGATCTTGACGCGATCCTTACCGAGACTGGACGAACGTTTGGTCGGGAGCGGTAGCCTCGCGGCCGGGGCCGGCGACCCGGTCCGCGGTCGCCGTTCAGCGCGGCGGCATGGATGCCGATGGGAACGTGCGGGCGATCGACGGCGCCCGCGACGACGGGGGTGGGCGTGTTCGTCTTCGGGGTCTGCATCGACGCCCAGGAGGTCTTCGACCGGCACTGCCTGCCCGCGATCTCCGCCTACGGCGGCTCCGACGCGACGCTGCTGACCTCCCGCGACACCCCGATCGCCGCGACCTACAACGCGATGCTCGACGCCTGCACCGGCATGCCCGACGTGGAGGCCGTGGTGCTGCTGCGCGAGAACGTCGACATCACCGACCCCGACTTCGTGACCAAGGTGCGGGCGGCGTTCGCCGCAGACCCCCGCCTCGCGGTGCTCGGCCCGGCCCGGCGATCAAGCGGGCCAGCGGGGCGCGCACGTCACCGGCGTCGAACACTCGGAGCAGGCCGCGCACGTGGCGCGCACCCGGCTCGACGAGGTGCACACCCTCGACCTGACGACCGCTCGGGAGCTGCCCTGGTGACCGGCTCCGTACGACCTCGTCGTGCTCGCCGACACCCTCGCGCGCACCGTCGACCCGGAGGCGGTGCTGCGGCTGCTCGTGCCGCACCTGTCGACCGACGGTCGCGTGCTGCTCACCGTGCCGAACGTCAAGCACTGGTCGGCGCTGCTCCCGCTGCTGCTCGAGGACCGCTGGGAATACCAGGAGTCGGGCGCGCTGCAGGAGGCCAACCTGCGCTTCTTCACGATGGTCGAGATCGCGACGCTGCTGCGCGAGGTGGGCCTGGGTGCCCTGGAGACCTGCGCGGCCCAGCAGCTGCCGCTGGCGAACGAGTCGCGACTCGAACCGCTGCTCGCCGCGATCGAGCAGTACGGCGCCGACCCGGTCGAGGCGGGCACGCTGCTGAACTCCTACCAGTACGTCATCGTCGCGCGGCGCGGCTGACCGGGCGCGAGCCGGCCGCCTCTCGGTGGGCCACCCGCCCGCCCTCGGAACGGGCAAGAGCCCCCAGTGGCGCGTTGGGGGGCGCGCCGCCAGGGGCTCTTGCAGGTGCCGGCAGGGGGAGCCGGCGTGCGACACCCAGGTTGGGGGGCCCGGGGCGCACCGCTGTGGAGCTGTCGCCGTGCGTCCATCCGACGCACGTCAAGCTCCTGATCGGCACGGCCGCGCGGATCCTTAGACGAATCCGCGCGCATCCTCGCGCGACCACTCACACGGGCGGTCAGACCGCCTCGAACTGCGATCCCTCTTCGGTGGCCGTCGGCATCGTGAGCCGGTCGCGGTAGCTGGAGCGCGCGGCGATCGAGGCGTAGTACGAGGCCTTGCGGCGAGCAACCGCTCCCGCGGCGTTGGCCGGCACCGTCACGAGTTCGGGCGCCAGCTGGGAGTTCATGCCGTCGCGCAGCAGCTTGAGCGCCTCGGCGCGCATCTGCGAGATCCGCGACTCGGTGACGCCGAGCTCCTCGGCGAGCTCACGCATCGGCCGGTCCTCGAAGAAGCATCCGCGCACCACCACCTGCAACCGCTCGGGCAGGGCGTCGATGGCGTCGCGCAGGTAGGCCTGTCGCTCGCGGGCCACGAGCGTCGCCTCGGGCGTGGCCGACGTGCTCGGCAGCACGGCGTCGGCCCCCACGGAGTCGGTGATGACGTCGAGGCGCAGCACGACCGAGCTGTGCAGGTCGGCGTCGAGCCGCTCGAGTTCGGCGACGCTGACACCCATCTCGGCGGCGACCTCCGGATCGGTCGGGCGCCGGCCGAGGCTGGCCGCGAGCGCGTCGTGCACGGCGTCCCGCCGGCGCACCTTGCTGCGCAGCGAGCGCGTCGCCCAGTCGGCGCTGCGCAGCTCGTCGAGCAAGGCACCCCGGATGCGGCGCACCGCGTAGCGCCCGAACGGCACCCCCAGGCTCGCGTCGAAACTGCGAGCGGCCATGGCCAGAGCGGCCATTCCCGCGCTCACCAGATCATCGGTGTAGACGTGACCGGGCAGCCGTGAAGAGATCGCGCGCACCTCGAAATTCACGAGGGGAAGATGCACTCGGCACAACTCATCCACATCCACCTCGGATGGCGAGGAAGGAACGATTTCTGAAGCGGTCACGAAAACCAAGTTATGAAGCACCTGAGCATTCCCCAATGAAGGCCCACATCGTGAGAATCCGCAGGTCAAAGCCTGGTTTCGAGCGGATTTTGAGGGCATGTTGGATACAACCTGAAAGGTTTTCGCAGCTTCTTGATAACCATTTGGACGAGCGACCCGATTTCCTCACGCCAGAGAATTGAACAACCGTCCAGAATTTCCGTCGCCTTTTCTGAACAATCGTCCTGCAGTAAGGCTCGGTGCGTATTCGACCGACCGGCAATCAAATTCGCGCGCGTCGCGGTCCGGGTCGGTGCGGCACCCGTCGCCGCCGCGGCCTGGAGAAACGCTCAACTGGCCGCCGGCGACGACGATGAGCACCGCGTGAACGAAGCGAGGCCCGCGTGGCCGGCCGGGTGACCGGCCCGCTGTCCGGCCCGGTGTCCGACGACACCGTGGCCGCGCTGTCGAACCTGTCGAGCGCGCTGTGGCGCCTGCAGGAGCTGTTGGAGACCCTGACGTACAAGCTGGAGGTCCAGCAGCTCATCCTCGAGACGGGGCGCGCTCGCTGGCTGGGCCGCTGCACGCGGGAGATCGAGGTGCTCCTGCAGCAGATGCGGGAGGCCGAACTCATGCGGGCCCTCGACGCCGGGCCCGCCTGCGAGGCGCTCGGCCTGCCCGCCGGCACCTCGCTGGCACGACTCGCGCAGGCCGCACCGGCTCCGTGGAACGACCTGCTCGCCGAGCACCGACGAGCCTTGACGCAGCTCACCGCGGAGCTGTCGACCGTGAGCCGGTCGAACAGCCGGTTGCTCGCCGACGCGTACGAGGCCGTGCAGGAGACCCTCGACCAGTTCGACGCGGCCGGGGGCGTGGGCGCCCCGCTGCCGGAGCGCCCGCGACCGGGCGACGCGGGGTCGTGACCGACACCGACGGCCTGCCCGAGGTCGTGCGCCTGCCGCTGGGCCTCGTCGGGCTCCCGACGGCCCGGCGGTTTCGGGTGCGCCGCACCGAGCCGGACCTCTACGACCTGGAGAGCCTCGACGAGCCGGGGCTGGGGTTCGTCGCCGTGACGCCGACGCCCTACTTTCCCGCGTACTCCCCGATCATCGACCCGGAGACGGCCGATCACCTGCGCGTGCGGTCTCCCGAGGAGCTACTCGTCCTGCTCCTGGTCAACCTCGGCACCGATCGCGAGCCGCCCGGGGCGAATCTGCTCGCGCCGCTGCTCGTCAACCGACGCAGCGGGGAGGGCATGCAGGTCGTTCTCATCGACCAGGAGCTGCCGTTGCGGGCAACCTTTCCGCGCCCGTGACCGGGCGGCGGGGCGCGGCCCACCGACGCCGTGGGAGACCGAAAGCCGTTGTCGCGCTAACCTGTCGAGCAACGCAGAGGTGCGACTCCCGCGCCCCGAAAGGACCGATCGTGCTCGTTCTCAGCCGTCGCCCCCAGCAGAGCCTGCTCATCGGCCACGACGTGGTCGTCACGGTGCTCGAGGTCAACGGCGATACGGTCCGGCTCGGCATCACGGCACCGAGCGACGTCGACATCCACCGCGAGGAGATCTACCGCGAGCTGCAGCGGACCAACCGGGAGTCGTCGACGACACCGGGCTCTGCCGCGGAACTCGCGCGGCGCATCCACGCCGCCGCCCAGAACGGTCAGGAACCGTCGTCCGGAGCGCAGTAGGTCGCGCCCTCGTCGGCGGGCGCGTTCACGCACCGAGGTGCGACCGGCCACGCCCAGGAGGCAGCGCACGGGCGACCGTGCGCGGACGAGGCGGACGAGGGTGGCAGGCGGCCCGAGTGACCGAACCGCCTCGCACCGATCAGGTGGTGGCGTCTCGCCGGCCGACGGGCTCGGTCGCGACCGCCTCGCCCTGGGCGTCGGCCAGCAGCGCGTGCACCTCGGCCGAACGGTAGCGGCGGTGACCGCCGAGGGTGCGTAGCGAGGTCAGTTTGCCCGCCACCGCCCACCGCGTCACAGTCTTGGGATCGACTCGAAAGAGGGCGGCGACCTCGGCGGGCGTCAACAGGGCGTCCCCGGGGTGACCGTTCTCCGACGAGGGGTTCGTGGTCTCACGATACATACAGCGGGCCTCTCACGCATGTGTTTCAGCGTTGGCTGGAAGTTCGACCCGCAAGGCCGCGGAAACGAACACCCAAAGAGTACTCCGGGAACGTCACCGTTCCGTCACCCTCTCTTCGCGTCTCCTCAGGAATCGGGCACAACCGACGAGTTACCGCGATCCGCGCATCTTCCACCCTCGACGGCGGCCGGTCAAGTCGGCCGCCACGGGCCGTCCACGAGGCCGGCGCGGGCGGCGCTCGGGGCCGCGCTCGGGCCGAGCGCGCCACGACCCGGCGCGCATCGGTGCCGCTTCCGGGTATTCGGCAGACTCCTGTACCGTAGTCCCCACGAACATACGAAATTCCCGGAGCTGCTCCGTCTGGGCTGGACGAACCGCGTGGTCGTCGGGCCTGTGATGATGCCGCCCGGCAGATGCGTGAGGGGGTCGACGCCATGGGGCGCGGCCGAGCAAAGGCCAAGCAGACCAAGGTGGCCCGGGAGTTGAAGTATTTCAGCCCGGACACCGACTTGCGCGCGCTTGAGCGTGAGCTACACGGATCCAGGGACAACGCTCCCAAGGACGTCGAACACGACAGCGACGAGTACGACGAGTACGACGACTACGACCGGTGGGCCGCCGGAGGCCGATAACGGTCGCCATCCGGTGGCAGCCCCCTGCACCCCCTCCCGGGCTGACCGATCGACGACCTCACCGCCTGTCGTGAGTGTCGCCTGCGGTCTGTGACGTCGCGGCCGTGCGCCGCCCGTCCCCGTTCCAGGGTGCGTTCAAGGGTGCTCGGGGTTCGTGACGACGCACCGATGCCGATGAGAAGCCGGGCAACCGGCCGCTCATCGGCATTCGTGTGCCTCCAGCACCCGCCACCCACTCGGCCCGAAAGGCCTCCCCCACTCGCCGAAGGCCTCACCAACTTGGCCGAAGGGCACCCCCACTCGGCCGAAGGCTGCCCTTTCGGTCGAGGGCTCCTGCTACAGATCTAGCCCTCGACCGAAAGGGCAGCCTTCGGCCGAATTGGGGCGGGGTCAGGGGTGGCGGCCGACGACGCGGACGGCGCCGCCGTCGACGCCCTTGGTGCCGCGGACCACCTCGTCGCCCGCGCCTCCGGGGCCGTCGCCCGCGCCGGGACGCTCACCCGAGTCGCCGGCACCCTCGCCCGAATCGCCAGCACCCCCGACCGGGGCGCCGGGGCCGTCGGGCTCGGCGACGACGTCGCCGAGGACCCAGGCGGGCACGCCGAGGGCGGCGGCTGCAGCCACGGCGGCGTCGGCCTGCTCGGCCGGGAGCACGGCCACGAAACCGATGCCCATGTTGAGGGTGCGCTCCAGGTCGGCCACCGGCACCGCGCCGAGGTCGGCGACGACGGAGAACACGGCGGGCGGGGTCCACGTCGCGCGGTCGACGGTGGCCAGCACCCCGGCGGGCAGCACCCGGGCGAGGTTGGCGGCCAGACCGCCTCCGGTGACGTGGGTGAGCGCGTGCACGTCGAGGCCCGGGTCGCGCAGCAGCGTGAGGAGGTCGGCGCTGTACACGCGGGTCGGTTCGAGCAGCTCCTCCCCCAGCGTGCGGCCGAACTCGTCGACGTGCCGGTCCAGGCCCCAGCCGGCGGCCGCGACCACCGCGCGCACCAGCGAGTAGCCGTTGGAGTGCAGCCCCGACGAGGCCAGCGCCACGAGCGCGTCACCCGGGCGCACCCGGTGTGCACCGAGCACCGCGTCGTGTTCGACGACGCCGGTCGCGGCGCCGGCCACGTCGTACTCGGTCGGGTCGAGCAGCCCCGGGTGCTCGGCAGTCTCCCCGCCGACGAGGGCCACCCCGGCCTGTTCACACGCCGCCGCGATGCCGGAGACGATGGCCGCGATGCGTTCGGGCACGACCTTGCCGCACGCGATGTAGTCGGTCATGAACAGCGGCTCGGCGCCGCACACGACGATGTCGTCGACGACCATGCCGACGAGGTCGAAGCCGATCGTGTCGTGCTTGTCGAGGGCCTGCGCGATCGCGACCTTCGTGCCGACACCGTCCGTGCTCGTCGCGAGCACGGGTCGCATCATCCCCTGCAGCGCGCTGGCGTCGAACATGCCCGCGAAGCCACCGAGGCCGCCGAGCACCTCCGGGCGGGTGGCGCGGCGCACCGACTCCTTCATGAACTCGACGGCCTTGTCGCCGGCCTCGACGTCGACGCCGGCGGAGGCGTAGGTGATCGGTTGGCGGGGCGGGGTCGCGCTCATCGCGGTGGTCCTTCGGGTCGAGGGGCGGCGCGCGGCGCCGGGACGATCGGGCGGGGTCGCCCGGGGGGAGCCGGCAAGCCCAGGCGGAGACGGGTCGCCGGGCGGCTCAGGCCTGCGGGACCGCGCTGTCGGAGGCCTCGAGCACGCCCTTGCCGAGGTGCTCGGGGTCGGGCAGCTCGATGGGGTACCGGCCGGTGAAGCACGCGGTGCACAGCTCGTCGACCTGCTGCCGGGTGGCGGCGACCATGCCCTCCTCGCTGATGTAGCCGAGGCTGTCGGCGCCGATCGAGCGGCACACCTCCTCGACGCCGAGGCCGGTGGCGATGAGTTCGGCGCGGGTGGCGAAGTCGATGCCGTAGAAGCAGGGCCAGCGCACCGGCGGCGAGGAGATCCGCACGTGCACCTCGACGGCGCCCGCCTCGCGCAGCATCCGCACGAGCGCGCGCTGGGTGTTGCCGCGCACGATCGAGTCGTCGACGACGACGAGGCGCTTGCCGTTGATGACGTCGCGCAGCGGGTTGAGCTTGAGCCGGATGCCGAGCTGGCGGATCGTCTGGCTCGGGGAGATGAACGTGCGCCCGACGTAGGCGTTCTTCACCAGGCCCGAGCCGTACGGGATGCCCGACTCCGCGGCGTAACCGATGGCCGAGGGCGTGCCCGACTCCGGGGTGGGCATGACCATGTCGGCCTCGACGGGGTGCTCGCGGGCCAGGGCCCGGCCCATGTCGACCCGGGACTCGTAGACGCCGCGGCCCGCGATCGTCGTGTCGGGACGGGCGAGGTAGACGTACTCGAACACGCAACCCTTGCGGTCGGGCCGGGCGAACCGCTTGGAGCGCAGGCCGTTGGTGTCGATGGCGATGAGCTCGCCCGGCTGGATCTCGCGCACGAAGCTCGCGCCGACGATGTCGAGCGCCGCGGTCTCGCTGGCGATGACCCAGCCGCGTTCGAGCCGGCCCAGCACCAGCGGGCGGATGCCCTGCGGGTCGCGCGCGGCGTACAGCGTGTGCTCGTCCATGAAGACGAACGTGAACGCGCCCTTGACCTGCGGCAGCACCTGGAGCGCCCGGTCCTCCAGGGAGCCGGTGCCCTCCCCGAACAGCGCGGTCACCAGGGCGGTGTCGGTCGTGTTGCCGCGGCGCAGCTCGGGGTGGGCCTTGATGCCGCCGTCGCTGGCGACGATGCGGTCGCGCAGCTGCGAGGAGTTGATGAGGTTGCCGTTGTGCACGAGCGCGATCGTGGAGTCGGCGGCGCTGCCCAGCGTCGGCTGGGCGTTCTCCCACGTGCTGCCGCCGGTCGTGGAGTACCGGCAGTGCCCGATCGCGAGGTGGCCGCGCAGCATGCCGAGGCTGGTCTCGTCGAAGACCTGGCTGACCAGGCCCATATCCTTGTACACGAGCAGTCGTTCACCGTCGGAGGCGGCGATGCCGGCCGACTCCTGACCGCGGTGCTGCAACGCGTACAGGCCGTAATACGTGAGCTTGGCGACCTCTTCGCCGGGGGCGTACACACCGAAGACGCCGCAGGCGTCCTGTGGGCCCTTCTCCCCCGGGAGCAGATCGTGATTGAGCCGTCCATCACCGCGAACCACCCGCCCAGTCTCGCACACGCCCGAGCAGGGGCCGCCCGTGCGACCACGGGCCGCGAGAGGGCTCCTCAGCCGCGGCGGTCGAGCACGAGACCGACGATCGCGCCGACGAGCGCCCCGAGCAGCGCGAAGAACATCGCCAGGTAGGAGAACGACGACACGGCGGTGTACACGACGCCGCCGCCGGCCTGGGGCTGCGGGTCCGGGCCCAGCAGCTCGAGCAGCCCGCCGATGACGAAGCCGACGAACGCGCCGGCCAGCAGGAACGCGGGAAAGTTCACCGAGCGACGCACCCGCAGTCGCTGCACGTGCGGGCGCGGCGTCGGGCTCTCACCGGTCGGCTCGGGCTGGTCGGCCTCGTCGGCGGGAGTGCTCACCCACTCACTGTAGGACGTCGCCCGGCTCACCCGAACAGCGGCAACAGGGCGCGCAGGTCGGCGCGCTCGCCGCTGGCGCGCACCGCTCCGTCGGCGGTCGCGCGCTCCCAGGTCAGGGCGCCGACGGCCAGCGCCAGCCACGTCGCCGCGTCGGTCTCCACGACGTTGGGCGGGGTGCCGCGGGTGTGCCGCGGGCCGGCGACGCACTGCACGGCCCCCAGCGGCGGCACCCGCACTTCGACGCTGCGGCCGGGCGCGCGGGTCGCCAGCTCCTCGAGCGTGTAGCGCACCGCGGTCGCCAGCGTCGCCCGCGGGACCTGCGGATCGGCCTCCCAGGCGCGCACGGCGGCGGCCCCGGCGGCGACCTCGATGCGGCGACGAACGGCCATGGCCGAGCATCCTTTCGCGTGGACTGGCTGGACGCCTCACACGATAAGGCGGCGGCCCGACTCCCCCTGTGAGTCGGGCCGCCGCGGTCTTCGGGCGCGCCGGCCTGATGAACGGGCTACTTGACTTCCTTGCGGGCCACCCGCCAGCAGCCGATGGCCAGCGGCAGCAGCACCCACAGCGCGGTCGCCGAGCCGAACTGCGCCCACTGCTCGCCGCTGATCCACTCGTTGGTCAGCAGCGCCGTACCGGACGTGCCCGTGTCGATCCAGGCGGCGTGCTCGGCGAGCCAGGAGTTGGCCAGAAGAAGAAGGTTGACGACGACGGGCGCGACGAAGAAGGCCACGATGGCGCTCGGCACGTTGAGCAGCACGGCGCCGAAGGCGACGCCCATGAGCACGCTCTGGGTCTGCAGCAACGCCAGGTTCATCAGCAGCGCCGCGGTGATGCCGATCTCGATGCTGCCGCCGGCCAGGCTCATCGAGAGCACGTGCCCGAGCACTGCGAGCAGGATCGTCACGGCGAGCACCGCCAGGCCCAGCAGCACCGCGGCGGCGGCCTTGGCCGCCATGACCCTCAGGCGGCGCGGCTCCTGGCTGAACGTGATGAGCGCGGTGCGCTGGCTCCACTCGTTGGCGGCGGTCATGATGCCGAGCACCGGCAACAGGATGGCCTGCGGGGTGCTCGCCGCCATGAGCAACGGCATGAGGCCGGCGCCGGTCTCGCGGGTGACCCACATCGTCGCGCCCATGGCGACCGCGGTGAACAGCACGATCGCGATGAGCACGCCGCACCCGCCGCGGGTGTCGACGAGCTTGCGCAGCTCGACCCGCAGGAGCCGGGACAGGGGCACCGCGCGGACCTGCGCCAGCTCTGGGTGGAAGTCGATGTCGGTCGGGCCGGCGCCCGGTGTCACGTCGGTGGACTGGGTGGTCGTGGTCATGGTGTTCCCCTGGATGCCGTGGTGGGTCTGGAGGCTCTGTTCGGTGAGGGCGGTGCTCATGCCGCGCCCCGCTCGGAGTGACAGCCGTCGCGGGCGTCGTCGGCGGTGAGCTGCAGGAACATCTCCTCCAGGCCGCCGGAGCCGGCGGCGCGGACCTCCGTGAGCAGCAGCTGGGCCCCGGCGGCGAGCTGCGCCACCTGCCCCGCGGTGGCCGCGACGACGAAGCCGCCGTCGGCGCGCGGGGTGGGGGCCCAGCCGGCGGCCTCGAGCGCGGCGGCAAGTCGGTCGCGGTCCGGGGAGTCGACGATCGTGCCGCCGACGGCGAGCAGCTCCTCCTTGGTGCCCTGCGCGACGATGCGGCCGCGCCCGATCATCACGAGGTCCTGCGCGATCTGCTCGACCTCGTGCAGCAGGTGCGAGCTGAGCAGCACGGTGCCGCCCGCGGCCGCGTACTCGCGCAGCAGGCCGCGCATCCACCGGATCCCGGCGGGGTCGAGGCCGTTGGCGGGCTCGTCGAGGATGAGCACCTGCGGGTCACCGATGAGCGCGCCGGCCAGCCCGAGGCGCTGACGCATGCCGAGGGAGTAGTTGCCGACGCGGCGGCCCGCCTCCGTGTTGGTCAGGCCGACTCGTTGGAGTGCGACGTCGATGTCGGCGCGGCCGCGGCCGGCCATCATCGCGGCGAGGGTGAGCACCTCGCGGCCGGTGCGCCCCGGGTGCTGCGCGGTGGCGTCGAGCATGACGCCGACGTGCCGGGAGGGGGTGGGCAGGTCGCGGTACGGGCGGCCGAGCAGCAGCGCCCGACCCGACGTCGGCGCGGTCAGGCCGACCATCATCCGCATCGCCGTCGATTTGCCGGCGCCGTTGGGGCCGAGAAAACCCGTGACGCGGCCCGGACGGGCGGTGAACGTGATGTCGTCCACGGCGGTGAACGTGCCGTAGCTCTTGGTGAGGTGCTCGATCTGGATCATGTCTCCAGCCTCGCCTCGGCGGCCGGGCCGGCACATCGCCCAGGTGGGTGACCTGCGGATGACCTTGGTCTGCTCATGTCGCGCCGGCCCCCTACCAAAGGAGGAGGCCGACCGGCCGACGGTCGGTGGGGCCCGGGCCGGAGGGCACCTAGGGTTGATCGGTATGGCTCCCGCCTCCACCCCCGCCGGTCTGCGCGCGCGGCTCGAACGCTCCTGGCGGGTCGGCCCGCCGGATGACGGCCCGCGCGATCGTGACGGCGCTGTCGGCGACGACACCACCTACGACCCGAACCGCTTGCCCGTGTGGGGGCACGCGTGGCGGCTGGCGATCGTGTGGCTCGCCGGCCTGGCGCTGTGGAGTTTCGCGGCCTCGTTCGTCGCGGGCCTCTGGGGCGCCGACCAGGCGCAGCCGCATGCGGCGGCGCCGGCGCTGCTGTTCGTCGACCTCGTGCTGGGGCAGGTCGCGGTCGTCGCGGTGGCCTTCCGGCGCCGCCGGCCGCTGGCCGTCGCGCTGTTCACCGCGGTGTTGTGCGTCGTGTCCATGTCGTCCTCGCCGGCCTCGCTGCTGGCGTTGACGTCGCTGGCGACCCGGCGACATCTGCCCTCGATCCTGCTGGTCACGGGCGTCAAGCTCGTCGTGGACCTGTTCGGCGAGGCCGTCGTGACCCCGATCCTGGGCATGCGCGACCCCTCGACCGGCACCGGTCTGCTCGTCGACCTGTCGCTGAGCCTGGGGTTCATCGTGCTCATCTACGTCGTGTGCATCTTGCTCGGCTGGAACGTCGGGTCGCGTCGCGAGCTCATCCGCAGCTGGCGTACCCAGGCGCGCACCGCGACCAGCGAGCAGGCGGCGCGGGTCGCGCAGGCGCGCCTGGCCGAGCGAGCCCGGATCGCCCGGGAGATGCACGACGTGCTCGCCCACCGGCTCTCGCTCGTCGCGATGCACGCCGGGGTGCTCGCGCACCGCAGCGACCTGCCGGAGGCCGATCGCCGGGCCGCGGCCGAGATCGTGCGAGCGGGCGCGCATCAAGCCCTCGAGGAGCTGCGGGAGGTGCTCGGGGTGCTGCGCGAGGACGAGGCGACCGGCTCCGGGAGCCAGCCGGTGGAGGCGCCGCAGCCGGGGCTGTCGGCGATCCCCTCGCTCGTCGCGGAGGTGACCAGCAGCGGGCAGCCGGTGCGGCTGGAGGCCGACCCGGCGCTGTGGGCGCGGTCGGTGAGCCTGCCGGCGAGCACCGGACGGCACGCCTACCGGGTCGTGCAGGAGGCCCTGACCAACGCCCGCAAGCACGCCCCCGGCGCCGACGCGACGGTGGCGATCGCCGGTGGGCCGGGGCACGGGCTCACGCTGACCCTCACCAATCCCCTGGTATCCCAGCAGGACACGCTGCCCTCGGGGGGTCGCGGCCTGACCGGGATGGCCGAGCGCGTGCAACTCGCGGGCGGCCGTTTCGACGCCGCTGCCCGCGGCGCGCGGTTCGTCGTGGAAGTGTGGCTGCCGTGGCCCAAGGACTCCCGCCCCGGTGCCGAACGTGCGCCCCAGCTCGAGCCTGCCGGGACCGCCGAGTCGTCCTCGGCGCCCCCGCGCCGCCACGACGCCGCCGACAGACCGGCAGCGGACGGGCGGACGGGTGGGCGTGCCGCTCGGGGAGACGGCAATGACGACGACTGAGCGACCGCGGGTCGTGCTCGTCGACGACGATCCGCTCGTGCGGGCGGGGCTGCGGATGATGCTCGGTGGCCCCGACGGCGTCGAGGTCGTCGCCGAGGGCGACGACGGCGACCAGGCCGTGCCGCTCGTCGGCCGGCACCGACCCGACGTCGTGCTCATGGACATCCGCATGGCCCGCGTCGACGGGCTCACCGCGACTCGCGACCTGCTGGCGCGTTATCCGGACACCAAGGTGCTCGTGCTGACGACCTTCGACGCCGACGCGTACGTGCTCGAGGCGCTGCGCGTCGGGGCCCGCGGGTTCGTTCTCAAGGACACTCCCCCGGACCGGCTCGTGGCGGCCGTGCACGAGGTCGTCGCCGGCGACCACGCGCTCTCGCCGTCGGTGACCGCGCTGCTCGTGCGCCAGGTCAGCCAGGGGCCGCCGGCCGACGACCGGGCCGCGAAGGCCCGCGTTCAGCTGGCGCGGCTGACCGAGCGGGAGCTGCAGGTGGCGCGGGCGCTCGCGCACGGCGGCTCGAACGCCGACATCTCCCGGGAGCTCTACCTCGGCGTGCCGACCGTCAAGGCGCACGTGTCGAGCATCCTGGCCAAGCTCGGCCTGTCCAACCGCGTGCAGGTGGCGCTCCTCGTGCAGGACGCGGCCGCCGACGGCTGAGGCCGAGCGGTCGGTGGGTCGGCCCGACCGGTGCGCCGGTCGAGCCTGTCGGGGGTCGATGTCAGCATGGCGATATGGCGAATCCCGATCTGACGACGCGCCCCGACCTGGCAGCCGAGCCGGCCCCCGCGGGCACGGCCTCCGCGGCGCACTGGGGGCTGTTCAGCGCGCACTCCCGTGACGGGGAGGTCGTCGGGGTGCGGCCCTGGGCGGGCGATCGGGCTCCGTCTCCGTTGCTGGGCAACATTCCCGGCTCGGTGCGGCACCGGAGCCGGGTGGCGCGGCCCGCGGTGCGCCGCTCGTGGCTCGAGGGCGGCCCCGGCCCGCGCGACCGCACGACGCAGGATTTCGTGGAGCCGGGCTGGGACGAGGTGCTCGACGCGCTCGCCGCCGAATACGACCGGGTGCGCCGCGAGCACGGCAATTCCGCGATCTACGGCGGCTCCTACGGCTGGGCCAGCGCGGGCCGGTTCCACCACGCGCAGTCGCAGCTGCACCGCTTTCTCAACTGCCTCGGCGGCTACACCCGGTCGGTCAACTCGTACTCGACGGGAGCATCGGAGGTCTTCCTGCCGCACGTGCTGGCTCCGGAGTCGGTCGTCACGCAGTTCGCGACCACCTGGGACGTCATCGCCGAGCACACCCAGGTGATGCTGTGCCTCGGTGGAGTGCCCGTGAAGAACACCGGCACCGACTCCGGCGGCTCGGCCGACCATCCGGTGCCGGGCGGGATCGCGCGCGCGCTGGCGGCGGGCGTGCGGATGGTGTCGGTGAGCCCGCTGCGCGACGACCTGCCGGGACTGGCGGGCGCAGCGCCACTCGACGCCGCCGGGATGCGCGCCATGGGTGCGGGTCTGCGGCCCGACGCCGTCGATGGTGTCGGGCCGTCGACGCGGGCGCCTCAGCGCGCGGGAGGCGGGGCGGTGGGCTGGCTGCCGATCCGCCCCGGCACCGACGTGGCGTTCCTCCTCGGGCTCATCGGCTGCCTCGACGCCGACGGCGCGATCGACCACGACTTCCTGCGCCGGTACTGCGTGGGCGGCGACGCGCTGCTCGCCGACGTGCGCGGCGAGCGCGACGGGCAGGTCAAGGACACCCGCTGGGCGGCGGGCATCTGCGGGGTGGAGCCGGAGGTCATCGCCGAGTGCGCGCGGCTGCTCGCGGGGCGCCGGTCGCTGGTGACCGTCGGCTGGTCGCTGCAGCGCATCCGGCACGGCGAGCAGGCGCTGTGGGCGGGCCTGGCGCTGGCCGCGTGCCTGGGCCGGATCGGCCTGCCGGGAGGCGGTTTCGGCAGCGGCTACGGGTCGATGAACAAGGCCGGCATCGCGCCCTCGGTCGTCGCGCTGCCGTCGCTGCCGCAGGGGCTCAACGCGGTGCGTGAGTTCATCCCGGTCGCGCGTGTCAGCGACATGCTGCTCCGTCCGGGAGGCGAATTCGACTACGACGGAGGCCGATACGCCTATCCCGACATCCGGTTGGTGCATTGGGCGGGCGGCAACCCGTTCCACCACCATCAGGATCTGCGCCGGCTGCGGCGCGCACTGGGGCAGCTCGACACGCTCGTCGTCTCCGACCCGTACTGGACCGCGATGGCCCGCCACGCCGACGTCGTGCTCCCCTCGACCACGGCGCTGGAGCGCGACGACCTCGCCGGCACCCGCGCCGCGGCCCGGCTCACCGCGATGCGGGCCGTCACCCCGCGGTTCGCGCAGGCGCGCGACGACTACGACACGTACGCGGTGCTGGCGCGGCGGCTCGGGGTCGAGGCCGAGTTCACGCAGGGCCGCACGACGCCGGAGTGGATCGCGCACCTCTACGAGACGTGGCGCGCCGACCTGGAGGCGGGTCGCACCCTGCCGCGCGGAGTCGAGCCGCCGCAGCTGCCCGGCTTCGAGCGCTTCTGGTCCGACGGTTTCGTCGACCTGCCGCGCACGGCGCCGCTGACGCTGCTCGCCGCCTTCCGGGCGGACCCGCAGGGCGCGCCGTTGACGACCCCGTCGGGCCGCATCGAGCTGGCCAGCGAGCGGATCGCCGGGTTCGGCTACGACGACTGCCCGGGGCAGCCCACCTGGCTCGAACCGCAGGAGTGGCTCGGCGGCGAGCGGGCGCGTCGCTGGCCGCTGCACCTGGTCGCCAACCAGCCCGCGACCCGCCTGCACAGCCAGCTCGACCACGGCGCCACGTCGCAGGCGAGCAAGGTCGCCGGGCGCGAACCGATCCGCCTGCACCCGCAGGACGCGGCCGCGCGCGGCATCGCCGACAGCGACGTCGTGCTCGTCAGCAACGACCGCGGCGCCTGCCTGGCCGGGGCCCGGCTCAGCGACGACCTGTCTCCCGGCGTCGTGCAGCTGTCGACCGGGGCCTGGTACGACCCCTACGACCCGTCTCGGCACGGCCCGGAGGCGGGCGAGCACGGCCTGCCCGAGGGTGCGTGCGTGCACGGCAACCCCAACGTGCTCACCCCCGACGTCGGCGCCTCCCGCCTCGCCCAGGGCTGCACCGGCCAGCAGGTGCTCGTGCAGGTCGAACCCTGGCGCGGCCCGCTGCCGCCGGTGCTGGCCTTCGAGCCCCCGGTCCCGACGCCTGAGGTGTAACCCCGCCTGCTGCGCCCCGGCACGCCGAGTTGTCAACCAGGTCGTCGGTCACGGGCCGGGCCGGCGGCCGCGCGTTCCCTCGGCAACGAGCTCTCGGCTCGGGGCGTGTATCGGGGGTGAGACGAAGTTGGCTTACACACTCGATCCGGCGCCTCACGTGCTCACACAAAAGCGCTGCTCACAGCCTCGGGGCGCTGCCTGAGCCGGAGGGCGCGGGCGAGTATGTAAGCCAGTTTCGTCTCCGGTGACGGGGCGACGCGGCCCGACCGGTCTTGATGTGCTCAACCGCCGGCCGGGGCCGGGGCCGGGCCAGCGCCGGGGCCGGGCCCGCTCCAGGGGTCGGCCCGGCCGGCCCGCTCAGCTCAGCCGGAGTGCGCGGCCTCGCGGTCGTAGGCGGCGCGCTTGCGGTCTTCGACGTCCTGCATCTTGTTGCGGGTCCACGGCACAAGGGCGAAGAGGATGCCGGAGATGACGATCGTGATACCGCCGATGACCAGGTAGTACGTGCTGTCGGGCAGGTCGGCCATGAGCTTGATGCTCTGGGCGCCGACGGCCTGGCCGGCCGAGGAGGCGAGGAACCACAGGGCCATCGCCTGGCTCGCGAACGCACGCGGCGCGAGCAGCGTCGTGGCCGCCAGCCCGACCGGCGACAGGCACAGCTCGGCGACGGTCTGCACGACGAACACGAGGCCGAGCACGTAGAACGGGGCCCGGTTCGCCCCGCCGGAGACGGGGTAGGCCGCGAACGCCGCGCTCATCATCAGCGCGCTCAGCCCGATGATGAGCACCGCGAGCGCGAACTTGAAGGCGGTCGAGGGGAACCGGCCGGCGCGGCGGGTCCACAGCAGGCCGAACAGCGGCGCGAGCACGATGATCGTGATCGGGTTGATCGACTGGTACCACTCGGGCAGGATCCAGCCGCCCAGGTCGGTGTTCTGTTCGGCGAAGCTCGCCATCTTGCCGGCGGCCTGCTCGAAGATCATGAAGAACATCGCCGCGCCGATCCACAGCGGGATGTAGGCCGTCAGGTGGGAGCGCTCCTGGTCGCTGACCTTCTCGCTCTTGAACATCACCGTGAAGTAGATGATCGGCGTGACGATGCACACGATCGAGATGGCGTCGATCGCCGCGCTGACCGGCGTGGGGTTCCACAGCGTCGCGAGCCAGAGCACCGCCGCGAAACCCACGATCGCCGCGACCGCGCCGAGCGCCAACCGGGTCCGCTCGTGCGGCGCCAGCGGGTTGGGCACGTCGTCACCGGCTCCGCGCAGGTGCTTGCGGCCGAGCACGAACGTGATCAGCGCCAGGCCCATGCCGACCGCGGCCGCCGCGAACCCGGCGTGGTAGCCCCACTGCGCCCGCAGGAACGACACGACGAACGGCGAGAAGAACGCGCCGATGTTGATCGACATGTAGAAGATCTGGAAGCCGCCGTCGCGGCGCGGGTCGTCCTGGTCGTACAGGCTCCCGACGATCGCGGAGATGTTCGGCTTGAGCAGGCCGGTGCCGAGCGCGACGAGCGCGATGCCGAGCCAGCTGAAGAAGGCGCCGGGAATGGCCAGGCTGATGTGTCCGGCCATGATGACGACGCCGCCGTAGAGCACCGAGCGCCGGGCGCCGATGATCCGGTCGGCCGCGAGCCCACCGATGATCGACAGCAGGTAGACGCTCGCGCCGTAGACCGCGACGACCGACTGGGCCGTCTCCTGCGGGATGCCGAGGCCGCCGTTGCGGATCTCGTCGTACAGGTAGTAGACGAGGATCGCGCGCATGCCGTAGTAGGAGAATCGCTCCCACAGCTCGACGAAGAACAGGTTCGACAACCCGATGGGGTGACCGAAGAAACCCCGGTCGGTGCGGGAGTCGACGTGCGCGGAGGTTGCGGCGGATCGCGCCGGGTCGGTTGTCATACGGGCTCCAGTGGCAGGAGGGGTCGGGTGGGGTGTCCACCCGGGCCGTCCGGTGACGACAGTGCGCGAGGTTACTCCCCGGAATGGGAATAATCGCGCGTCTTCGTCACTTATTTACCGCGCCCGCCACCGGCCGGGGTCCGGAGGCGGCGCGGACCGATGCGCGTCGGAGTCGGTCAGGGGCCGCGCCGAGGCCCGCAGCCGCGCCAGCCTCGCGGGCGCCAGCACGCCGCTCGGCGCACTGACCCGCCGCAGGCGTCGCCCCAGCTCATCGGCGTCGAGGGGTTGATCGGAGGCGGCGAGCACGCTGTTGCCGAAGCGGCGCCCCTTGAGCACGTCGTGGGTCGCGACGAGCAGCTGGTGGGTCAGCCCGGCGGCGTGGGCGCCGGCGGCCACGCGCGCGATGTAGCCGCGGCTCGGCTCGTCGGCGAGGTTGCCCAGCCACAGGCCGCCGGGCCGCAGCACCCGGGCGACATCGCAGAACGCCTCGAGGGTGGTGAGGTCGGCCGGCACCCGGCCGTCGGCGAAGGCGTCGAGCACGAGCACGTCGGCCGAGGCCGGGCGCAGCCCCGTGACGCCCGCGCGACCGGGCAGCGGCCGCACCCGGATCCGATGCCCACGCGGCAGCGGCAGCTCCCGGCGAACCCGGGCGGTGAGATCCTCGTCGGGCTCGAGCACGATCTGCGGCGAGCCGGGGCGGGTGTGCTGCACGTACCGCGGCACGCTCAGCCCCGCGCCGCCGACGTGCGTGATCGCCAGCCGCGCCGGCGCCGCCTCCGGCAGCGCGTCGAGGCACGCCGCGAGGTGCTGGACGTACTCGAACACGAGCAGCTCGGGGTCGTGGGGGTCGACGTACGACTGCGGGTGCCCGTCGGCGAGCACGGTCACGCCGCCGCCCTCGTCCTCCGCGAATTCCAGCCGGCGCGAGGGCGTGTCGTCCCGACGCGCCGGCGTGTCGTTCCGGCGCGAGGGCGCGTCGTTCCGACCGCTAGCCGATCCGCGCACGTGGGCCCCCCCCCCGCAGTACGTTGAGTCGCCGCAATCCGTCGGTCCGTTCCCAACCCGAGGTCACGATGAGCAACGACCGCAGCATTTTTCGCACGAAGACGATCGAGGAATCGATCGCCGAAACCCAGGAGTCCGAGTATCAGCTGAAGAAGCGACTCAGCGCACTCGATCTCACCGTGTTCGGAGTCGGTGTCGTCATCGGCGCCGGCATCTTCACCGTGGCGGGCCGCGCCGCCGCCTCCCTCGCCGGACCCTCGGTCGTCATCAGTTTCGTGCTCGCCGCCGTGACGTGCGGCCTCGCCGCGCTGTGCTACGCCGAATTCGCGTCGACCGTGCCCGTCTCCGGCTCCGCCTACACGTTCTCCTACGCCACCCTCGGTGAGTTCGTCGCCTGGATCATCGGCTGGGACCTGCTGCTCGAACTCCTGCTCGGCTCCGCCGTCGTGGCCCAGGGCTGGTCGGCCTACCTGTCGACGTTCCTCGGCCAACTCGGCGTCGAGCTGCCCGCGGCGATCTCCTCGGGCTCGCGGTTCGACCTGCCCGCGCTGCTGCTCGTCGCGGTGCTGACGGCGCTGGTCGCCCTGGGCATCAAGGAGTCGATGCGGGTCAACCTCGTGCTCGTGGCCATCAAGGTCTTCATCGTGCTGTTCGTCATCGTCGCCGGCATCGGCTTCATCAACACCGCGAACTACTCGCCGTTCATCCCGCCGGCGGAGCCCGCCGCGCAGGCCACCACCGGCATCTGGCACGCCCCGCTGCTGCAGACGCTCTTCGGATTCCAGCCCAGCACGTTCGGCGTCATGGGCATCTTCGCCGCCGCCTCGCTCGTGTTCTTCGCCTACATCGGCTTCGACGTCGTCGCGACCACCGCCGAGGAGGCCCGCAACCCCCAGCGCGACCTGCCGATCGGCATCATCGGCTCGCTGGTCATCTGCACGATCCTCTACGTTGCGGTCAGCCTCGTCATCACCGGCATGCAGCCGCACGACCAGATCGCGCCGACCGCCTCCCTCGCCAAGGCCTTCGAGACGGTCGGACGCGGCGGCTACGCGGTGCTCATCTCCGCCGGCGCCGTCGCGGGCCTGACGACCGTCGTCATGACGCTCATCATCGGCGCCACCCGCGTCGTGTTCGCCATGTGCCGCGACTGGCTGCTGCCCGCCTCCTGGGGCACGACGAACCCGCGCACCGGCACGCCGGTGAAGATCACGGTGGCCCTCGGCACCCTCGTCGCCCTCGTCGCGTCGCTGACTCCCATCGGCATGCTCGAGGAGATGGTCAACATCGGCACGCTGACGGCGTTCACGCTCGTCTCGATCGCCGTGCCGATCCTGCGGCGGCGCCGCCCCGACCTGCAGCGCTCGTTCAAGGTGCCGTTCAGCCCGTTCGTGCCCTACCTCGCCGCGGCGTGCTGCATGTACCTCGCGCTCACGCTGCCGCTGGACACGTGGGTGCGCTTCGGGGTGTGGCTGGTGCTCGGCCTCGTCATCTACTTCACCTACTCGCGCAAGCGTTCCCGCCTGGCCCGCGGCGTCGGCGACGTGCCCGCGCCCGACTACTCCCACCGCGGCCCGCACACCGGCGGCGGGGACTCGCCCGTGCACGAGTAACCGTCGCTCGTCCGGCGGGCCGCTCTGCGGTTCGGGCACCTGGTCGCCCGGACCGCAGAGCGAGCGGTGTCGGGCTCTCGGCGCCCACAGTTCGCCGCCGAGCGGCCGCCGGGCCGTCGCCGGGCGGCCTACGCGCTCAGGCGAAGCGGCGGCCGGTCAGCGACTCGTAGGCGGCGACGTAGGTGTCGCGGGTGGCCTCGACGACGTGCTGCGGCAGCGCGGGCGGAGGCTGATCGCCGCGGCGGTCCCAGCCCGACTCCGGCGAGGTGAGCCAGTCGCGCACGAACTGCTTGTCGTACGAACGCTGCACGCGCCCCTCGACCCAGTCGGCGGCCGGCCAGAACCGGCTCGAGTCGGGGGTGAGCACCTCGTCGGCGAGCACGAGCGAGCCGTCGGGCTCGATGCCGAACTCCACCTTGGTGTCGGCGATGAGGATGCCGCGCTCGGCTGCGATCTCGTTGCCGCGCGCGAGGATCGCGGTCGTCAGCTTCCGCAGCCCGGAGGCGGTTCGCTCCCCGACCTGCGCCACCACCTGTGCGTACGTGATCGGCTCGTCGTGACTGCCGAGCGGCGCCTTCGTCGTCGGCGTGAAGATCGGCTCCGGCAGCCGCGACGCCTCCACGAGACCGCCCGGCAGGGCCACCCCGCACACCGACCCGCGCTCGACGTATTCCGCGAGCCCGCTGCCGGTCAGGTACGCCCGGCCGATGGCCTCGACCGGCACCATCTCCAAGCGGCGCACGAGCACGGCGCGGCCGGCGACCGCCTCCGGCACGTCGGTGGAGACGACGTGGTTGGGCACGAGGTCGGCCAGCCGCTCGAACCACCACAGCGACAGCTGCGTGAGGATCGCGCCCTTGTCGGGGATCTCGCTGTCGAGCACCCAGTCGTAGGCCGAGATGCGGTCGGACGCGACGAGCAGCAGCCGCGTGGGGTCGGATGCTCCGGTCGCGGGGTCGATCGGCGCGTAGAGGTCGCGCACCTTGCCGGAGTAGACGTGTTCGTAGCCGGGCAGGCTCGCGGCGGTCTCCTCGGTCATGCCACTCACCTCGCCGGCACCTGCACGTCGCCGCGGGCGGCGCGCAGGGCGATGTCGGTGCGGTACTGGCCGCCGCGCAGCTCGATGACGTCGAGTGCCGCGTAGGCGCGTTCCCGGGCCTCGTCGAGATCGTCGCCGGGGGCGACGACGGTGAGCACCCGCCCGCCGTGCGAGAGCAGGTCGCCGCCGTCGTCGCGGCGGGTGCCGGCGTGCAGCACGTACGCCGGCGCTGGCACGTGCTCGGTGCCGGTGATCGCGTCGCCGCGGCGCGGCCCCTGCGGGTAGCCGTTCGCGGCGAGCACCACCGTGACGCTGGAGTGCGAGTGCCAACCCGGCTCGCCGACCGCCTCGAGCGTGCCGGTCGCGGCGGCCATGAGCAGCGCCCCGAGCGGGCTACGCAGCCGGTCGAGCACCACCTGCGTTTCGGGATCGCCGAAGCGGGCGTTGAACTCGACGACCCGCAGGCCCCGGGAGGTCAGCGCGAGCCCGACGTAGAGCACGCCGGCGAACGAGGTGCCTCGGTGGGCCATCTCGCGCACCGTCGGCTCCGCGATACGGGTGAGGACGTCTCGCGCCAGCCCGTCCGGGATCCACGGCAGCGGCGAGTACGCGCCCATGCCACCGGTGTTCGGGCCCTCGTCACCGTCGAGCAGACGCTTGAAGTCCTGCGCGGGCGCCAGCGGTACGACGGTCTGACCGTCGGTGATGCAGAACAGCGAGATCTCGGGCCCGTCGAGGAACTCCTCGATGACGACCTGCGGGGCCGACTCGCCCGGGGAGACCGACCGCTCCAGACACTGCGCCGCGTGCGCCAACGCCTGGGCGCGGTTGTCGGTGACGACCACGCCCTTACCGGCGGCCAGCCCGTCGTCCTTGACGACGTACGGCGGCCCGAACGCGTCGAGCCCGTCCATGACCTCTTCGAGGGTGGCGCACACGTGGGAGCGGGCGGTCGGCACGTCGGCGGCGGCCATGACCTCCTTGGCGAAGGCCTTGCTGCCCTCGAGCCGGGCCGCCTCCCGCGACGGGCCGAAGCAGGCGATGCCGGCCGCGCGCACCGCGTCGGCGACCCCCGCCACCAGCGGCGCCTCCGGGCCGATGACGACCAGGTCGACACCGAGACGCCCCGCCAGCGCCGCGACCGCCGCGCCGTCGTCGATGCCCTCGGCCAGCTCGTGGCACCGCGCCTGCGCCGCGATGCCGGGATTGCCTGGCACCGCGTGGATCTGGGCGACGTCCGGGTCGCGCCCCAACGCGACGACGATGGCGTGCTCGCGGGCACCGGAACCGACGACGAGGACCTTCACGCGCCCTACCCTATTGGCCGGGAGCCGCAGACACGCGAAGCCCCCGGGAGACAGGGGGGACCCTCCCGGGGGCGACGCCTTCCGCGCCGGAAGTGCACAGGGGGACCGATACTCCCGACGCAGGCGCTGCCTCGCGCGATGGGACCACGCGCGAGCAGCTGTTGCTCACAATGGCAAACCACACCCCCCGAGGTAAAGAGGGGCGGCCAGGTTGTGGCGGGTTGCACTGTGGCCAGGGCTTCCCGAGCGGCGTCGGCGGCGTGCTGTGGGCTCAGCGGCGGCCGGCGAGTGCGTTTATCGAGCTATGGTGCCGCACCGGGCCGGACCCGGGGCCCTTCGGATAATTCGTCATACAAGTGAATATTCACTCGCGCCCCCGGCCTGCTCACCGGCTCCCCACAGCACTCCGACGGCTGCCTGTGGTGACGCCGAGTTCGCTACTGTGCCGGGCGAGTACATCGATCCGGGCCGCGAAATGGTCCACCGAGGAGGTTGACGTGACCAGGCCCGCACCGAGCGTCGACCCGGGCCTGCTCAGTCTGCCGCTGTCCGCCGCGCTGCCGCCCGGGACGACCACCGAGGTGTACCTGCTCGCCGTGCGGCACCCCGGCATCACCGAACGTGAGCTCGCCGAGTTCGGCTTCGAGGCCGACACGGTCTCCGCGGCGACGGCCGAGCTGCAGGGTCTCGGCCTGTTGCGCAGCACCGGGGCCGCGCAGTGGGAGGCGCTGCCGCCGGACATCACGTTGACCGCGCTGGCGGGGCAGCTCGAGACCCGGGCGGCGACGACCCGCGCGATCTCGGCCGAGTTGGCCCGCGTCTACCGCAACGCGCGGCAGAGCTCCGCGGAGGGCGGCGAGGGCATCGTCGTGCTCAACAACCTGCAGGAGCTGTACGACGCCTCCGAGCACGTCGTCTCGTCGGCCGAACACGAGGTCGTGTCCTTCCGGGAGGATTCGCCGCTCACCGCGCACCTGTTCGGGCGCGACCCCGCCTCCCACCGCGGCCGGTGGACCAACAGCCACGGCCGGCCGCTGCGGATGCGCGCCACGTACGACGCCTCCGTGCTCGACCTGCCCCGCGCCACCGACATCCTCACCGAGCGACGCCGCTCCGGGGAGGACTGCCGGTTCGCCCGCGGCCTCGCGTTCTCGGTCGTCGTCGCGGACACCTCCGCCGCGATCGTCGACCTCACCTCCTACGACAGCTCCGGGCAGGGCTGCCTGCTCGTGCACGACCGCCGGTTCGTGCTGGCCCTGTCGGGCCTGGCCGAGAGCGTCTGGCGGCTGGCCACCCCGATGGTCGACGACGGCGCCCTCAACCGGCAGACCCACCTCATCCTCAGCCTGCTCGCCGCCGGCGCCACCGACGCGACGATCGCCGCCCGCGTCGGCATCAGCCAGCGCACCGTCGAACGCAAGGTTCGCAGCCTCATGGAGCAGCTCGGCGCCGTCACCCGGTTCCAGGCCGGCGTGCAGGCCGTGCAGCGCGGCTGGCTCTGACTCCTCCGGGGCTGGGGCTGGGCTCCGGCGGCTGTCCGGCGGCCGAGCGCGTCCACCGAGTGAGACCGGGCACCGCGGGGCCCGCTCGCCCGCGACTCGTCGGGCACCGCGGGGCCCGGTCGCCCGCGACTCGTCGGGCGCCGCGGTCGACGGGGTGCACCTATCGACCGGCACCGGCTCCGGGTGCGTAAACTTGGACCTTCCCCTGTGACGGGCGCCGCGCGCCCACACGCGGGGAGGCGGTGTCGACCCGGCCACGGACGCCCGGCGCGCGGGCGGCCACGGACGCGCAGGACACCCCACCACCCGAGCACCGACGAGCGACGCGACGACGACAGGGCAGATGCGCGATTCGAGCGAAGCAGTGACGAGCAGGCACCACGGTCACCCCGGCGACCGCGACGCGCCCGACGAACCCGGCTCCGGAGCCGACATGGAGGCGGTGCTGGCCCGGGAGTTGGCGGCGGAGCAGGCGCACGTCGACCGGGTGTACGCGGAACTCGACAAGGCGCGGGTGCGGGCGGCGCTCATCGAGGCCGACGGCCTGTCGCGGGGGCGCACCGACCGCACCGGCGACGTGCGTGACGAGGAGATCACCGGCCTGTTCGAACGCGACGCGCTCGTCTACACGGCGGGCCGGCGCCAGAGCACGCTCGACCGTCAGCACGAGGGCCTCGTCTTCGGGCGTCTCGACATCGACCACGACTCCGGGCGCGATTTGAACCGTGACTCGGATCCCGCCGAGCGCCGCGAGGCCCGCTACATCGGGCGGCTCGGGGTGCGCGACGACGACTACGAGCCGCTGGTCATCGACTGGCGCGCGCCCGCCGCCTCCCCCTTCTACCGCGCGACGCCGGTGCAACCGATGGGGGTGCTGCGCCGCCGCGTGCTGCGCTGCCGCGGCGAGCGCGTCATCGGGGTCGAGGACGATCTGCTCGCGCCGGAGGCCCCCGACGACCTCGTCATCCTCGGAGACGGTGCGTTGTTGGCCGCGCTGACCCGCAGCCGCACCGGCCGCATGCGCGACATCGTCGCGACGATCCAGGCCGACCAGGACGAGGCGATCCGCGCCTCGGCGCGCGGGGTCACGCTCATCACGGGCGGCCCCGGCACCGGCAAGACCGTCGTCGCGCTGCACCGGGCCGCGTACCTGCTGTACTCCGACCGGAGGCGGTTCGAGTCCGGCGGCATCCTCGTCGTCGGCCCGTCGGCCGCGTACACCGCGTACATCGAGCGGGTGCTGCCCTCCCTCGGTGAGGAGTCGGTGACGCTGCGCTCGCTCGGCGACGTGCTCGACGTCGCCACCGCGACCCGTCTCGACCCGCCGGCCGTCGCGGCGATCAAGGGGTCGGTGCGGATCCGGCGGGTGCTGGCGCGGGCGGCGCGCGACGAGATCCCCGGCGGCCCGGCGGAACTGCGCGCGATGGTGCGGGGCCGGGCGGTGCGCCTGCGGCGCCGGGAGTTGGAGCGCGCACGCGCGCAGGTGTTGCGTCGACACACCCGCAACCACTCGCGGGCCGCGATGCTCGCCGCGCTGGGGCAGGCCGCGTGGCGCCAGGTGCGCCCCGCGCAGCCGGAGCCCGGCGAGAGCGAGGAGTTCATCGCGACGTTCGAGGACCACCGCGACGTCGACGCCTTTCTCGACCGCTGGTGGCGGCCGGTCGATCCGCGCGAGGTGGTGCTCTGGCTCGCCGATCCCGAGCGGGCTCAGCGCTACGCCGCGGGGGTGCTCGACGAGGAGGAGGCCGAGGCGCTGTCGGCCTCGATGCGCACGGCGCTGGCGACCGGCACGTGGTCGGTGGCCGACGTCGCCCTCATCGACGATCTGTCTCCCCGCGTCGGGCTCGTGCCGGAGGCCGAGCGCGAGCGCGGCTTCTACCAGATCGAGGAGATCGACGAGGCGTTCGGGTCGGCGGTGGCCTCCGGGCAGCTGCGGGGCGCCGCGGACGAGCCGGTCAACCACGCGGCGCTGGGCCGGCGCGACCGCCGGCCCCCGGCCGACCCGGCGCAAGCCCGGGAACGGTTGCTGTACGGCCGCATCGAATCGCCCGGCGAGTACGCGCACGTGCTCGTCGACGAGGCGCAGGATCTGTCTCCGATGCAGTGGCGAATGGTCGGGCGGCGCGGCCGGTGGGCCTCCTGGACCGTCGTCGGCGACGCCGCGCAGGCCTCCTGGCCGGACGCCGCGGAGGCGGTCGCGGCCCGCGACGAGGCGTTCGGCTCGCACCCGCGGCAGGCGTTCCACATGGACACGAACTACCGCAACGCCCGGGAGATCTTCGAGCACGCGGCGCTGGTGATCCGTGCGGCGATGCCCGACGCCGACATCCCCCGCGCCGTGCGCGAGACGGGCGTGGAGCCGGTCGACCGCGCCGTCTCCGGCTCCGATGTGGAGGCCGAGGTCGCTGCGGCCGCAACGGAACTGCTCGACCAGGTGGACGGGGTGGTGGCGGTCATCGCCCCGGCCCGCTGGGCGAGCCAGGCCGCCTCCGCCCGGGAGCGCCTCGGTGAGCGCGCCGAGCAGGTGACGGTCGTCGACCCGATGTCGACCAAGGGCCTGGAGTACGACGCGACGATCGTGCTCGACCCCGACGAGATCGTCGCCGAATCCCCCGGCGGCCCGCGCATCCTCTACGTCGTGCTCACCCGAGCCGCCCACCGCATGCACGTCCTGCGCCCCACCTGACAACCCCCAAATACCGGCCGAAGGCTGCCCTTTCGGTCGAGGGCTCGTACTGCAACCCTAGCCATCGGCCGAAAGAGCAGCCTTCGGCCAAGTGGTGGGGGCGCCGAACGCGAGGGCGAGCGCGATCGCCGCTCGGTTAGCCGGTGATGAGGCGGCGGACGCGGTCGGGGCCGACGCACAGCAGGAGCGTCGGCAGCCGCGGGCCGGTGTCGGAGTCGACGAGGAGCCGGTACAGCAGCTTGAACAGGTCGCGCTGGGCCTTCTTGACCTCCGGCGGCAGCTTCTTCTCGCCGATGTCGAACCCGGCCTGCAGTTTGGGGATGCCGTAGGTCAGGGTCGTCAGCCCGTCGAGGGTCCAGTCGTCGAGCAGCCGCGCCGCGAGCAGCTCGAGGGCCTCCCGCTGCGCCGGCTCCAGGGAGTCCAGCAGGTGCCGGTTCGGCTCCCGGCGCACCCGGGTGCGCTCGGACGGGTCGAGCTGGGTGCGCACCCATTGACTCGCGCAGTCGAGCCGGGGGCGCACGTCGTCGAGGCTGCGCACGGGCCCGTCGAGGTCGAAGCCCTCGAGGATCCGCAGCGTCTGCTCGGGGTGCCCGCCGGTGATGTCGATGATCGAGGTCAGCGCCCGATACGGCACCGGCTTGGGCGTCAGCGTCAGTTCCCGGGAGGCGGTGCGCACGCTGCGGGAGTACGCGGCCAGGTCGCCGGGCTGGGCCGTGTCGCCGGCCACCTTGCGCCCGAGCGCGTCCCACTCGTCGTACAGCCGCAGCAGCTCGGCGTCGAAACTCACCGTGAACGACTGGTTCGGCCGCCGCCGCACGTACAGCCAGCGCAGCACCGGCGGCTCCAGCAGCACGAGCGCGTCGGCCGGCGTCGGCACCCCGCCCTTGGACGAGCTCATCTTCGCCATGCCGGCGATCCCGACGAAGGCGTACATCGGCCCGATCGGCTGCCGCCCGCCGAAGATCTCCTGCACGAGCTGCCCGCCGACGACGAACGAGGAGCCGGGCGACTGGTGGTCGACGCCGGAGGGCTCGAAGTCGACACCCTCGTACGCCCAGCGCATCGGCCAGTCGACCTTCCACACGAGCTTGCCGTGGAAGTCGCGGTCCAGGTGCATCGTCTCGGTGACCTGCTGCCCGCCCGGGCCGGTCGCCAGGTACGTCAGCTCGGTGGTCTCGTCGTCGTAGCTGACGACCTGCGTGGAGTCGGTGCCGAACGTCGTGCTGTACGGGCGGAACGGGAAGTAGCCGCCGGTGCCCGACCCGTCGTCCTCGCCGGCCGCGCCCGAGCCCTCCTCCGCGAGCTCGGCCGCCTGCGCGCTCGCCGCGTCGAGAACCTCCTTCGCGCCGCGCTTGCCCTGCCCCCCGCGCGCCGGAGCCGGTTCGGTCACCCGGGTGCGGTACCGCCCGAGCACCGCGTCGATCCGGTCGCGCTCGCGCATCGCGTGCAGCACCTGCTCGCGGTAGGCGCCGGAGGTGTATTGGTCGGTCTGAGAGATGCCGCGATAGGTGACGCCGAGCATCTCCAGCGCCGCCTTCATGACGGCCTTGAAGTGCTCGGCCCAGTTCGGGTAGCCGGAGCCGTGCGGCGGGGGCACGCTGGTCAGCGGCTTGCCGATGTGCTCGTTCCACGACTCGTCGACGCCCTCGACCGCTTCCGGCACCTTGCGGAACCGGTCGTAGTCGTCCCAGCTGATGATGTGCTCGACCGCGATGCCGCGGCGCGCGATCTCGTCGGCGACGAAGTGCGGCACCATCACCTCACGCAGGTTGCCCAGGTGGATCGGGCCGCTCGGGCTCAGCCCCGACGCGCACACGATCGGGCGTGTCAACGCCCCGCCCTGCCGGGCCGTGGCCTCCGCGACGACCTCGTCGGCCAGCCGCGTGACCCAATCCTGCTCCGATGCCGATGCGTTCGGCTCGCTCACACTCACTCCCCCGTCAACGGGTACCGCTGGATGATCTCGTCGCGGCCCGGACCGACTCCGATCGCGGAGATGCGGGCCCCGATCTGCTCCTCGACGAACAGCACGTACTCCTGGCAGCGCGGCGGCAGCTCCTCGAACGTGCGGCAGTCGCTGATGTCCTCGCACCACCCGGGCAGGTACTCGTAGATCGGCCGCGCGTGGTGGAAGTCGCTCTGACTGGTCGGCATCTCGTCGACCCGCTCGCCGTTGATGTCGTACGCCACGCACACCGGGATCTGCTCGAACGTGTCGAGGTTGTCGAGTTTGGTCATGACGAAGTCGGAGACCCCGTTGATCCGGGCGGCGTAGCGGCCGATGACGACGTCGAGCCAGCCCACGCGCCGCGGGCGCCCGGTCGTCGTGCCGAACTCCTGACCCAGCTCGCGGAGCCGGTCACCCACCTCGTCGTGCAACTCGGTGGGGAACGGGCCCTCGCCCACGCGCGTGGTGAATGCCTTGAGCACCGCGATGACGCGGTCGATGCGGGTCGGCGGCAGACCGGCTCCGGTGCAGGCACCGCCGGAGGTGGCGTTCGAGCTGGTCACGTACGGGTAGGTGCCGTGGTCGACGTCGAGCAGCGTGGCCTGACCCGCCTCGCACAGCACGGTCTTGCCGGCGTCGAGCGCGCGGCTGATCTCCAGCGAGGTGTCGGTGACCATCGGCGCGAGCCGGTCGGCGTAGGAGAGCAGCTCCTCGACCACGCGGTCGGCCTCGATCGCGCGGCGGTTGTAGATCTTGGCGAGCACCTGGTTCTTGAAGTCGAGGGCCGCGCCGACCTTCTGGCGCAGGATCGACTCGTCGTACAGGTCCTGCACGCGGATGCCGACGCGCGACATCTTGTCGGCGTACGTCGGACCGATGCCGCGGCCGGTGGTGCCGATCTTGCGGCTGCCGAGAAACCGCTCGGCGACCTTGTCGAGCACCGTGTTGTACGGCGGGATGATGTGCGCGTTGGCGCTGACCCGCAGCAGCGAGGTGTCGACCCCGCGCCGGTCGAGGTCGTCGAGCTCGGTGAACAGCACCGACAGGTCGATGACGACGCCGTTGGCGATGACCGGCGTGACCCCCGGCGTGAGGATGCCGCTGGGCAGCAGGTGCAGCGCGTACTTCTCGTCGCCGATGACCACGGTGTGACCGGCGTTGTTGCCGCCGTTGAACTTCACGACGTAGTCGATCCGGTCGCCGAGCAGGTCCGTCGCCTTGCCCTTGCCCTCGTCGCCCCACTGGGCACCGACCAGCACGATCGCCGGCATCCGGGCCACCCTCTTTCGCTGTCGTCGTCTCCGCCCCGCCGCGTACGCGCGTCGCAGGGCAGCCTCCGGGCCGACGGCAAGCCTATCGGGTCGCCCCGCGCCCCCGCCCGGCCGCCGAACCCGCCCACCCTCCATGCACCCCCGCGCACCCTCCGCGCACCCTCCGCGCACCCTCCGCGCACCCTCCGCCCGCCCTCCGCCCGCCCTCCGCCCGCCCTCCGTGAGAACTGCGTGTCGTGGTCGCGCCTGCGGTTCGTGCCGCAGTCCTCGTAGCTGACACGCAGTTCTCACGGTCGTTGACGGAGCGAATTGGCTTGTCAGTTGGACGGATTGCTCATCCCGGAGGCGGCGCGGCCGATGGGTCCGCCAGAAGCCGCGCGCCCGCGGCCGCACGCGACCGGCCCGTGCCCGGCGGCCGGAGGCAGGACCAGGACCTCGTGTCGATGACCCCGGACCGGCTGGCCGACAAGCCCTTCACCCGTCTCCTGGAGGTACCGCCCGGAGTCGGTACCCGCCGCGGCCTCGCGCTGGCCGCCGTCGTCGTCGCCGGGGCCCTGCTCATCGCGGCCTGCGGCACCGAGGCGTCGACGTCGTCGGCGCCCACCACCGCGGCCACCTCCGCGACATCGAGCCCGGCGAGCCCAACGAGCCCGAGTAGCCCGAGTAGCCCGACGACCCCGTCGAACCCGGGCGGCTCGACGAGCGGCACCGGCGGGCAGGAGACAGCGAGCGAGGCGCTGCCGACCAACGGGGGCGAGTACGGCCACACCCTGCTCGCGGCGGTGCGCGGCGGTTACGACGACCGCGTCGCGACGATGGCCACCCCCGCGGTGGTCCGGCAGCTGCGCGGCCTCGACCTGCCGAACGGGCTCATGCTCACGACGTGCGAAGACCACCTGTGCAGCTGGAGCAACGAGTCCGGCGACCGCGTGACGATGACCTTCGACGCGGCCAAGCTGAGCGCCGGCGCCCAGCAGGCGGTCACCGCCGTGAAGGTCGCCACCGCCTGAACGCCTGAACGCCTGAGCGCCGGAACCACGAACGGCACTCACAACGCTCCGATGCCACTTTCCACAAACCCCGCACGCGGGTGACCGACGCCACGCAAAATTGGTCATGTCCATAGCGAGGAGCGAGGACAGACGTCGCCGACGCGACAACCGTGACCCGACGGTGTCTGCCACCGCTTCCGATCGTCCCCGGATCGGAGGCAGCAATGACTGTTGAGCCCAACCAGCCCCACGACGCCCAGCCGCAGGCGAACACGCCGGCGGACGAGGTCGAGCAGGGTCGCGAGGCGACGTCAGAGCTCCCCTTCGACAACGCCGAGTTCGGCACGTCGGGATTCTTCCCGCACCCCGACTCGGCCGTCGAGCCTGACGCCACGTAAGGCCGCACTGCGTCGACCCGGGTCGCGGTGGCTGCGCGGCCCACCTGGACAACGTTGTCCGCCGGAGCCGTCATGAACACCGTCGCCAAGAACGCCGTCAACCCGCGCTACCCAGGTATCCCGTCCGTCATCAACGGGAACGGCGCCGTCGCGCACGTGATGAGTCACGTCTGCGGAGGTGTCATCGGATACCCGATCACCCCGTCCACCGAGATCTCCGAGCTCTACGAAGCGGCGCGCGCCGAAGGCGGCGTCAACGTCTGGGGCAAACACTCCTTCTTCTTCGAGCCCGAGGGCGAGCACTCCGCCCAGAGCGGCGCGCTGGGCGCGGCGCTGACCGGCGGCCAGTTCATCTCCAACGCCTCCTCCAGCCAGGGCATCCTCTACGCGATGGAGTCGCACTACGTCACGGTCGGCAAGAAGATCGGCGGCTTCGTGCTGCAGGTCGCCGCGCGCGTCGTGTCCAAGCACTCCCTCAACGTCATGGCCGGCCACGACGACATCTACGCCCTGCTCTCCTCGGGCTACACGATCCTGTTCGGGTCCAACCCGCAGGAGGCGGCCGACCTCGCCGCGATCTCCTACCGCGTCTCCTCCCTGTCGCTCATCCCCGTCGCCAACGCGATGGACGGGTTCGCGACGAGCCACATGCTGTGCGAGGCCCGCCTCCCGGAGCCGGACCTGCTGCGCGACTACCTCGGCGACCCCGCCGGACGCATCGAGTGCCCGACGCTGGCCCAGGAGATGCTGTTCGGCGCCAAGGGCCGCGTCTTCCAGCTGCAGGGCTACCTGACCCGGCACGCCCGCGACATCGAGGCCGACGACATCTCCGCGCTGCGCGCGTTCCTCGCCGCCCGCGCCGACGACGTCGAAAAGGACAACGACGGCGAGCTCGTCGGGGCCACCCTCGCCTGGATCCCGCAGCAGCTGCACGGCCAGTGGCGCCGGCAGTGGCTCGGCGCGTGGCAGCAGGGCACCCGCCAGCTCGTGCCCGCGCTCGTCGACGTCGACAACCCCGGCCTGACCGGCCCGGTGCAGAACCAGCCCGACTTCCAGGCCGGCTCGGTCGACCACCGCACCCACTTCGCCTCCGCCGTGCCCGCGCTCGTGCGCCAGGCGATGGCGGAGTACTCCGAACTCACCGGCCGCAGCTACTCCCCCGTGCACACCTACGAGTGCGACGACGCCGACGTCGTCTTCGTCGGCCTCGGGTCGGTGGGCGACGACGTGCGGGCCGTGCTGCCCTACCTGCGCGACCAGGGCATCAGGTGCGGGCTCATCAGCATCAAGCTGCTGCAGCCCTTCCCGGAGGCGGAGGTCGTGGCGGCCCTGGCCGGCAAGTCCTGCGTCACGGTGCTCGAACGCTCCGACCAGACCGCGCTGACGACGCTCGTCACCGGCGCCCTGTTCAAGGCCCAGCAGAACGTCGACGCGCAGCGGCACGCGGGCATCCCCGCGCTGAGCGCCGACCAGGTGCCGACGCTGACGACCGCGATCTTCGGTCTCGGCGGGCACGACCTGCAGCCGCGGCACCTCATCGCGGCGGCCACGGCGATGACGCGGCCGGCACCGGCTCCGCTGGTGTACCTCGGCTCGCAGTTCTTCGACAAGGACCCGGACCCGCACATGGCGGAGGTGCAGCAGCGGCTGCGCACCGCCTACCCCGAGACCGAGCTGATGGCCCTGGAGACGCAGGACAACCCGGTGCTGCTGCCGCCCGAGGCGATGCGCATCCGGTTCCACTCGGTCGGCGGCTACGGCACGATCGCCACCGGCAAGCTGCTCACCGACATCCTCGCCGGGGTGCTCGGCATGCGCAGCAAGTCGGCGCCGAAGTACGGCTCGGAGAAGTCGGGGGCGCCGACGAACTACTACATCACGCTCAGCCCCGACGAGATCCTGCAGACGAACGCGGAGCTCGAAGAGGTCGAGGTCGTCATCTCCCCCGACCACAAGGCGTTCATCCACGCCAACCCGCTCAAGGGCCTCGCGCCGGGCGGCACGTTCATCCTGCAGTCGAGCCTGTCGCCGGCCGAGCTGTGGCGCGACCTGCCGCGGTCGGCGCGGCGCACGATCGTCGACAAGAAGATCCGGTTCTTCGTCGTCGACGCCTTCAAGGTCGCCAAGGCGCACGCACCGTCTCCCGACCTGGAGACCCGCATGATGGGCATCGCGTTCATCGGCGCCGTCGCCGCGCACGTCGACCGGGTCGTCTCCGGCGCCTCGCGCGAGCAGATCCTCGAGCGGGTGCGCAAGCAGATCGACAAGAAGTTCGGCCGTAAGGGCGCGAACGTCGTCGAGAGCAACATGGCGGTCATCATGGACGGCATCGACGCGACCCAGCTCGTCGACTACGAGTCCGAAGAGCTCGCCGAGATCGCCGAGCAGCCCGCGCGCCAGCCGCTGCTCACCGTCGCGCTGTCGGCCTCGATGTGCCCGAGCACCCGCGCCGAGCGCACCAGCGGCCTGTTCGACCCGGCCTACTACGAGGACGTCATGGCCCGCCCGTTCCGGGAGGGCACGATCGGCGAGGCCCCGGTGCTGCCGGGAGCCGGTCTGTTCATCCCCGCGGGCACGGCCGCCGGCAAGGACAAGGGCATGTTCCGGCGCACCGTGCCGGAGTTCAACCCCGCGATCTGCACCGGCTGCATGGACTGCGCGCTCGTGTGCCCGGACGCGGCGATCCCCAACACCGTGCACGAGATCCACGACCTCATCCTCGTGGCGATCGACCGCATCGACGCGACCCCCGGCCAGCGCGACGACCTGCGGCGCGAGGTCTACGGCATCGCCGAACGCACCCGCGAGGCGCTGCGGGCGCGCGAGGCCAAGCCGTTCCACGAGATCGTCGCCGGCGCGGCCGGGCACGTCACCCGCGACGAGATGCTCGCGCAGACCTTCGACAAGGTCGTCGCCCAGCTGGCCACCTTCCCGGTGGCGCGCACCCGGCCGTTCTTCGACTCGGTGGAGAAGGAGGAGCCCGGAGGCGGTGGCCTGTTCTCGGCGACCATCGACCCGTGGAAGTGCACGGGCTGCCTGGAGTGCGTCGACGCCTGCGGCCCCGGCGCGCTGACCTCGCTCGACCAGGACGACGCCGTGCTCGACACCCTGCAGCAGCGGTTCGCGTTCATGACCGCCGCCCCGAACACCCCGGAGCGCTTCACCGAGGGGTCCGACACCCCCGAGGGCGACATCAAGCGGCTGCTGCTCGACCACGACACGTTCTGGGCCACGACCGGTGGTCACGGCGGCTGCCGCGGTTGCGGCGAGGTCACCGCGATCCGCCTCGTCATGGCGACCAGCCACGCGCTCGGCGACAAGCACCGGCGCCAGCACATCAAGGACCTGACCAGCCTCATCGACAAGCTCTACGCCAAGGCCGACACCGTCTCCGAGGAGAGCCGCAAGACCCGCATCGGCGAGGCCATCAAGACCTTGGAGCACCGGCTCTACCTGCAGGAGGGCGGCCCGACGGGCAACGGCCCGGCGTCGACGATCATCGCCAACGCCACCGGCTGCTCCAGCGTGTACGCCTCGACGATGCCGTACAACCCGTACGTCGACCCGTGGGTCAACAGCCTGTTCCAGGACGCGCAGCCGCTGGCCAAGGGCATCTTCGAGGGCACCGCCTCGCAGACGACCGCCGACGTGCGGGCGCTGCGCGTGGCCGAACTCGAGCTGAGCGACGCCTACAACCCCGACGTGCACGACCGCGAGCTGGCGATGCTCGGCTGGGGTCAGTTCAGCAAGTCCGAACTGGAGCTGCTGCCGACGATCATGACGATCGGCGGCGACGGCGCCTCCTACGACATCGGCTTCGGCGCGATGTCGCGGGTGCTCGCCAGCGAGACCCCGATCAAGGTCATGGTGCTCAACTCCGGGGTGTACTCCAACACCGGCGGCCAGGCCTCCACCGCGAGCCTGACCAGCCAGGATTCGGACCTGTCCCGGCACGGCGCCGCCCACGACGGCAAGCACGAGTCCCGCAAGGAGCTCGGCCTGCTCGCCTCGTTCCACCCGGGCGTCTACGTGTGCGCGACGAGCACGGCGATCCAGGGCCACTTCCTGCGGCACGCGATGGAGTTCCTGCAGTACACCGACGGCCCGAGCGTGCTCGACGTCTACACCCCGTGCGGCTCCGAGCACGGCATCCCCGAGGACGCCTCGGCCCGCCGCGCCCGCCTGGCCGTCGAGAGCCGGATGAACCCGGTGTTCGTGCACGACCCGCGGCGCGGATCGACGCTGCACCAGTGGTTCAGCCTCGAGGGCAACCCCGACGTCGAGAAGACGTGGACCACCCAGGACCTCGCCTACCGCGACGAGGCCGGCGACATCCAGCTGCTGACGACGCCGCTGACTCCGGCGGAGTTCGCGCTCGGGGAGACCCGGTTCCGCAAGCAGTTCCAGCGGCTCGCCCCCGACCTGGAGGCGGTGGCGCTGCCGATCGACGAGTACATCGAGCTGCCGCGCGAGCAGCGGGCCACGCGGGTGCCGTTCGTCTACGCCACCGACGACGACCAGCGCCTCATCAAGGTGCGCTGCTCGAGCCAGATCGTCGCGCTCGTGCGCGACCGCAAGCGGTACTGGCAGATGCTGCAGTACCTCTCCGGCACGCACGAGGCGCAGCTCGACGCGCTGCACAAGAGCGACCTGGCCGACCTGCAGAGCCGGTACGAGACGGCGATGCGCGACCGGGAGAACTCCATCGACGAGATCGCGCGGGCGATGAGCTCGCTCGCCTCCTCGAGCCAGGCCCCCGTCTCCCTCGGCGCGTCGATCCCGGTGCGGCCGGCGGGCGCGGTGCCCTCGGCCGGGCTCGCGGCGGCTCCGGCGAGCGAGCCGGCCGCGGCCACCGCCGTGGCCGACCGGCCGATCTACCTGGCGGAGAACGACGTTCCGAAGTGCAACGACTGCGGCACCTGCTACCAGGAGCTGCCGCAGTTCTTCGAGTCGACGACGATGGTCATCGACGGCGCCCCGCAGCGGGTGGCCCGGATGATCCCCGGCGCGCTCGAGACCGTTCCCATCACCCCCGAGCTCGAGAAGCGCATGGACCGGGTGAAGAAGACCTGCGACGCGGAGATCATCCAATGACCGACACCAACCGCCTCGGCGAATGGCTGCAGGCCAGCGAGCAACTCGAGACCACCCAGTCGCGGGTGGACGTGCTCGAGCACACCGAAGAGGTCGAGACCTTCAACTCCCAACTCGACCTGCTCAAGCGGCGGCTCATCAGCGAGCCGACCGCCTTCCGGCAGATGTTCATCGACGACGGCGTCGCGGCGGTCATGTGGGAGTTCTCCCAGCCCGACCTGAGCCCCGAATTCGCCAAGCAGATGTGGCAGGTGCTGCTGCGCGGCGACGACGCGAGCCGGGTGCTCATGCGGTACGTGTGGGCGCTGCCGCTGAAGGGCAAGCGCTCGTTCATCCGGGCGCTCGACGCGCACCTGTCCGACCGGTACCCGATGTTCGCCGGCCTGTCGAAGGACTGGCCGGCGGGCAACTCGATCCCGCCGCACATCCGCACCCCCGAGCAGCGCTCGCACGACTTCGGTCTCGTCAACGAGGGCTACCTCGGCTACATGAACGAGGGGTTCACCCGCACCGAGGTCGACCTGCTCGTGTGGCTCGAGGCGCTGCGCGACAAGCAGTGCGAGGAGAAGCCGTGCGAGGTCGGGGTGCACATCGCCGGCCGGCCGCAGCCCAAGGGCGGCTGCCCGGTGAAGATCCACATCCCGAAGGTGCTCGAGCTCGTCGGCACCGGCAAGTTCCACGAGGCGATGGAGCTCATCGAGAGCTGCAACCCGCTGCCGGACGTCACCGGCCGCGTGTGCCCGCAGGAGCTGCAGTGCCAGGGCGTGTGCATCCAGAACAAGATGCCGATCAACATCGGCCAGCTCGAGTGGTTCCTGCCCGAGCGCGAGAAGCTCGTCAACCCGAACGCCGACGAGCGGCGGTTCGCGGGGCGGCGCGACCCGTGGACGGCCGCCACTCGGCCTCCGATCGCGATCATTGGGTCGGGGCCGTCGGGACTCATCAACGCCTACCTGCTGGCGGCGGAGGGCTTCCCCGTCACGGTCTTCGAGGCGTTCCACGCGCTCGGCGGGGTGCTGCGCTACGGCATCCCGGAGTTCCGGCTCCCGAACGACCTCATCGACGACGTCGTCGGCAAGATCAAGCTGCTCGGCGGCCGGTTCGTGCCGAACTTCGTCGTCGGCAAGACCGCGACGATCGAGGAGCTGCGGGCCAACGGGTTCGCGCGGGTCTTCGTCGGCACCGGCGCGGGGCTGCCGAAGTTCATGGACGTGCCCGGTGAGCACTACCTCAACGTCATGTCGGCGAACGAGTTCCTCACCCGCGTCAACCTCATGCAGGGGCTGCGGGAGGACTACGAGACGCCACTGCCGGAGACCGCGGGCAAGGAGGTGCTCGTCATCGGCGGCGGCAACACGGCGATGGACGCCGCCCGCACCGCCCGGCGCCTCGGCGGGCACGTGACGATCGTCTACCGCCGCACGAAGTCCGAGATGCCCGCCCGCGTCGAAGAACTCGAGCACGCCCTCGAGGAGGGCATCGACCTGCTCGTGCTGCGCTCCCCGCAGGAGTTCCTCGGCGACGAGGCGACCGGCTTCGTCTCCGCGGCGACGCTCGACGTCATGGAACTCGGGGAGCCGGACGCCTCCGGGCGGCGGCGGCCGGTCGCGACCGGGACGACCGAGGTCATGAAGGCCGACCTGGTCATCATGGCGCTGGGCAACGCGTCGAACCCGATCATCAAGGACTCGATGCCCAAGCTGCACACGACCAAGTGGGGCACGATCGACCTCGAACAGCTGGGCTCGCAGGAGACCTCGGTCGAGGGCGTGTACTCCGGCGGCGACGCGGCCCGGGGCGGCTCGACGGCGATCAACGCGGCCGGAGACGGTCAGGCCGCGGCCCGCGAGATCATCGGGCACCTCGACCTGCCGGCGGCGGAGATCCGCGAGATGGTGGCGCGCGCCAAGGACTACACCGAGCGGGCCGCGACCTCGCAGGTCATCCTCGCCAAGCGGCACCTGGCCGACGGCATCGAGGAGGTCACCGTGCACTCCCCGGTCATCGCGGCGGCGGCCAAGGCGGGCCAGTTCGTGCGCGTGCTCCCCTGGGAGGACGGCGAACTCATCCCGCTGACGCTGGCCGACTGGGACGTCGAGAAGGGCACGATCTGCCTGGTCATCCAGGGAGTCGGCACGAGCAGCATCGAGATGAACAACATGAGCGTCGGCGACTCCTTCGCCGGCATCGCCGGGCCCCTCGGGCGCCCCAGCGACATCACGGTGTACCCGCCGGACCAGACGGTGGTGTTCACCGCGGGCGGGCTCGGGCTGCCTCCGGTGTACCCGATCGCGCGGGCGCACCTGCAGGCCGGCAACCACGTGACGCTCATCGCCGGGTTCCGCAGCGCCGACGTGCTGTTCTGGACCGAGGAGGGCGAGCGGGTCGAGGGGCTCAAGGCGGAGTTCGGCGACCGGCTCGACGTCGCGTACGCGACGAACGACGGCACGTTCGGCGTCAAGGGCTTCGTGACGACACCGCTGGAGTCGATGCTCGAGGCGTCCGCCGCCGGCACCGGGCGCCAGGTCGCCGAGGTCGTCACGATCGGCCCGCCGCTGATGATGCGCGCGGTGGCCGACCTGTCTCGCCGCTACGGCGTGCACACGGTGGCCAGCCTCAACTCGATCATGGTCGACGCCACAGGAATGTGTGGAGCCTGCATGGTGCCGGTCGTCATCGACGGCAAGAACATCCGCAAGCACGCCTGCATCGACGGCCCGGAGATCGACGCGCACATCATCGACTGGGACAAGTTCCTGCCCCGGTTCGGGCAGTTCAAGTCCCAGGAGAAGGCCAGCCGCGTGCGCCACGGCCTCTGAGGGCTCCCCGCCACGACGCCGCAGCGATGAGCGCAGGGACACGCCGGTGATCACCCGCGTGTCTCTGCGTTCACAGTTGCGCTCACAGATGCGGGTGCTCGCGGGTGGACCAGCGGGGTTTGGCGGAGACGGGTGGGCGCGGGCGGGCGGCGGCCGTTCGATAGCTGCGTAGGATGCGCGCGCTCACCCGTGCGGGATTGCGCTTGAGCCCCGTGGGCGTGACGCCGATCACGGCGACGCCGTGCGAGGCGAGTTCGCCGTCCAACTCCACGGTGTCCACCCAGTCCTCCCCCAGCGCATGGTGTTGCCGGGAGTGGACCATCACGGCCATGGCGACGTCGTCGAACCACAGATCGGGGCTGATGAGGCGGCCCACCCCCGGCGCGGTGAGTTCCGGGTTGAGCATCGGCTCGGGAAGCTCGGCCACCGCGGCCAACAGCCGCGCCAGATCGGCCTCCGGAACCGACCACGAGCCCGCCGCGGCCTCCTCGATGGCCGCCCGCAGGGCGCGGGAGCCACGTCGGGTACCCCGATCAAGCTCATGAGCCAACGCCTCGGGGGTGACGAGGCGTCGCTGTACCCCTTCGATGACGATGGCCCGGCGATCGCGATCGGTGGGGGCCCACCGCGCGGCGTCCAGAATCGCGCGGGCCTTCGACGCCCACCGTCGGCCTCCCGCGGATACCGGCGCGGTCTCCGGCACTGCGGACCGATGCACCTGCACCCAACGGGCTCGCCTGGCCGCCTGGCGGGCCGGCACCAGCACATGAACCAGGGGATCCACGGGACCCGACCGGATGCCGAAGTAGCGAGCGGCCGTCGGGCCACCCAGAACCGCGCCCGGCCCCGCGAACAGCAGCGCTGCCACACCTCGCTGCGTCTCATCGAGATCGCCCGCCTTGGTGCACACGACACCCGGCAGCACATAGCGCCACTGCCGGCCCAGCCGCCACGCCAGGGCAGCGGAGGTGACACCCCCGTTGAGCAGTTGAGCTCGGGTGGCCAGGTGGTGTTGCGTCCGCAAGATGTGTGCGGCCCCTTTGGGCATCCCGGCCGCCGAGTCAGCGCTGCGCTCCATGCGCCCACCCTGGGCGGTTCGAGACGTGCCGCGCGCACACCGACCCCGCCCTGTGGGCAACGCCCAAGCCAGCGACCCCTTGGGGATAACTCCGGCTCTGCCACGCCTCCCGGCCTCCGCGCACTCCCCGGCGCGCGCATCCACCTCCCGAGTGAACGCAGCAGTGAACGCAGGGACACGCCGGTGATTCCCGGCGTGTCCCTGCGTTCAGGGCTGCGCTCAGGGCTGTGTTCGCGGCTGGGGTGGGGGGAGTGCGCCGAAGCCCTCAGAAGCCCAGGGCGTCGGCGGCCTCGGGGCTGGAGTCGCGCAGGAAGCTCGCGCAGCGCTGCTGCTCGTCGGCCTCCCCCAGCTCGCCGGCGGCGCGGGACAGCGCGGCCAGGGAGCGTAGGAAGCCGCGGTTCGGCTCGTGGGACCACGGCACCGGGCCCTGGCCGCGCCAGCCGGCCTTGCGCAGCTGGTCCAGCGAGCGGTGGTAGCCGGTGCGGGCGTAGGCGTACGCCAGCACGGGGGTGCCGTCGGCGAGCGCCGCCTCGGCGAGCTGAGCCCAGGCCAGCGCGGAGGCGGGGTGCTCGGCGGCGACCTGCTCCGGGTCGGCGCCGGCGCGCAGGTCGTCGGCGGCCGGGTCGTCCGGCAGCGTCGTCTCGGGAATGCCCAGCAGGTTCTTCGCGTCGGTCATGCCCCCACTGTGACCTGCGAACGCCCCGCGACGCCAACGGGCCCCGCACGACGACTCGTGCGGGGCCCGGTGGTGATGCGGGCGACGGACCGAAGCCGTCACCGACTCACTTGTGGGTGCCGGCGGAGCGCAGGTTCTCGCAGGCCTCGACGACGCGAGCCGCCATGCCGGCCTCGGCCTCCTTGCCCCACGCGCGCGGGTCGTACTTCTTCTTGTTGCCGACCTCGCCGTCGATCTTCAGCACGCCGGTGTAGTTCTCCAGCATCCAGCCGGCGACCGGGCGGGTGAACGCGTACTGGGTGTCGGTGTCGACGTTCATCTTGACGACGCCGTAGTCGACCGCGTCGGAGATCTCCTGCGGCAGCGAGCCCGAGCCACCGTGGAAGACGAGGTGGAACGGCTTCTCGTCGGAGGTGTTGAACTCCTTGTGCACCGCGTCCTGGGCGGCCTTGAGCACCTCGGGGCGCAGCTTGACGTTGCCCGGCTTGTAGACGCCGTGCACGTTGCCGAACGTCAGGGCCGTCATGTAGTAGCCGTTCTCGCCGGTGCCCAGGGCGCGCGCCGTGGCGATCGCGTCTTCGGGGGTGGAGTACAGCTTCTCGTTGATCTCGGCCTCGACGCCGTCTTCCTCGCCGCCGACGACACCGATCTCGACCTCGAGGATGATGTTGGCCGCGACGCACTTCTCGAGCAGCTCCTGCGCGATCTGCAGGTTCTCCTCCAGCGGCACGGCCGAGCCGTCCCACATGTGCGAGTTGAAGATCGGCTGGCCGGTCTTCTTGACCTGCTCGGTCGACAGCTCGAGGAGCGGACGCACGTAGGTGTCCAGCTTGTCCTTCGGGCAGTGGTCGGTGTGCAGCGCGATGTTGACGTCGTAGCTCTGCGCGACCTCGCGGGCGAAGGCGGCCAGGGCCACCGCGCCGCGGACCATGTTCTTGATCGTCGGGCCGGAGGCGTACTCGGCGCCACCGGTCGAGACCTGGATGATGCCGTCACTGCCGGCCTCGGCGAAACCGCGGATCGCGGCGTTGATCGTCTGGCTCGAGGTGATGTTGATCGCCGGGTAGGCGAAGGACCCGGCCTTCGCGCGGTCGAGCATCTCGGCGTAGACCTCATGGGTTGCGATAGGCACTGTGCGACTCCTCGTGTTGGGGGCTTTCGTGCAGCGACCGCTCGCCTCGGACCGTAACCGGCGCCTGGCCGCCTCGCCGACTCGAGCGGCAAGGCGAGGCGCGGCTCATCACGGACGCGGCGGCCTCGCTCGTCATCCTATGCCCGGGCATTCCCTCGCAGGTGTTGTAGTGCCGGATCTCCTGACGGCCGGCCGGCTGCCGCGCTGGGCGACCCGATCACGCGCCGGGTAGAAAGGGCGTCATGCCTCGTCAGCCCGCCCTCCCGCGCTACCACCTTCGGCCCCGCCGCGGCTGGCTGAACGACCCCAACGGGATGACCTACCGCGACGGCCGCTGGCACGTCTTCTACCAGCACAACCCCCACGCCGCCCAGCACGGCGACATCCACTGGGGGCACGCCTCCAGCGCCGACCTGGCGACGTGGCGGGAGCACCCCGTCGCGTTCGGCCCCACGCCCGACGGGCCCGACTCCGCGGGCTGCTGGAGCGGCGTCTTCCTGCCGCCCGCCATCGCCGGCGACGACGCCCTCGTGGCGTACAGCGGCGTCGTCGACGACTCCCACGCGAGCACCACCGTGATGCGCCGCGCCCTCGACGACTCCCTCGACACCTGGAGCGAGCCGTGGGTCGTCGCGCGCACCCCGACCGCCGACGGCGTCGCGGTCATGCGTGATCCGTTCCTGTTCGTCCACGGCGGGCGCCGCTGGGCCCTGCACGGAGCCGGGCTGGTCACCGGCGAGCCCGCAGTACTGCTGTTCTCCTGCGACGACCTGCACGCCTGGGTGTACGAGGGGATCTGGGCGCGCCGCGCCGACACGCTCGACGCCCCGTTCGCCGCCGACATCTGGGAGTGCCCGCAGCTGGCGTTCGTCGACGGCCGCGCCGTGCTCGTCGTCTCGACGCAGCTGCGCGGGCAGCTCGACGACGTCCTCGCGGTGGTCGGCGACGTCGTCGACGACACCGAGCACCCCGGTCGGCCGGCGTTCCGGGCCGCGGGATGGCACCGGCTCGACGCCGGGGAGGTCTGCTACGCACCACAGTTCACCACGGACGACACCGGCTCGTGGCATCTGGGCTGGGTGCGCCAGGAGGCGGTTCGCCCCGACGACCTGCCCGACGAGCACTCCGACGATGCCCCCGCTGAGGGCGGCTCGGAGGACCTCGTGGCCGGGTGCCTGACGCTGCCGCGCCGGCTGCGGGTGGTCGACGGGCGGATCGTCGTCACCCGCGCCCCGGCCACCGACGCCCTGCTCGCCGACGCGCCCGACCTGGCCGCCGAACTGCCCCTCGACCTGCCTCCCGGCGACCACGACCTCCCGCCGGCCGCGATGGTCTCGACCCGCGGCGGAACCCTCGTCTCACCTCGCGGACGGATCGAGTTGCCGAGCGGCCCGGCTCAGGTCTGGCTGGACGGCGAGGTCGTCGAGGTCTACCCCGAGCCCGCGCCCCGAACGCACTGTGTCCCGGCCACCTTCCGACACCCCGACACGGTCTCCTGGCGGTTGACGGTGCCGTCGGGCACGAGCGCCCGGCTGCACCGGCTCCTCGATTCCGGCGCACCGCCCGACGACGGGTGCCCGCGTTTCGGACCGCAGGGAGCGTTGGGCAAGTAGCGTTCGTTGCCAGGCACATCGGGCGGTGCCACCGCGTGCCTCCCCCGACCCGTCCACCGCCTCGAAAGGTGTGAACCGATGAACGCCACCCGTACCCCCGCCCGCACCCTCGCCGTCTCCCTGCTCGCCGGGGCCTTGGGTGTCGTCGGACTGACAGCCTGCTCCTCCGGCGCGAGCACCGCGCCCGAGACGACCGCGGCCGCGACCCCCACGCAGACCGCGACCCCCACCGACAGCCTCATGGACACCGCGACCGACGCGGCCAGCGGTGCCGCCGGAGACGCGACCGACGCCGCCGACTCCGCTCGGGCCGCTGCGAGTTCGGCCGCCGCCGCGGTCAGCGAGCGCGTCGACATCAACAGCGCGAGCACCGAGGAGATCGCCGCGACCCTGCGCGAGAACGGCGTGCCGGACGCCGACCGCTGGGCCGGCGAGATCGACCGACTCCGCAAGACCGACCCCAACACCGTGACCACCCGCCTGCAGCAGGAGGCCGAGCGCGCCGGCATCAACCAGGAGACCGTGCAGAACCTCCTCGGCAGCCTGCGCTTCTGAGCGCCCCAACGGCTACCCCGAGTCGGCGCGACCGGCTCGGGGTAGCCGTTCGCCGTCCGGGGGACAGTGGCCCGGGAGGGGACACGGGGGTACTACGACCATCGGACAATGGCGCGCCGAGCGGGCGCACACCGATGCTGAGGACATCGCAGCAACGGCCGGTCCCGGCCGATGCAGACAGATGTTCTCGATCGAAAGGCCCCGACCCATGCGCTCCCGCCGCCTCGCCTACCTGTCCGCGGCCGCCCTCGCCGCCACCACCTTCGGCCTGACCGCCTGCTCCTCCGGGTCGAGCACCGCCGGCAGCGCCGAGAGCACGACCGCGCAGGCCACGACCACTGCCGCCACGAGCGCGGCCCCCACCTCGAGCGCGGCCTCCGGTGCCGCCACCGCCTCCGGCCAGACCGCCGACGCGAACAACGCGAGCACGGACGACATCGCCAAGGCGCTGCAGGCGCATGGCGTGCCGAACGCCGACCGCTGGGCGAAGGAGATCGAGGAGTACCGCCCGTACACCTCGAGCGACCTGGCGACCAAGCTCGGGCAGGAACTCGGCAAGTACGGCGTCGACCAGCAGACGCTGGCCAACATCCTCGCGAGCCTGAAGGTCTGACGATGATCGACTACCCGGAGCGCTCGATGTATCCCGAGGTCTCGCGGACCCCGCCGAGCCCGACAGCGTGACGTGGGACCGCTACGGCGATGCCCGCACGACCCGCTTCCTGCGGCGCGCGTTCCTGCTCGTCGCGGCCGGCACGTGCGGGGGTGCGGTGCTCGAACTGGCGATGCTGCGGCACTGGGACGGTCTCGACCAGCTCGTGCCCTGGGTCGTGCTCGCCGCCCTCGCGGTCGGCATCGCGGCCGTCGCGCTGAAGCCCACCCCGCGGGTGCTCCTCGCAGCCCGGTTGCTCGCCGTCGGTAGCGCGTTCGCGGGCGCGTTCGGGGTGTGGGAGCACGTCTCCTCCAACTGGGAGACGGCCCCGCTGTCGGCGACCTGGGCCTCGACCTGGGACACGCTCTCCCCGCTGCAGCAGTGGTGGGAGGCCGCGACCGGCGGCGCGGGCATCGCACCCCCGCTGGCGCCCGGTTTCCTCGCTCTCACCGGCATCTGCCTGGCGCTCGCGACGACCGGGCTGCTGCACCGACGGTGAGCCGGCCCGACAGCCCGCCGCGTCCGGGCGTGAGTCGGACCTGCACGCCGACGACAGCCCGGGCCCCACAGGTGACGCGGTTACCGTGAGCCGGTGTCCAGTCGTCGAGGCCTCCCGGGGCCCGGTCCGGTCGAGCGGGCGATGACGCCCGATGGGTCGGTGCCCGCTTCCGGGACGTCGCAGACCCCCCAGATTCCCCCGGGGGAACCACCCGAGCGCGAGTGGCACGTCGTCGCGCGCGGGGATCGCGACGGCGGCGCGCCCACGACCGACCTGCGCAGGTTGGTCGTGGCGGGCGTGGCCGCCGTCGCGGTCGTGCTGCTCGTCGTCACGATCGGCACCGCCTCCGTGAGCCGGTTTCTCGCCGAGCGGGACGCGATCGCCAACGGCACCCAGACCGCCGACCTGCTCGCCGCCGCCGCGATCGAACCCCGTCTCACCCCAACGCTGCTCGCCGGCGCCTCGACTGCCCTCGACGAGCTCGACGAGGTCGTCGACACCAGGCTCGGGGCCCTGGGGGTGATCCGGCTGAAGATCTTCACCGCCGACGGCACCGTGGTCTACTCCGACGAGCGGCGCCTCGTCGGGCAACGCTTCGACCTCGGGGCCGTCGAGCGGGCGGTGCTCGACCACGGCGTCACCCGGGCCGCGGTGACCACCCCGGAGGGGCGCGAGAACGAGTTCGAGGCGTTCCGGGGGCGGCTCCTGGAGATCCGGCGGCCCGTGCACGCCACGACGGGGCAGCGGCTGCTGCTCGAGGTGTACGGGGACTACGCCCAGATCGAGCCGCGCGCCGCCGGGCTGTGGCGCACGTTCGTCGCGCTCGAGGTCGTCGGCATGCTGGCGCTCCTGCTGCTCCTCGCGCCCGTGTTGTGGTGGCTCGTGCGGCGGCTCGCCGAGGCGCAGCGCCGCCGGGAGGAGGCGTTGCGCGCGTCGGTCGTCGCCTCGGACGCCGAGCGACGCCGCCTCGCCGGCACCCTGCACGACGGGCCGGTGCAAGAACTCACCGCCGCCTCGCTGACGGTGGCCGCCGCGGCGGACTCCATGCGCGCCGCCGGTCAGGAGCAGCGGGCCGCCACCGTCGACGAGGCGGGGGTGCTGGTTCGCCGTGGGATCGCGAGCCTGCGCACCCTCCTCGTCGAGCTCTACCCGCCCGAGCTGCGCGGCGCCGACCTCGACGACGTCGTCGACGACCTCGTCGAACCGCTGCGGTCCCGCGGCATCGCCGCCACCGCATGGGTGGAGCCCGGCGTCGGCGCGCGGCTCGGCTCCGAGCAGGTGCCGCTCGTCCATCGCGTGGCCCGCGAGTGCCTGCGCAATGCCGCGACCCACTCGCAGGCCGCACACGTCAGTGTGCGAATCGCCCGGGCTCCCGGCCACGATGACAGGGTGGTCGTCGAGATCGCCGACGACGGGAAGGGATTCGACGTGCGCGAGACGATGCGGTATCCGCGCGAGGGGCACGTCGGGCTCGCGGTGCTCGCCGACACCTGCCGGCGCGCCGGGGCCCGCCTCGAGGTCGCCAGCGCTCCCGGCTCCGGCACCGTGTGGCGTCTGACCCTCACCCCGGAGGCGGGCCGGTGACCACACCCGACCCCGCCCCGCGCCGCGACGACCTCCCGGGCGACCTCGCGCACGACATACCGGGCGAGCTCCCGAACGACATCGCGGTGCTCGTCGTCGACGACCATCCGCTCGTTCGCCAGGGGTTGCGCGCGATCCTCGACGCGGCGCCGGGGGTGCGGGTGGTCGGTGAGGCGGCCGACGGCGACGAGGTGGTCGAGGCCGCGAGGGCCTGCGCGCCGCGGGTCGTGCTCATGGACGCGTCGATGCCGCGCCTCGACGGGGTGCGGGCCACCCGGGCGCTGCGGGAGGCGGTGCCGAGCGCGGCCGTCGTCATGCTCACCTCGTTCTCGGGCCGGGAACGGGTGCGGGCCGCGATCGAGGCCGGCGCCACCGGCTACGTGCTCAAGGACGCCGATCCGGCGCAGGTCGTCGCCGCCGTGCGCGCCGCCGCCGGCGGCCACGTGCGCTCGACCCGCGGGTCGCCGGCGCCCTGCTGCCCCGCCGGCGGATCCCCCGCCCACGACGCAGCGACGACCCCCGGCGGGTCTTCGCCACCCGGCGCATTCTCGGCACCCGGAGGGCCCGGGCCCGCCGACGAGCCTCCGCGCTCCCCCGGCCCCTCCCCCGAGGCCGCCGCGGACCTCAGCGCTCGGGAGCGGGAGGTGCTCGCGCTCGTGGCGCAGGGTCTGGCGAACAAGCAGATCGCCCGTCGCCTCGGCATCAGCGAGCGCACGGTCAAGGCGCACCTCGGCGCGGTCTACCGGGCGATCGGCGTGGCCGACCGCACGAGCGCCGCGCTGTGGGCCAACCGGCGCGGGCTGGGCTGAGGGCCGCCGACCCGAGCCCGCTCAACCGAGTCCCACCCCGAGCCGGCCAGGCCGAGCCCTCAGACCGACTGCCCGAACACGTGCGCCCGCACCCAGGCGTGCATGGCGATCGCGGCGGCGGCGCCGGCGTTCATCGAGCGGGTCGAGCCGAACTGCGCGATCTCGAGCACGTCTCGGCAGGCCGCCAGCGCCTGCGGCGTCAGACCCGGACCTTCCTGCCCGAACAGCAGCAGGCAACGCCGCGGCAGCCGATACGTCTCCAGCGGCACCGACCCGGGCACGTTGTCGACACCGAGGATCGGCAGCGACTCTCCCGCACCGTCTCCGGGCTGGGCGGCGGCCCACCGCACGAGGGCGTCGACGTCGGCGTGGTGGTGCTCGTGCTGGTAGCGGTCGGTGACCATCGCGCCGCGCCGGTTCCAGCGGCGGCGGCCCACGATGTGGAACGCGGCGACGTTCATCGCGTTGGCCGTGCGGATCACCGAGCCGATGTTGAAGTCGTGGCCCCAGTTCTCGACGCCGATGTGCAGCTCGTGCCGCCGCTCGTCGAGGTCGGCGACGATCGCCTCGTGCCGCCAGTAGCGGTAGGCATCGACGACATTGCGGGCGTCGCCGCGTTCCAGCAGCTCGGGGTCGAGCCGCGGATCGGCCGGCCGCGCACCCTGCCACGGACCCACGCCCACGCTCGGGCTCGGCCGCGCCGGCCCGGCTCCCGAGTCGGCTCCCGAGTCGGCTCCCCAGCCGGCTCCGGAGTCGGTGTCGCCCGTCATCGCGCCACGCCCACCGTCCACGGACGGGCGGTACACAGCACCCGTTGGGTTTGCTCACGTACCGTGTGAGTCGTGTTCATGCCACCTTCCATCGACTGGATGGATCCGCAGTACCTGCTGACGCGCTTCGGCACCGGCTTCTTCTGGGTCAGCACCGCGATCGTCTTCATCGAATGCGGCCTGCTCTTCCCGATCCTGCCCGGTGACTCGCTGCTGTTCGCGATCGGGATGTTCATCCGGCGCGGCGACGTCGCGATCGCGTTGGCGCCGGCCCTCGTGATCCTCAGCGTGGCCGCCCTGTTGGGCAACATCGTCGGGTACGAGATCGGCCGGGCGATCGGCACCCCGCTGTACCAGCGCGACGGCCGCTTCCTCAAGCGCAAGTACTTCGACCAGACCAACGCCTTCTTCGACCAGCACGGCAACAAGGCCCTCGTCATCGGCCGGTTCGTGCCGATCGTGCGCACGTTCATCACGGTCGTCGCCGGCGTCGGGCGCATGGACCGCCGCCGGTTCTTCACGTGGAGCGCGGTCGGCGCGATCCTGTGGGCCACCGGCATCACGCTGCTCGGCTACTTTCTCGGCGGCATCGCGTTCATCCACGACAACCTCGAGGCCGCCATCCTGACGATCGTGTTCGTCTCGCTGCTGCCGATGGTCTTCGAGTACGTCATGCACAAGCGCCGCTCCAAGGCCATCGTCGAGGAGGCGGTCACCGCCGGCCAGGACATCGTCGACGGCCACCGCGACTCCCGCTGACACGGCCAACCAACAACGAAACGGCCCCGGTCACCTTTCACGGTGACCGGGGCCGCTTCGTGGGCGACGCGCGAACTCAGCCCTGCGCGTTCGGGTCGGTCGGGCGGGCCTGGCCGGGCTGGGGCTCCGGGCGCTGGTCCTGGATGGGGCTGGGCTGGTAGTTCTGCCCGAGGCCCTGGTTGGCGTCGTAGCCGGGCAGCTGCCCCTGCGACTGCGAGCCGCCGATGGAGCCGGTCTGGCCGGTCTGGCCCTGGTAGCCCTGGCCGCCCTGTCCGGGGCCGGCGACCGTGCCGCCTCCCTGACCGAAGTTGACCTGGGGCACGTTCTGCGCGGCGGGCTCGGCCTCGAAGTACGGCTCCTTGGAGATGCCGGCCATGTTGGCGAGGAAGTTCGTCGGCACCGACTCGACCTTGGTGTTGAGCTCGCGCACGGTGGCGTTGTAGTAGCGGCGCCCGGAGGCGATACGGTCTTCGGTGGCCGACAGCTCCTGCTGCAGCGCGGTGAAGTTCGAGTTGGCCTTGAGGTCGGGGTAGGCCTCGCTGACGGCGAGGAGGCGGCCGAGCGCCTGGCTCAGCTCACCCTCGGTCTGCGACGCCGCGGCCGGGGAGTCGCCGCCGGACATCGCCTGCGAGCGGGCCTTCATGACGGCCTCGAGCGTGCCGGACTCGTGCGAGGCGTAACCCTTGACGGTCTCGACGAGGTTGGGGATGAGGTCGTGCCGGCGCTTGAGCTCGACGTCGATCTGGCGCCAGGACTCCTGCACCAGGTTGCGCGACTTGATGAGGCCGTTGTAGCCCGAGAAGCCCCAGACGACGACGCCGACGACGACGATGAGAAGGATGACGATGATGAGCAAGGCAGTCATAGTGTGAGCCTCCGGTGGTATGGGGGCGGTCCCGGCCGATCCTACGCGGCCCGCCTGACAGGAACTGGAACGTCGCCGCAGCGGCGTCGCGTTCCCGCGGCGATCTCGAGTCGACGGAGCGCTTGCTCAGCCGAGCCCGAGGTCGGACAGCCCGTAGGCGGACCGGTATTCCAGACCGGTCTCGGCCTCGATGCGCTCGGCCGCCCCGGAGCTGCGGTCGGCGATGACGGCGACGGCCACGACCTGGGCCCCCGCCTCCCGGCAGGCCTCGACGGCCGTCAGGGGCGAGCCGCCGGTCGTCGACGTGTCTTCGACGACGAGCACGCGACGGCCCTCGATCGACGGCCCCTCGATGCGCTGCTGCAACCCGTGCGCCTTCTCGGCCTTGCGCACGACGAAGGCGTCGAGGCGCGCGCCGTCGGCGGCCGCCGCGTGCAGCATGGCGGTGGCGACCGGGTCGGCGCCCATCGTCAGGCCCCCGACCGCGTCGAACTCCAGGTCGGCGGTCAGCTCGCGCATGACGACGCCGACGAGCGGCGACGCCTCGCCGTCGAGGGTGATGCGGCGCAGGTCGACGTAGTAGTCGGCCTCCTTGCCGGACGACAGCGTCACCCTGCCGTGCACGACGGCCTTGGCCTTGACGAGGTCGAGGAGGCGGTCGCGGGCCGACTGCGTCGGGTCGGATGTCGGGTCGGATGTCGGGTCGGGCGTCGGGGCGGAGGCGCTGGAGTCGGTCACGGCCGCCAGGTTATCCGGCTGCCGCCGACCGCCGGCCCGACGCCTTCTGGGCGAGACGGCCCACGCCGGCTCTCCCGCATCCAGGCGGAGCCAGCGCATCCAGGCCCCTGGCCCGCTAGGCCCCGGAGGCGGTGCGCCGCGCCCGCCCCAGACCGCCCGACATCCGCGTGACGACCGAGCGCGGCAGCACCCGCATCACCCCGGTCAGCGCGCGGTAGTGCGCGCCCGGCACGACGACCGGCCGGCCGCGGCGCAGCCCGTCGAGCGCGGCGGCGACGACGTCGGGGGCATCCAGCCACAGGCCGTCCGGCAGCCGGGACATGTTCATCGCCGCGCGGTCGTGGAACTCGGTGTGCGTGAAGCCGGGGCAGACGGCGCTGACGCGCACCCCGGTCGGGGCCAGCTCATCGGCGAGCGCCTCCGAGAACGTCGTCACCCACGCCTTGTTCGCCGAATAGCTGCCCATCGCGGTGAAACCCGCGACCGAGGAGACGTTGAGGATGCCGCCGCGGCCGCGGGGCGCCATCGCCGCGGCCGCCGCGTGGCTGAGCACGAGCACCGCGCGGCACATCACGTCGAGCGCCCGCTCCTCCTCCTCGACCGGCGTGCGCGTGAACGACGTGCCGATGCCGAAGCCGGCGTTGTTGACGAGCAGGTCGACCGGCCCGGCTCCTGAGCTGTCGGGCCCGGCGGGGCCGTCGCCCGCGAGCCGCTCGGCGACGGTCTGCAGCGCGGACCGGTCGGCCAGATCGGCGGGAAGGGTCTCGACGCGCACGCCGTGCTCGGTGCGCAGCGACTGCGCGACGGATTCGAGCCGGTCGGCGGAGCGGGCGACGACGACGAGGTCGTGCCCGGAGGCGGTCAGCTGGCGGCAGAACTCGGCACCCAGCCCGGCGCTGGCGCCCGTCACGAGAGCGGTCGTCATGCGCTTCACGGTACGAGACCGGGACGAGGGCGACCGCGTCGAGGGGCGCGAGACGCGTGAGAGTCGGGGGTTCGGGGCCGGGCCGATCGGGTCGCGAGCACGCGTGTGTCCGATCCCACAAACGCGGGCACCGCCTCCGCCCCGTTTGCGCAATCGAGACGACGGAATTGGGTGCTGGTCACCACAACGCGGTGACACGAGAGTAAGTTCCACGTGGCTAACAGGATTCAGGTTCCGGTTCGTCGCGCTCCCTGCGGGGGTCTGCGGGGTGCCGGTCGACTCGCAGGAGTGGCACCGATGGCACACACCACCGAGCGCAGGGGGCCCGTCCCCCACCGGCGCGACGGCGCGTGCGTGGCCCCCACCGGCGGCCTCACCGACTGGATCCCGGCGGCCATCTCCGCGCCGTCCGCGTCGACGACGATCCGTCGGCGCACGGTCGGAACAGGGGGCGTCCGTCGCCCCAGTCGCCCCCGGTCCACCCGACCGTTCACCGTCCGCTCGTCACGAGGGGCGGTCTCCACCGGGCCCGGCCACGGTCAACCGACCGCCGGGCATCACTCCCCAGGGGAAAAAGATGACTGATAGCACAACGGTTGTGCGTCAAAAGCCGCTGATGGATATGCGGCAAATCCTCCTGATGAACTTCGGGTTCTTCGGGATCCAGTATTCCTTCGGAATGCAGCAGACAGCTGTCAACCCGATCTACCAGATGCTCGGGGCGAGCCCCGAGGAGCTGCCGCTGCTGAACATGGCCGGCCCGATCACCGGACTGTTCATCCAGCCGATCATCGGCGCCCTCTCCGACCGCACGTGGTCGGATCGGTGGGGCCGGCGTAAGCCGTTCTTCCTTATCGGCGCCACCGGCTGCGCGATCTGCCTGTTCCTCTTCCCGTGGGTCACCGCGGTGTGGATGGCCGTGCTGCTGCTGTGGTTGCTGGACGCCAGCAACAACACGGCGATGGAGCCCTATCGCGCGTTCATCGCCGACAAGCTGCCCCCGAGCCAGCTCGCCAAGGGCTTCCTCGCGCAGAGCTTCTTCACCGGTTTCGGCATCACGCTGGCCAACATCTCGCTGTACGTCTTCAAGTTCGTTCTCGACGGGGCGACCGGTGCCGGCATCCCCTACTGGGTCGTCGGTGCGTTCATGCTCGGTTCGGTGTGCTCCATCGGCACCGTGCTCGTGTCGGTCATCAGCACCCCGGAGATCCCACCCACCCCTGAAGAACTCGCCAAGCTGCGCGAGGGCTCGAAGGGCGGTGAGGCGCTCAAGGAGATCTGGGACGCGATCGTCGAGATGCCGGTCGAGCTTCGCAAGATCGCGCTGGTCTACCTGTTCCAGTGGTACGCGATGAACGTCTATTGGCAATTCGTCGCCGGCTCGATCGCCGAATCCGTCTGGAATACCACCGACACCCAATCCGCCGGCTTCAAGGAAGCGACGTCGTGGGTCGGCCTCGTCAACGGCTGGTACAACATCGTGACGTTCAGCGTGGCATTCCTGCTCGTCGCGTTGGCGAGAAAACGTGGCGCCAAGATGGTGCACTCGATCTGCCTGTTGCTGGCGGCGGTCGGCCTCATCATCTTCGCCAACGTGTCGAACCAGTACCTGTTGTTCATTCCGATCATCGGCCTGGGTATCGCGTGGGCCTCGATCATGGGCGTTCCCTACATCATGATCGTGCGCATGATTCCCTCGACGCGCTACGGCGTGTACATGGGCATCGTCAACATGATGATCGTCATCCCGATGCTCATCCAGACGCTGACCTTCGGGTGGGTCTTCAAGCACTTCCTCGGTGACAGCTCGACCAACGCCATCATGTTCGCCGGCGTGCTGCTCGGTCTCGCCGCCCTCGCCATGCAGTGGATCAAGGAGCCGCCGATCGTGCGCGATGTCGACGACGTGACGCACATGCCGACGGCCGCTCACTGAGGACGGGGGATTCGACATGACTGAGGCCATGAAGGACTACCGCACGGTGGTCGTCGGCACGGACGGGTCCGCCCTGGCGGCCCCGACCGTGGCCCGCGCCGCCTGGATCGCCCAGCGCGACGATGCCGAGCTGGTCATCGTCTGCGCCTGGTCGGAGCTGTCGCGGCGCGACGAGGCGAAGAACACCCGCACCGAGGGCGGCGACAGCCGCCAGGGTGAGGTCATCGGTCGCAACGCGGCGCAGCAGGCGGTCGAGGCCGCCGCGGTCGTCGCCCAGGAGCACGGCGCGACGGTCTCCGCCGCGCTGTTGGCGCAGGGCGAGCCCGGTGCCGCGCTCCTGGAGGTCGCCGCGGAACGGCGCGCGGACCTGCTCGTCGTCGGCGCGATCCGCGACACGAGCATCGCCGGGCGCCTGCTCGGCACGGTCGCCGGCGACGTCGTCCGCAAGGCCGACTGCGACGTGCTGCTCGTGCGCCCCGAGGGCCTGACCACGGGCGCCTTCCCGGTGCCCGAGGACGTCTGAGCCAGTACCACCCGACGAGGCCCGCCGACTCCCCAACTCACCGGAGCCGGCGGGCCTCGTCGCGCCTCCCCTCCCTCTCACTTCCTGGCCGAAGGCTGCCCTTTGGGTCGAGGGCTCCAGCTACATCCCTAGCCCTCGACCGAAAGGGCAGCCTTCGACCGAGTTGGGGGGAGGCGGGGGGAGGGTGGGGCCGGCGTCGGCGGGTGGCCGAGGCGGAAGATCGCCACGGCCTCGTGACCGTCGGGCAGCAGCGCGCGCACGCGGGCCGCGGTGGTGGGCACGTCGATGAGCTGACTCAGCGGGTGCACGGCCCAGCCCTCGCGGGCGGCCACCAGCCACGCGCGCAGCAGGCCGCGCCCGAGCTCGCACTGCTCCTGCGGGCCGACGCCCGCGGGCGCGTGCGCGACGAGCACCACGCCCAGGTGGCGCGGCGCCGCCGCC
>NZ_BCNQ01000002.1 GCF_001515525.1 Piscicoccus intestinalis NBRC 104926 | reverse complement strand
TCAGACACGACGAAGCGAGAGCCGCTGCTCGTCGCCTTGAAAGGGACCGTCTTACCGACGAAGGCCGAGACGGCCTCTGAGATCTGACGCGCAAATGCGTCGGACTCTTCCTCCAGGGTGCTCACGAGGACTGGAGCCACCTGAGGTCTCGAATTCGTCGAAGGACCTGGTAAAGGTCAGCGTCCAACGCGTCTGCCTCAGCGAGGTGCTCGGCAAGATCAACTGGCATGCCGAGCTGCGCTGCCAGCCTGCGGAGTTCATCATCGAGCTGTCCTGGCGTCATGGACTCTGTTGTGGCGGACCCCATCGAGCACCTCCATGTAGATGGCTTTCACTATGACAGACGCTACGTGCAGCCACTGACAACCAGCCTGTCGAGTGCGCTCGTCGCACTGGCCAGTCGCTGGGGCGCGCCGACACCGCGCGCTTGTCTCGTGCCCGGCGCGGGTCGGCAGGTGGTCGAGGTGGCGGCGGAAGAGTTCGATGACCTCGCCCTGGCGGGGCTCTACCCCTCGGTGGGGGCGGCCACCGGCGTCGGGAACGTCCTGATGATCCTGCTCATGCTGACTTCCGGTGCGTTCACGCCCACTTCCGTACTGCCCGACGGCGTACGTCGCGTGTTCGAGTTCTCGCCCGTGCGGTGGTTCGTCGACCTCACCCAGCCGCTGTGGGACGCCGGCACGGTCACCATGCGCCCATTGCTCCTACTCACGGCGCTGCTCGTCGCCGCCGCGCTGATGGGTCGCCTTCTCTTCCGATGGGAGACGGCGAGATGACCACCGCCGCGCAGCACACTCCGGTGCCCGCTGCCCGAGCGCGCATCCACGGCCTCGACGCCGTCCGGGGAGGGGCGCTTCTCCTGGGCATCGTTCTGCACAGCCTCATGCCCATATCGGCGGGAATGCCATGGATGGTGGAGGACTCCCAGCGTGCCGACTGGCCGATCGTACTCATCACCGCCATCCACCTGTTCCGGATGACCATGTTCATGCTCATGGCCGGCTACTTCGCCCGGCTGATGCGCCACCGTTGCAGTACGCGCTCATACCTGGCCGACCGGCTCAAGCGGATCACCCTGCCCGTGGTCGTGTTCTGGCCGTTGGCGGTGATGCCCCTGGGTCTCCTCGCCGCCTGGCACGCCAGCCGCAGCGGCACCCATATGATCCGGCCCGACATCGCCGGACACGGTGGGATCCTCGGCGCGGTCGACCTTGGCCACCTGTGGTTCCTCTGGGTCCTGACTCAGGTCATCATCATCGCTCCTGGTCAGGGCGGCTGCAGCTCGGCTGTTCCCGGTTGCCGCCGAACGGCTGGCACAGACCCTCGCGCGCGTACTCACGAACCCCGGCGGCGTGCTGCTCGCCGCCGTTCCCTACGCCATCACAACCAACCTCCAGGGTGACGCGTCAGGCATCGTCGCCCCCTCCACCCTCCTGCCGGACCCCGTCGCCCTCATCGCCTACCTGGGTGCCTTCCTCGTCGGCTGGATCCTCACGCACGACCCCGAGTCCCTCACTCGGCTCGGGCGCCAGGCCTGGTGGCACGCGGGGGTGCTCGTCGTACTGCTGGGCTTCTTTGCGCTCGGGATTCTGCCTATCGATATGGACAGTTCGCGGCCCGGCTGGTCGACCTTCATGGCCCTCTTCGGGTGGTTGACCTGCTACACGCTGCTCGGCCTCGCCGTCCGGCACCTCACCCAAGAGCGGGCCTGGATCCGCTATCTCGCCGATGCCTCCTACTGGATGTACCTCATGCACCTCGTGCTGCTGACGTTCTTCGAGGTGCTCATCGCGGGGTACACGTGGCCCCCTGCGCTCGAGGTGCTCCTGAACATCATCGTCACGACCGCGATCCTGCTCGTGACCTACCACCTATTCGTCCGCAGCACTGCCCTGGGCGGATGGTTGAACGGCCGGCGAGCGCGGAAGACCGACCGGGTCGCAGCCGCGCCCGGCGCAAAGTCTGTCGCTCTCAAAGACGGCACTCTCTCCAGTCGCTGAAACTCGGCCTCCCCGGCGGTGGCAGGGCTGACGGCTTGGGTCTGTGTAGAGGGGGGCTGGGGCACCGTTTGCTTGGGCCAGCAAGCCGCAACCTTTGCTCCTCATCGTCCGTTCAGGTGGTGGTGCACCCAGACGTTGGGCTCAACGTAGACCGCGTGGCCCTGGGCCACATCCACGTGAACCGGCACCAGTGCGCCGGGGACAACCACGTTGCCGGACCGGTCGAAGGGGAGCCCGGTCCACTCCCGCCACTGACCGAGCGTGCCAGGGATGACCATCGACAAGAACGCAACCTTGACGATGACTCCCCCGGCGCGTACGTGGACGCGCAGCCAGGCGTCCTCGGGAAGGCCGTCGCCGCGCGTGCGGGCGGCGTACTTCTCGATCGAGGCGGTGGGGTGCTCGGCCTTCCCGTTGGGGCGCACCGGCCCGACGAGATGCTCGACGCCCAGGCTCCGCAGGTGGGCGCAGGTCTGTGTAAGCACCTCGTGACTGAGTCCCTGGCCGCGCAGGCCAGGACGAAGCCGGATCTCTATGAGGCTCACGCCGGTGAGGTCGTCGATCGGCCGGTCCACCGCATCGGACAGGACGGCGTCCCAGCCCGTGACAGGCAGATCGTCAACCCCCTGCCAGCGCAGCGGCACCGCGTGAACCCGAGCCACCGGCTCTCCGTCGAGCAGGCCGAGCAGGTGCAGCTGGGGGTAGAGATGGCGGGCAGCGGTGTAGCGGACGGCCACCGGATCCTTCTCCATGAACGCCGGCCAGGCCCCCTCGACGTTGTTCCAGTGGGGCTCTAGCTCGGGGTGGTCGGCAAGGGCGTGCAGTTCGAGGGCTGTCGCTGTCATTCTGGAAGCCTAGGATCGCCGTGCGCCGTCGCCCCCCTCCTTTGCCGACTCGGGGCGGCGGCGTCACAACCACCGGCATGACGCTGGCCGCGCTGCGCGTCCGCTGGTCGAGACGGGCTACTTCGCATGGCCGCCTGTCAGGCCCCGATCTGTGCCAAGTGGGCGGCGGGTGGCTGTGCATAGTACGGCGCGTCTCGCACCTATTGTTGTCGAGATGCAGTGAACTTTTCACCGGCCGCGAGGCTATGAAACGTCAACTTCAAGTTATGTGACGTGTCGCGTTTGATCGAGTGTTATGAGCAACGTTCTCTCTGGGACCAGGTCGCGGCTGCTGGCACGACTGCGTTAACGGGACTCGTGCGGCTGATAGGCTGGGTATGTATCGCCTTCGGCGGCGCCAGCATCTCTCATCGACGGGGTTCCGGGACGCAGATGGCAACGGGGGTTTGCGGGGGTTAGTGGGCTTCCGTGGCGACCCTGAGGCCAAGCCCAACTAAGACTGTTCCCATCGTCGCCTCTTGGATGCGCCGGGCTCGAGCGGACGAGAGAAGTCGTCGAGCACGGCCAGCGAGGACGGCGACCAAGGAGAGGCCCCCGGCGCTGAAACCGCCCGCGATGAGGGCCAGGAAGAGTGCCGTGAGAGTCGGCTGTCCGCCCGAGGCCACAAACTGGGGCAGGGCCGCGAGGAAGAACAGCGTCGCCTTCGGATTCATCAAGTTGGTCAGCAACCCCTGAACGTACGGTCCCCTTCGGCGACGGCTGCCGGGTTCGGTCGATAGGGGCTGGTGGTTGCGGCAAGCACTCCAAAGGCTGATCAGTCCGAAAGCCACCAGCAGGACAGCTCCAGACAGTCGGACCGCCTCGAAGACAGCAGCGGAGTTGAGCAGGATCGCGGAGAGCCCGAGTGCTACGCCAGCCGCGTGAGCGAATAGGCCGGTCGCGCACCCGAGCGCGGTGCGGATCCCCGCATGGCTGCCGGACGCCAGCGCTGAGCGCAAAACAACTGCAGTGTCTAGTCCTGGCGTCACCGAACGGGTGGGTGAACGAGGCGCAGCGACCTACCGACTCGCTCCTGAACTGGGCGGGTCACCGACTCCGCCATCGGTCCGGTCGGAGCAGCTTGATCTCGGCGACGAATCCCGCGTGGCGGAGGTGACCAAGAACGCCCGAGCCGTGTGGCAGCAACTCGAACAACCCACGACGCGAATTGAACTCGCCGACGGGCTCAGCCTGACGCTGCGACAGGTGCAGTTCACGCTGGACAAGCTGCGCGACGCGGGGTTCGTCGACATGGTGGGAGCGGGACGCCGCCCGGCCTATCAGCGACGTCTGGAATGACAGATCCGCGCCGTCCGGCTCGCCGCCCGGAGCCGGCAGCGCTCGTGAAACCTCGTCGCCGAGCTGGACCTCGAGGTTGAGGGTGCCGCGGAGGGCCTCGACGCAGCTTCAAGCCCGAACTGTGCAGATCCTTGCAGGCCCTCAGGACTGGCAACTTCGAATGATCACGAATGTAAGGTTTGTACGCTCTAGTTTGTCATGTGTAAGGCCTCGCGTCTGGTAGGTTGGCGGTCGTGATCCTTGAGTCGCTGGTGCCGCGCAGGGTCAGTGAACTGCTGACAGACCTGGTGCAGGTCGAACCGGTGATCGCATTGCATGGACCGCGATCGGTTGGCAAGTCGACGGTGTTGAGCGGATTCGCCACGCAGGCTGGTGGATCGGTGCTCGACCTGGACGACGTGGCGGTGCGTGAAGCGGTCGCGGGCAATCTGTCCTCGATAGTCAGCGGTCCTGCGCCGCTGTGTGTCGACGAGTATCAGCGGGTCCCTGACCTCCTGGATGCGCTCAAGGCACGGCTGAACCGCGAGGGCAGTCGACCTGGCACTGCCGTGATCACCGGCTCGACGCGGCAGGACGCCCTGCCCGCGTCCGCCCAAGCTTTGACCGGGCGGCTGCATGCGTTGACCATCTGGCCCCTGTCCCAGGGTGAGATCGCTGGGGTCCGGGAGGATCTGCTGGAGAGCCTGTGGGTTGATCCTGAGGGCACCGTCCTCCGGACCGCCACTTCCACGACCACGCGGACGGACTACGTGGACCGAGTCTGCGCCGGTGGCTTGCCCCTTGCTCTGCGACGACCTCGAGCGGCACGGGCGCGCTGGTTTGACGACTTCGTCCGTGCGTCGGTGGAGCGGGACGCCCTGGAGCTGGGCCGGATCCGGGAGCGACAGGCCATGAGCGACCTGCTCGCACTCCTTGCGGCACAGACAGGACAGCTACTCAACGTCTCAGCCGCTGCCGACAAGCTCGGTGTCAGCCGGCCCACCATCGAGACTCACCTGCGGCTGCTCGAAGACCTCTTCCTCGTCGTGCGACTGTCCGCGTGGGGCAAGACACTGCGTTCCCGAGTCAACGTCAAGCCCAAGGTGCACGTCGTCGACTCCGGCTTGGCCGCCCGGCTGCTGCGACTGATACCTGACAAACTCACAGGTCTGAATCCAGCAGCCCTGAGCGACTTCGGCCACCTGCTGGAGACTTTCGTCGTCGGAGAGCTCCGCAAACAGGCATCCTGGTTGCAAGAGCCGGTCACCTTGGGTCACTGGCGCACCAGCGACGGAGCCGAGGTAGACCTGATCATCGAAAACGATGACGGCAACGTCCTCGCTTTCGAGGTCAAAGCTAGCGAGCGAGCAACCGCTTCCGACTTCCGCGGCCTGACCCAGCTCCGCGACACCCTGGGGCCACGGCTCGCCGCAGGCGTCATCTTCACCACCGGCATGCGCTCATACACGTACGACCAGCGCCTCCACGTCATGCCCATCGACCGACTCTGGACCTCGGCCACAGTCGACATCACACAGTGATCGCACACTCACTTGACGCGGTCTTCGTCCTTGGTGCGGGCATGACTCCAGCTTGCTGAAGAGTCCAGGACGAGTCCAGGACGAGACCCGAGGCAGATCACAGCACGTCACTTTGCGGAGTCAGCTGATCTCCGCTGCTCAGTTGTCGGACCGTCGTTGACGATGCGCTTCTCGAACCGGAAGAAGTCCTGTTCTGCGGCCCCAGGATGCTCGGGATCCCGGTGCGGATCGGGGTGGCCGGCGTGGTAGTACTCGACGATCTGGAAGCCCAGCTTGTTGACGTAGAAATGGATGTTGCGCTTCTCGAAGTACGGGGTGTGCGTCTCCCACACCAACACCTGTGGGTATTGCCGCTCGATCGCCTGCCAGATTCCCCGGCCCGCGCGCTTACCCTGCCGGCCGACCACCGTGTAGAGGAGGTCGAGATTTCCACGGTCGCCGGGATCCTGGACAACCACGATCGCTCCACCGACCACGGATCCGTCCTCACCCACGGCGAACCAGCCATCCGCCCCGGGCGCCGAGAATGACTTCTCGACGTCGTCTCGGGGGAGGATCGGTCGGTCCGCCGGGCCGTACACCTGCTCGTAGCCCGTCTGAAAAGCGGCCTGAATCTGTTCGATGAACACGTGCCGCTGGTCTGCCGTCACGGGCACCAAAGCCACCTGGGTCATGGCCACACGGTATGCACTGGGGCGAGCAGCCCCGCTGCCCCAGGTCAACCATCCGCGTCGAACGGACAGACCACATGGAATGGGACGCCTCACTGCGGTGGACAGCAGGCGCCCGCGAGTAGTCGCCGGGACGTGCCCGAGGCTCTTCCCCCGCCTCCATGCTGGACGTTGGGCTTTATCCGGCGATCCGCGGAGCGCTGACCAGAGGTTCAGTAAGTACTGACCTAGAGGTACAGTAGGAAACCGTCCCAAGGTACAGTAGCGCGATGGCGCCGCCATATCTGACCCGCACGATCGACCGCGAACTCGACGAGCTCATGCCGTTGGCTCCGGCCATCGCGTTGGACGGCCCGAAGGGCGTGGGCAAGACCGGTACCGCCCGCCGTCGAGCCACCCAGACCTGGCTCCTGGACCTCGCCGAGCAACGGGCTCTGCTGGAGGCAGACTAGGCGGCCAACCAGCGGCGCAGCGTCTCGGGTTCGCCGCGCCGTGGTTCCCGAGGAGGACCCGGTGGTGGTCGAGACGACCCTCGGTGACGGGGCCGCGCTGGTGCTGATGACCGACGGCGTCGGCGACCCGCTGGGCTCCGGCGCGGGCGAGGTCGGGACGACCCTGGCTCAGCTGTGGTCCCGCCCGCCGCACCCGGTGGAGTTCGCGGCCCAGGTCGCGTTCGGCCGCAAGACCTTCGACGACGACCGGGCCGCGCTCGTCGTGTGGCTGGTGGGTGACGAGTGAGCCTGAGTGCCGGCGAGCTCATCGAGAAGTCCCAGCTCGGCCAGCTCGAATACATCGCCGAGGGCGGGCAGGGTCGGATCTACCGGTGCCCGTCCCTGCGCCTGCGCGACTTCGCGCACCCCGTGGCCTACAAGGAGTTCAAGTCCGGGCAGCTGGCGAGCAGCGGCCTGGAGGCGGTGGTGGCGGTGCGGACGCGGATGAACGACCGCGACCGCGACCTGCTCGACACCCACGCCACCTGGCCGATCCGGCTCGTCCGGGACCAGGGCCGGGTCGTCGGTCTGCTGATGCCACTGATCCCGGACTCCTTCGTGCAGGTGGGGAGGTCGATCACGGGGTCGGCGATGCGCAAGGAACGCGAGATCCAGTACCTGTTCCTCGGCGCGGCCCGCTGCGCCAAGCTGGGGTTTCCGCTGGTCAACCTGCATCAGCGGTTCGCCATCTGCGAGGGCCTCGCGCGGGTCTTCGCCCTGCTGCACGCCCACAACGTCGTGTTCGGCGACCTCAACGCCAAGAACGCCCTGTTCCGAGTCGGGCCGGGCCGCCAGGACGCCGACGTCATGCTCGTGGACTGCGACGCCGTGCGAGTGCGCGGCACGATGTCGGCGGTGCCGCAGCTCAACACCCCCGACTGGGAGCCGCCCGCGGCCGAGCGCACCCAGCTGACCCACCAGACCGACGTCTATAAGTACGCGCTGTTCGTGCTGCGCTGCCTGAGCCCGGGCACCAACGCCTCGACCGCCCGGGACCCGCGTCGCGTCTCGAACGTCCTCGACGCCGACGGCCAGGCCCTGCTGTCCGCCTCCTTCAGCCAGACCCCCGCGCAGCGGCCGAGCGCCGAGCAGTGGGCGTCCTACTTCGCCCGGCTGCGCAGCTCTTCCGGCGCGCAGACGCCTTCCGCTGCGCCGGCCCCTGCCGCCACCCAGGCTCCTCCCGTCGCGCCGGGCCGTCAGTCGAGCACCGCGACCCCCGCTCCCGCGGGACCGTCGGGGTGGGTGCGCACCCCGAGCGGTGAGTGGGTGCGCGCCCGCGGCTGAGGCGCTCGTCGGTGGCCGGGACAACCGTCGAGGCCACCCCGGCTCCGAGCTGCTATGTCGTCGGCATGCCGTACTTCTCGATGAGCGCCCGCGTGACACCGTTCGACCAGCCGAAGCCGTCTTGGAGCTCGTATTCGCCGCCTCCGCCGCCGGCTTGCGATTCGATGTTGTATTTCTCGACGAGCTTTCCGCTGCGCTTGTACTCGGCGAGAACGGTGGTGAGGAACCGGTCGGAGATCGTTTTCGCGAGGGCGTGTTGCCCGTTCTTCTCGAGCCCCTCGACCGCGACCCATTGCAGCGGCGCCCAGCCGTTGGGTTCATCCCACTGCTGACCGGTCTTGACCGTCGTGGTGCGCAGCCCGCCCGGAGCCAGCAGCTGGGCTTTGATCGTGGCCGCGAGGTCGTTGACGCGGGATTTCGGGGCGAGCCCGACGAAGAGCGGGAAGGCGGTGGCCGCCGTGACCCCCGGACGAATGGCGGATTTCTTGACATCCCAATCGCCGTACCGCTTCTGGGAGCTGCTCCACAGATAGGTGTTGATGGCCTTCGCGCGCCGATCGGCCTTCTTCGTGAAACTCTGCGCACACGCGCGGTCCGCCGCCTCACGGCAGCCCTGCGCGATCGATCTCTCCATTCCGTACAGCAGGCTGTTGAGGTCGACGGGCACGATGTTCGTCGTGTCGATCGTCGTGATCGACCTGCCGTCGGCGAACCACCGGGAACTGTAATCCCAGCCGCTCTCGGCGCCGGCCCGAAGGTCGCGATAGACCTGCGCCTTCGGGCGCCCGGACTTGTGTGCCGTCTCGACATCCTCCAGGTAGGACTCGTCACGCGGGGTCGCCCGGGCATCCCAGTAGTGCTGCAGCTTCGAGCCGTCCGGCATCGACACCGTGCGGGCCTTCGAGGTCATGTACGCGTATTCGGCCTTGACCGCCGCCAGCCGCCGGGCCTTGACGCGATCGTTCGTCGTCTCCGAGAGGCCGACCATGAGGTACAGGAACGGCGGCTGAGACCGGCTCAGGTAGTACGAGCGCGTGCCGTTGGGGATGTGCCCGTATCGCTCCACGAGCGACACGAAGTCGTTGATCGTGCTTTCCATCACCGTGTTCTGCCCGTCTTCCTTGAGGCCGAGCATGGTGAAGTAGCTGTCCCAGTAGTACATCTCCCGGAATCGTCCACCCGGCACGACGAAAGGCTCGGGCAAGGACAAGGCTGAGCCGCCCTTGACGCTTTTCACGGCGGGGCGGGTCAGGTGCGGCCAGAGTTCCTTGATGTGCTGCTGGAGCGATGCGCCCTTGGTGACCGGGACCGTTGTGGGCGGGCCGTCGTTGACGCCGGGGACGACGAAGTTCTTCAGCGCGAAAGCCTTCAAGGCCGCGTTCGTGCTGGGCTTCTGCCGCTGGTAATCCTTCATGATGTCGGCGACCGGGCGCTTCGGCACCGCGTCGACGAACGTCTTGCCGTCGACGAAGATGTCGCGCATCTGCACCTGGACGAACAGGTCGTCGTACAGCTCCGACGGCGTCTTCACCGACAGCGGGTCGATCCGGGGCTTCGGGTCGGGGTGGCGCTCGGTGCGCGCGGTGGCGGCTCCGGCTCCGGCCGTCGCCAGCGTCATGGCCAGGCTGCCGGCGGTCAACGCGACGACAATTCGTCGCGGCCCGCGGTGCCCGCAAGTGCGCGAACGCGTCGTCGTCGACGCTCGCGAGGCAGCGTTCATGCCGGGATTCAAGCAGAGGAGCGGTGTGAGCGCGCCCTGAATGCGGAGGCAATTGCACTCAGTTGCAACGCAATACCTCCGAGGACACAGGCTTTGATCAACTATTGGTGGCTCTGCGTGCGCCTCCTTCGCTGCGGGCTTATCGCTTGCATGAGGCGGTGACCACCCGGTACGACAGGGGCGTGCCCTGCGCGACTCACGTCGCTGACAGCGTCTTGACGAAGAACACCCGACGAAACCCGTGCTCGACGGCCCGATGGCTCTCCCGATAGCCGAGGCGGGGGTAGAACTCGAGGTTCTCGGTCATGGCCTCGTTGGTGTACAGCCGCACCTCGCGCCGCTCGTGGCCGGCGGCGTAGCCCTCGACCGTGCGCATGAGCAGCCTGCCGACTCCCGCGTGCTGGACCCGCGGATGCACCGCGACGTTCTCCAGAAGCACGTGGTCGAGGCGCAGGTGGGCGACCGCCACGCCGACGATCGTTTCGCGCCGTTGCGCCACCCACACCTGCGCGTTCGCGATGAGGTGCGCGTAGTCCTGATCCATCGGCGCCGGCCGGCGAGACATGCGGGCGATGTACGGCGCGTACGACAGCTCCACGATCCGCGTGATCGCCGCGGCGTCGGCGTCGACCTCGGCCCGAATCGTGACCGTCTCCATGCGCCGATTCTCGCGGGGGCGACCCCGATCCTGTCGGTCCGGCACAGGTCTCTAAGCGGGTCGATCTCACGTTCGGCGCGGCTGATGCGTCTACGGTGCGATGACGATGAAGGAGCCATTCGAGCGGGCCGTGACGCGGCACGGGGCCACCGTGTTGCGCGTGTGCCGTGCCGTGCTCGGCCCCGGCGCCGACGCCGACGACGCGTGGTCGGAGACGTTCGTGGCGGCGCTGCGTTCGTGGCCGGAGCTGCCGGAGGACACGAACGTGGAGGCGTGGCTCGTGCGGGTGGCGCGCCGCAAGGCGATCGACGTGACCCGCCTCCGGGCCAGGCACGCGATCCCGGCCGAGCTGCCCGAGCGGCCTTCGTCGGTCGGTAACCCCGGCGGCGACGAATACGGCGTGTGGCAGGCGGTGGCCGCGCTGCCCGAACGACAACGACTCGCGATCGCCTACCACTATCTCGGCGGCCTGCCACATGCCCAGACGGCGGAACTCATCGGTGGCACCCCGGAGGCGGTGCGCCGGGCGGCAGCGGACGGCATCAAGAGTCTGCGGCGAACCTACGGCGCCGGCGAATCACCGAAAGGGGCATCCCGATGAGCCACGACCTGTTCCCGGTGTCGGGAGACGACCTCACGCGCCTGCACGCCGCCCTGGCCGCCCGCGCCCAGAACGACGGTCTCCTCGACGTCGCCTACCGCGTGTTCGACAGCCCGGTCGGGCCGCTGCTGCTGGCCGCGACGCCGAAGGGCCTGGTGCGAGTGGCCTACGAGACCGAGGGGTTCGACTCCGTGCTGGCGGCCCTCGCGACGAAGGTCAGCCCTCGCATCCTGCTCGTCCCGAGTCGGTTGGACGCGGTCGCGGTGGAACTGGAGGAGTACTTCGCGGGTGAGCGCCACGAGTTCGACGTGCCCCTGGACTACGCGCTCTCGAGCGGGTTCCGGCAGATCGTGCAGCGCTTCCTGCCGCGCATCGGGTACGGCCACACCCGCTCCTACAAGGAGGTCGCCGAGCTCGTCGGCAATCCGCGGGCCGTGCGAGCGGTCGGCACCGCGTGCGCGACGAACCCCCTGCCGGTCGTCGTGCCGTGCCACCGAGTGCTGCGCACCGACGGCAGCCTCGGCGGCTACATCGGCGGCCTGGATGCCAAGACAACACTGCTGAGTTTGGAGAAGGCGGCATGACGGCCCGCGAGGATGAGGGCATGGCACGCCTCCCGCGCTTCGACCACGTCGGCATCACCGTGACCGACCTCGACGCCGTCACCGGCTTCTTCGTCGCGCTCGGCCTGCAGGTCGAGGGCCGGACCTTCGTCGAAGGCGAGTTTCTGGAGACCGTGTCCGGCATCCCCGACTCCCGCACCGAGATCGTCATGCTCACGACGCCCGACGGTGCCAGGCTCGAGCTCGCCCGGTTCGTGCGGCCGGAGTCGGTCTCCGGCTCGGGACTATCGGGGGGCTCGGGCGCTGCGATGCCCAACGAGCTCGGGCTGCGCAACGTCGCCTTCGAGGTCGACGACCTGGACGCCGCGATCGCCTGGGCGGCCGGCGAGGGCTACGGGCTGGTCGGTGGCGTCGGCGAGTACGAGGGGGCCTGGCGGATGGCCTACGTCCGCGGGCCGGAAGGGATCATCGTCTCGCTCTGCGAGCGCGTCGGGTGACCGTCCGAGATGTCAGCGCCCCTGCGCGTTCGCGGCCAACCGGGTGAGCGCGTTCGTGAGCGCCTCGAGTTCGTCGTGGGTGAAACCGGCGCGGAGCTGAGCGTCGAACCGGGCGGCGGCGTCGCGTGACCGGTGGAACCGCGCCCGCCCGGTCGGGGTGATTTCGATGATGTGCACCCGTCGGTTGGCCGGGAGTTGGAGCGCCGGCACGAGGAATCGGACATCAGCGTCGTCGGGGTCAACGGGGCCCTCGCGCGGCAGTTCGCGCCCGTGCTCGATCGGCTGGCCGCGGGGTAGGGGCGACTCGGGCGGGCTGACGCCGTCCGGACTAGTATCAGGCGACTGATACTGTGCGAAGGTGCGATCGAGGACGCGGCGCCCGCGGGGGCGACCATGACCAAGGCGCTGCTGCCCCTGTGGGAGTTGGTGCAGACCCATCAGGTCGTGGCCCGGCGCTTTCGAGAGCTCTTCGTCGAGCACGGGCTCACCCCCAACCAGTTCGGCGTTCTTGCCTGCCTCGCCGACGGCGATGACTTCACCAAGGCGCAGTTGGCCCGGGCTGTCTTGGTGACCCCGCAGAGCATGGACCCTCTCATCGACTCCCTGCTGGCCCGAGGGTTGGTCCGGCGCGCCGGGCCGCCGGGCCGCGGTCGGGCAGCGGGAATCGGCATCACCCCGATCGGCCTCGACCTGCTGGCGGTCGTGCGCCCACAGGTGGAGGCTCTCAACGCGCCGGCGGCGATCGGTCTGCCGAGCGCGGCAGTGCCGACGTTCGTCGAGCACCTTCGAGCAGTTCGTGAGCGCCTCGACGAGCCGGCCGATGGGTCCTGAGCAGCGCGGGCGGCGCGCTCAGCTCTCACCGGCCGCCCGCAAGGCGTGGCTGCTCGCCCATGTCGTGTTCTCCGTCGGATGGCTCGGCGCCGGGGCGGCGAATGTCTCGCTCGGAGCACACGCCTGGTCGCGACCCGGCGGCGAACTCACCCCACTGCTGGCGCATCACGCGATCCGGCTCATCGACACGTGGGTGGTCATCCCCGCCGCGTTCGGGGCGCTCATCAGCGGGCTCGTCGTCTCGCTCGGCACCCGTTGGGGGCTCTTCGTGCACTGGTGGGTGACGATCAAACTCGTGCTCACCGTGGTTGTCATCCTCGCCTCCACCGTCGGAATCGGCCGCTGGATCGAGGAGTCGGTGGCCGACGGCACCCCGGCCGCCGCCCAGGCGCTCTCGGCAAGGATCGTCGCGCTGGGGGTGGGCAATCTGCTCGCGTTCGGCGTGATGACCGCGTTGTCCGTCTACAAGCCGCGCGGGACGATCCGCGGGATCAGGAAACCACCGGGCAACCGAGACATGGGCTCGTCGAGAGTCGCGACGAGGCTGCCGCGGGCCAGCGCCAGCGAGCGCAAATAGGCGTCGGTCACCTGACGGTGCCCGGACACATCGGTCAAGTCGGTTGCTGCGAACGGGATGTCGTCGGGCCAGAAGGCGTGGTCCGTGCGGGCTGCCACGGCCTCGAGCCAGCGTTGGGCGTCGGAGGCGAGTTCGCCGGACCGCACGAGGAAACGCACCACCGCACCCTGCGTTATGGGGCACGTGGCGAAGGACGCGATGGAGGCGAGCCATCGGTCGCACCGCTCGTGATGCACGTGCTGAGGTACCGCCAGGGCGATGAGCACGTTCGCGTCGAGCAGGTAAGTGGTCACTCGTCATCCAGCGCATCAGCGACGTCGTCGCTGGTGACGACGCTGCGCGCCAGGTCGATCGTGGGAAATCCGGAGTGCTGGCTGCGGGAGATGACGACCGGTTCGCCCGAGAGCGCCATGCCCCGGATCGTCATCTCCGCGATCAGCGACGACAGCGACTGCCTCCGTGACGCGGCCAACTGGACGGCACGCCGATGTACCGCCTCGGGGAGATCGACCGTTGTACGCATGTCTGCATCATACGAGCATCAGTCTGATGCGGACCACATAGTTGGTCGCCCCTCAGCGCCAGCCGAGCTCGCGTCCGACGGCGAGGACCTGCTCGACGACGTGCGCGCAGTAGTCGACGCCCAGCTGGTTCGGCACGGTGAGCAGCAGGGTGTCGGCCGCCGTGATCGCCTCGTCGGCGGCGAGCTGGCGGACCAGCTCCTCGGGCTCCGCCGCATACGTTTTGCCGAAGGTGGCGCGGCCACCGTCGATGATCCCGACCTGGTCGGAGCTGTGCCGCTCCAACCCGAAGTACGCGCGGTCCTGGTCGCTGACGAGCGGAAAGATGCTGCGGGAGACCGAGGTTCGCGGCTCACGGTCGTGGCCCGCCGCGCGCCACGCGTCCTGGAACAGCCGGATCTGCTCGGCCTGCAGCTCGTGGAACGGCATGCCCGCGTCTTCGGTGAGCAGCGTGGAACTCATGAGGTTCAGGCCTTCGGTGGCGGCCCAGCGCGCGGTGTCGCGCGACCCGGCTCCCCACCAGATGCGCTCGCGCAGGCCCGCCGAATACGGCTCGACGCGCAGCAGGCCGGGCGGGTTCGGGAACATCGGCTGCGGATTCGGCTGCGCGAAGCCCGCACCCTCGATGACCTCCAGGAACCGCGCCGTGTGCCGCCGCGCCATCTGCGCGTCGGTCTCACCCTCGCGGGGGTGGTGGTCGAAGTACCGGTAGCCCTCGATGGTCTGCTCCGGCGATCCCCGGCTGATCCCGAGCTGCAGCCGGCCGCCCGAGATGAGGTCGGCCGCGCCCGCATCCTCGGCCATGTACAGCGGGTTCTCGTAGCGCATGTCGATGACGCCCGTGCCGATCTCGATGCGCTGCGTGCGCGCCCCGACCGCCGCGAGCAGCGGGAACGGCGACGCCAGCTGACGCGCGAAGTGGTGCACCCGGAAGTAGGCGCCGTCACCGCCGAGCTGCTCCACCGCCTCCGCGAGCTCGATCGACTGCAGCAATGCGTCGGAGGCCGACCTCGTCGCCGACTGCGGGTGCGGGGTCCAGTGCCCGAAGGACAGAAAACCGATGCGCTTCATGTGACGTGTCAACAAACCGCGATGGCTGGTATTCCCTCGCCCAACGTCCCTCGAAACTGCGTGTCGTGGTGAGGACTGCGAGACGGACCGCAGTCGCGACCGTGAAGCGCAGTTCTCAGCGAAGGGGGCTCAGGGAAGGGGGGCGGTGATCTTGGCCAGGGCGTCGTCGATGACGGCGCGGTTGCCGGGGCGCACGACGCGGTCGAGTTCGACGCCGTCGCGCAGGAACACCAGCGTCGGCCACAGCTTCACGCGGTACGAGCGCCCGAGCGGCCGGCCCGGCCCGTCCTCGACGCCGATGACCGGCACCTGAGCCTGGTCGGCGAGCGCGGGGGAGATGTAGCGGTCCGCCGCGAGGCAGAAGCCGCACCATTCGGTGCCGAACGCGAGCACGAGCGGTCCGCTCGTCGCGTCGATGTCGTCTCGCAGGGGCTGTTCGGGGCTGTAGTCGGGCACCCCTCCAGGATGCCCGGCGCGCGAGCGGTCCGCCGGGCGGGCCGCCGGGGGCGACCGACGACACACGAATCCGCGCGACCGCGGCCGATGCTCAGTGGTTGACGCCGGGACTGCCCGGCTGCTGGGGTGCCCTTAGCTGTTCCCGGAAGACCCACGTAGATCGGACGGCGACATGTCGGAGCGACCCACCCTCGGCTTCATCGGCCTCGGCACCATGGGCGGCCCCATGTGCGCGCGGCTGGCCCGGGCCGGCTACACCGTGCACGCCTACGACCTTGATCCGCAGCGCCTGGAGGCGGTCGTCGCGGCGGGTGCACGCGCCGCGCACTCAGCCATCGACGCTGCCGCGGAGGCCGACCTGCTGCTCACCTCGCTGCCCCGGCCCGACCACTGCGAGGCGCTCATGCGCGCCGGCGGGGTGCTCGCAGCCCTGCGGCCCGGCTCCGCCTGGGTCGACCTGACGACCAACAGCGTGCCCCTGCTGCACGCGCTCGCCCAGGAGGCGCCGGCCGGGGTGGCGGTGGCCGATTCGCCCGTCACCGGGGCCGTCGACGGCGCCCGCGGCGGCACCCTGACCCTCTTCCTCGGAGGCGGTCCCGACGTCGTCGCGCGGGCCCGCCCGGTGCTGGAGCACCTGGGCCGGGTCATCGACTGCGGCGCGCTCGGCACCGGCAACGTCGTCAAGCTCGTCACCAACCAGCTGTGGTTCGTGCACGCCGCCGCGCTCGGCGAGGGGTTCGCCCTCGGCCGCCAGCACGGCGTCGACCTCGGCGTGCTGTGGGAGGCGATCAAGGCCAGCGTCGGTGACTCATTCGTCGCCCGGCACGACGCCCCGTCGATCTTCGCCGGCCACTACGACCCGTCGTTCACCCTCGACCTGTGCCTCAAAGACCTCGGCCTCATCGCCGAGCTGTCGCACGAGGTGCAGGCCCCGCTGCCGATGACGGTCGCCGCGCACGAGACCTTCGCCCGCGCCGGCGACCGGTACGGCCGCGACACCGCCGAACTGCACGTGGCCCGGCAGATCGAGGAGGATGCCGGTCTCAGCTTCCGCCTCGCCGGCGACTGGACCCCGCCCTGGGAGCAGTGAGGGCATGACCGAACTGGACTGGCACGCCGAGCGCGGCGACATCGAGGGCCTGGCCCAGCTCGGCCGCGAACCCGCCGACGGTATCGATCTCGTCGCCGTGCGCGGCTACCGGCTCGGCCGGGTGCGCGCGCAGATGGAGCGGCTCGGGGTCGACGCGCTGATCGTCTCCGACCCGGTGAATATCCGGTACGCCACCGGCGCGCGCAACATGCAGGTCTTCTCGATGCGCAACGCCCCGTCGAGCTACCTGCTGCTCACCGCGCAGCGCAGCATCCTCTTCGAGTTCACCGGCTGTCTGCACCTGGCCGCCGGGCTGGAGACCATCGACGAGGTCCGCCCTGCGCGCATCGCGAGCTTTGTTGCAGCCGGTCAACACATCGTCGACGTCGATCGGGCCTGGGCCGCCGACATGGCCGCGGAGCTGACCCGGCTCGTCGGGCCGAAGCCCACCGTCGGGCTCGAGCGGCTCAACGCCGGGGTCGCGATCGCGCTCGCCGCCGCGGGGGTGCGCGTCGTCGACGCCCAGCACGCCCTCGAACTGGCCCGCAGCGTGAAGTCCGCCGAGGAGCTCGCGTGCGTCACCGCCTCCTTGCGGGCGACGGAGATCGGGGTCGCGGCGCTGCGGGAGGCGATCCGCCCCGGTCTGACCGAGGCGCAGCTGTGGTCGGTGCTGCACGCGTCGGTCATCGCACAGAACGGCGACTACATCGAGACCCGGCTGCTCAGCGCCGGCAGCCGCACCAACCCGTGGTTCCAGGAGACCAGTGACAACGTCATCGGGCCCGACGAACTCATCGCCCTCGACACCGACGTCGTCGGCTGCCACGGCTACTACTCGGACTTCTCCCGCACCTTCCACTCCGGGCCCGGTGCGCCGACGCGCGAGCAGCGCGAGCTGTACCGACTCGCCCGCGAGCAGGTCGGTCACAACATCTCGATCCTGCGCCCGCACATGAGCTTTCGCGACTACGCCCGCGAGGCGTGGGACATCCCCGAGGAGTTCTACGTCAACCGCTACTACCTGTCCGCGCACGGCTGCGGCATGACCGGGGAGTACCCGTACCTGTACCACCACGGCGACTTTCCGACCGCCGGCTACGACGGCGAGATCGTGCCCGGCATGACGATCTGCGTCGAGAGCTACATCGGCCGCGAGGGCGGCCACGAGGGCGTCAAGCTCGAGGAGCAGGTGCTCATCACGCCGACCGGCGTCGAGGTGCTTTCGCGGTTCCCGTTCGAGGACGCGCTCTTGAACGGGTGACGCGGGCTACCCGCCGAGAGCGTCGACCGCGCCGGCGAACACTCTCGGGAACGCGGCGGCCAACGGCACGAGTCGGTTTCGTGCGGCGGGCAGTTGGGTGGGGAGCACGAGGGCGTGGGTGAGGAGACGGTACCGGCGGCTCACTCGCCGCCAGGCCCCTTCGTAGGAGACCGGGTCGCCGGCAGCGCAGGCCGCCACCGCCTCCCGGGCCTGGGCGAGGGCGAGCGCGACGCCCTCGCCGGTCAGCGCGTCGACGTACCCGGCGGCGTCGCCGACGAGCAGCACTCGCCCGGCGGTTCGGGCCCGGGTGCGCTGCAGCATCGGCCCCGCGCCCAGCGTCGGCGACATCTGCGCACCCGCCAATCGCTCCGACAGTTCGGGGAACTCGGTCAGGAGGTGGGCGAACGGGGCGCGTCGGGTGGTCAGCAGCGCCACCCCGACCTCGCCCGAGCCGAGCGGGGTGACGTACGCCTCGGCGCTCGGCCCCCAATGCACCTCCACCCGGTCGGTCCACGGCGCCACCCGGGCGTGCCGCCGCTGACCGTACCGCCGCAACCCGGCCGGTCGAGCGCCCAGCCCGGCGGCCGCGCGGACCGCCGAGTGCAGGCCGTCCGCGCCGACGACGTAGCGCGCTCGGACGCCGTCGACGGTGACCGACTCCTCGTCCTGGGTGAGGGTCGAGAACCGCTGCGGCCGCACCGGCACGGCCGCGGCGAGGGCTGCGGAGTGCAGCGCGGCGTGCAACGTCGTGCGGCGCACCCCGCGCCCGAGCCCGGAGCGGAAGGGTGCGCTCGCCGAGCGGGCGCCCGCGACGTAACGGATGCCGGTCAGGTCCGCCCCTGCCGGGTCGACGCCGAGTTCGGCGAGGGCCGCGACGGCCGTCGGCATGAGTCCCTCGCCGCAGGCCTTGTCGACCGGAGCCGCTCGCGGCTCCCACACCTGCACGTCCAGGCCGGCGCGCGCGGCGTGCAGCGCGGTGGCCAGGCCGGCCGGACCGCCTCCGACGACGAGCAGGTCGATCATCGAGCCGGTGGCAACGTGGCCAGGGCCGCGTTCTCGCAGCGGATCCGCACGGTGAGCAGCGCCGCGTTGAGCACCGTGAAGCACACCGCGGTGAGCCACGCCGAGTGCACGAGCGGCAACGCGATGCCCTCGAGCACGACCGCGACGTAGTTCGGGTGCCGCAGCAGGCGGTACGGGCCGCGGGTGACCGGCGGTAGACCCGGGACGACGATGACCCGCGTGTTCCAGCGCCGCCCCAACGACGCGATGCACCACCAGCGCAACGCCTGCGCCGCCGCGACGAGGGCGAGCATCGGCCAGCCGAGCCACGGCACGAAGCCCCGCCCGAGCACCGCCACCTCGACGAGCGCGCCGACGAGCAGGAGGCTGTGCAGCGCCACCATCGGCGGGTAGTGCCCCGCGCCGAACTCCCGGCCGCCGCGGGCCATCGACCACGCCTCGTTGCGGCGTGACACCACCAGCTCGGCCACCCGCTCGGCCGCCACCAGCGCGATGAGCAGCGCATATAACCCCAGGCTCATCGGGTCTCCCGTCCGGTGGCTGAGTCGACTGTGTGGCCCGAGTCGGGTGTGTCGGCTGTGTCGACTGAGTCGACGGAGGGCGCCAGCGCCCGCAGCAGGACGAGCTCGGAGCAGAACCCGGGTCCCATGGCGAGCAGCAGGCCCAGCCGCCCGGCCGGCGGTGGGCGCTGCGCGAGGGTGTCCGCGAGCACGTGCAGCACCGAGGCCGAGGAGAGGTTGCCGATGCGGTCGAGGGATCGCCACGTGACGGCGAGCGCCTCGCGATCGACCCCGAGCGCGTCCTCGAGCGCCTCCAGCACCTTCGGCCCGCCGGGGTGCGCGACGTAGAAGCCGAGGTCGGAGCGCGTCAGCCCGTGCCCGGCGAGGAACGCGTCGACATCCTCGCCGACGTGGGCGCGCACGAGGTCCGGGACCCCGGCGTCGAGCACGATCCGCAGGCCCGAGGCGCCGACGTCGAAGCCCATCGTGCGTTCGGAGCGCGGGTACAGGATGCTGCGCGAGTCGAGCACCTCGAGCGCGGGCGCTGCGGGCGCTGATCGGGTGCGACCGGCCGCCGGATGCTGCTCGCCGCAGGCGACGACCGCCGCGGCACCGTCTCCGAAGAGTCCGCTGGCCACGAGGTTGGCGGCGGAGGAGTCGCCGCGCTGCCACGTCAGGGAGCACAGCTCGACGGTGACGAGCACCCCGAGCCGCGCAGGCCGCCCGCGCAGATAGTCGTCGAGGCGGGCCAGGCCGGCGGCCCCGGCCACGCACCCCAGCCCGACCAGCGGCACGCGCACGACGTCGGGCCGCAAGCCCACCGCCGCGGCGATGCGGGCCTCGAGCGACGGCACCGCCAGGCCGGTGACCGTGGCGCAGACGATCACGTCGACGTCCGCCGGCTCCGCCCCGGCGGCCGCGACGGCCTCCCGTACGGCCTGCGAGCCCAGTTGCACCGCCGCCGCGATGAACTCGTCGTTGGCCTGCCCGAAATCGGTGAGCTCCCCGTAGCGGTCCAGCGCCAGCGCGGTGTGGCGCGTGCTCACTCCGGCGTTCTCGTGCAGCCGCCGGGTGAACCGCGCGTCCACGCTCGCGCCGAACGTGCTCAGCACCTGGGCGGTGATCTGCGCCTGGGTGTAACGGTGCGACGGCAACACCCCGCGCGCGCTGAGCACGTGAGTGGGCACGGGGTCTCCTTGCGCTGGGTGCGCGCGGCGCCGGATCGCCGCCGCGGTAGAGCAAACTTCGCATAACGTCGGCGGGGACGCATGGCCAAGGCGAGTGCCCCGGAGGTCAGCCGGAGCCGGTTCCCGCGACGGTCCGTTTCGCGGTCGCCGTCCGGGCGGGGACGGGTGCTGGGATCGCGTGGCCCTCGGCGACGAGCGCCACGGCGTCGAGCAGCGCCATCGCGCTCGCCGCGCGGAACGGGGCGCGGCCCGCACCGGTCACCGCCACCCCGGCCAGCACGGTATTGAGGGCCAGCAGCGCGCCCCGCCCGCGCGCCGACAGGCCCCGCCCGGTCGCCGCGAGCACCGCGGAGGCGCCGGTCAACAGGCTCGCGGCCAGCAACCGGCTCCGGCGTTCGCCGAGCCGGTGCGGCAGTCCGCGCACGCCGGTGCGCGCGTCGTCGTCGAGATCCCGGATCGCGTTGAGCAGGTGTGCGCCGACCCCCAGGGCGGCGGCCAGCCCCGTGACCCGGGGCGGGGCGGGCGCCGGACGCGGGCGGGCCAGCGTGACGACCGACGGCAGCGCACCGAACGCCGCGGCGTACGGCAGCCACGACCACCGCGTGCCCTTGAGGCCGAGGTTGTAGGCGTGGCCGGAGATCACGACGAGGCCCATGTGGGTCAGCGCGGCGCGTCGACCCAGCCGGCCCGACAGGGCGGCGCACGCGCCGAGGGCGCCGGCGACCAGGCCCACGACGAGCCGGGGGTCCGCGGCGCCGCTGGCCACGGGTTTGTCGGATCGCCCCACCGCGCGGTCCCGGTCGGCGTCGGCGAGGTCGTTGCCCCAGCCGATCGAGAGCTGCCCGAGCAGCACCGCCGCGACGACCTGACCCGCGCGGCGCGCAGTGAGCCGGGAGCCGGAGGCCAGCAACGCGGTCAGCGCGGTCACCGTCAGGGTCGGGCCGGGGTGGGACGCGCCGACGACCGCGCGAGCCGTGCCCGCGAGATCCGGTCCGTGCGGCTGTGGGTGGGTGCCCTCGCCGGGCACGTCGCCGCGGAACTCCTCGGGGGCGTCGGTGAACTCGCCGGCGGATGTCATGACGGGCCTCCGTGCCGTCGCGGAGCCCGATCGCCGGGCCGACCGTGGGCCAATGGTGGCGCCAGGCTAGTGCCGATCCGCTTGGACGGCTCGAGATGCCTGGGCCGCACCGGGCGCCCCTAGTCCGCGAGGTGCACCTGCACCCCCGCGTCCCGGAACTCCTCCAGCAGGTCGGCCGGAGACTGTCGGGTGGTGATCAGATCGTCCAGGTCCTCCAGTCCGGCGAACCGGAAACTCGCTGTGCGAGTCAGCTTTTCGTGGTCGGCGAGGAGAATTCGTCGGGTGGCCGAGCGGGTGATCTCGCGTTTGATCTGGGCGTCCTCCCACGTGGTGGTCGTCAGACCGTGGCGCGCGGTGGCCGCGACCGCGCCGAGCACGGCGACGTCGGCGCGGATGCCGCGGGCGGCCTCGATGCACGCCGCCGAGGTGGCCGAGAGGGTGTCGGCGGCGATCAGCCCGCCGGGCACGATGACCTGGGTGGCCGGGTGCGCGCCGAGCGCCACCGCGGCGTGCAGCGACATGCACAGCACCGTCAGGCTCCGACCGGTGAGCGCGCGGGCCAGGGCGTCGTTCGTCGTGCCGTTGTCGAGCACGACGGCCTCGTCCTCGTCGATGAGACGGGCCGCGACCGCCGCGATCGCCTCCTTGCGCTCCAGGTCCTGCGTCGCGCGCAACGCGTACGGCATCGTGCGCCGGCCGCGTCGCTCGACCGCGACCGCCCCGCCGTGCACCCGCTTGATGAGCCCGTGTCCCTCGAGGTCGGCGAGATCGCGCCGGATCGTGATCGGGGACGCGCCGGTGAGGTCGACGAGCGCATCGACGCTGGTGCGGCGCGGGGTCATCGCCCGAATGATCATCTTGTGGCGAGCTGGTCGTTGCACGTGATCAGGTAATCAACAACCATCGATATCGACAACTCCTACCGGAGGGAAAGACCGATGTTCGAGCTCGCCGACCTCCTCGACGACACCCTGGCCCTGGACGGCGTTCTCGTGAGCGTCGACGCCGTGGTCGACACCGACTCCGGGGCGACCGCAGCCCCGCGACCCGGAGCCAAAGCCCTGCTCAACCTCCTGGCCACGCACCACCGGCCGTGGGCCTACGTGACGACGGGCGCCCCCGCCGACGCCGCCCTCGACGTGTGGACCGCCGGCCTGCCGCCCGCCCGGGTGCTGGCCGTGCCGGCGGATGTCGCCCTGCCCATCGGGATCCGGCTCGCCGCGCGGCAGCTGGGCCTGCAGCCGCGGCGCGCGGCCGCCGTGCTGCGACCGGGCGCGTTCGCCTCGGCCGCCGTGCTCGTCGGCTTCGTGCCCGTCACGCTGCCGGCCCCGCGCAACCGGTCCAGCCGGCCGCGGCGCTCCTGGCGAGAGGTCGTCGCCACGACCGCGTCGGAGTGGCAGCTGAAGGGCTGCGAACCACCTACGTGCAGATGCGTGCCCTGGAAGCCGCCGCCCACCCCGCCGAGGCCTGACGCGCGGCCCGCGGCTGCGGTCCGCGTTTCGCGGGTCCCCGCCGGTGTGTTTTTTTTCTCACGAGTGTGACACGGTGTGACTATCACGACCGTGACACGAAGACCGGAGGGCCGATGGACGATTCGCGCGCGAGGCTGGAGCGTCGCCACCCACCCGAACCGGCTCCGCGCGTCGGGCGATGGCTGGTCGGGCTGCTGACGGTCGCGTTCGCCGCCGCCGGGGCCACCGTGCTTCTCGCGCTCGGTGGTCAGATCACGCCCTCGAGCGACCCCGGTAGCCCGACCACGCACGTCGCCTGGACGTGGCTCGCGGTCGCGCTGCTTGTCGCTGTGTGCGCCCTGACCAGCCGCGGACTCGACGGCCCGCCCGTGCGCCCCGGGCCGCGCCTCGGCATCGACCTGGCGGTGCTCGTCGCGTGCGCGATCGCTTTCCCCGCAGTCATGCGCCTGCCGGTGTGGCAGCCCGAGGACTACGTGCTCGTCAAGATCGTGGTTCTGCTCGCGGTGCCGGCCCTTTCCCTGTGGCTGCTGCACCGCCGGGTCGGCCCGGGGGTGGTCGTCGACCGGCCGCGGCTGGGAGCGCTCGCTGTCGTCGGGGCGGTGGCGGCTGTCGCGGCGCATCAGGCGATCACCCAGTTCGGGCCCGGCAACGCCGCCGCCGACTTCTCCCGCTACGACCTGACGACGCTCGTCGTCGCGGCCACCGCAACCGCCCTGACGGCAAGCATCGGTGAAGAGATCTTCCACCGCTACTGGCTGCAGACCCGCGTCGAGGCGCTGTGGGGGCGCTGGCCGGCGATCCTGCTGGCGTCCGCGATCTTCGGACTCATGCACCTGGCCAGCCACACCGCCGGCCACGGTGTCGGGATCGGTGTCGCGATCGTCATCGCCAACCAGGGGGTCTTCGGGATTGCCTGCGGCTACCTGTGGAGTCGATACCGGCGCCTGTGGCTGCCGATCCTGCTGCACCTGTCCACCAACGGGCTGCTCGTGGTGATCTATCTCGCGGGCCAAGCGTGAGCGGGTAGCTCGGGTCTTCGGCGTCAGTCGCGAAGGTCGGCGACGATCTGCTCGCGGGCCAGCTGCCCCGCGCGGGTGGGTAGCAGCGGGTAGACGTGCACGAGGCCGTCCCCGACGTGCAGGTCGACGTCGACGCCGGCGGCGCGGGCGCGCTCGACGAGCAGCCGGACGTCGGGGGAGAGGATGTCGCGGGTGCCGATGTACACGCTGAGCGGTCCGAGCCCGGCGAGGTCGGCGGCCAGCGGGCTGACCCGCTGATCGGAGACGGGCAGGTCGCCGCGCCAGTGCTCGGAGAACACCCGCCCGCCGGGCACCGCGAGCCACGGGTCGTCGGGTTGGACCTGCGGGATCTGCGGGTTCGACCACGACAGGTCGAGCCCCGGGGCGATGAGAACGGTTCGGGGCAGCCGCAGTTCGTGCCGGTCGCGGAGTTCCAGTGCGGTGGACAGCGCGATCTGCCCGCTGGCGGAATCTCCGGCCAGGCGCACGACGCCGTAGCGGTCGCCCGCTCGGAGCGCGATGTCGGCGACGGTGCCGACGACCTCCCGCGCGGTGCCGAACGGCACGAGCGGATAGATCGGCACGATGACGGTGGTGCCCGACTCCGCGGCGATCTGCTCGACGAGCCGCCAATGCGGCAGGACGATCTCGTTGACCCAGGCGCCGCCGTGCGTGTACACGACGGCCCCGCGCGGCGCGGGGCCCTTCGGCGCCACCGTGTAGACCGGCCAGCCGTCGTGCCGCGCCGCCGTGATCGTCACCGGGCGGGTGAGCCGCCGGGGCGGGTGGAACGACTGCGGTCGCAGGGAGCGCTCCGCGATCCGCTCGCGGGCCAGCTCCGGCGACACGAACGCGCGGTTGGCGCGGGTCGCTCGCAGGGCCAACGGCACCAGTGCCTCGGGAACGCGCATGAACGGCTCACCTCTCGAACGCGGGGGCGCGTCCACCTTAACCAGGCCGCTAACCGGGAGTCGGCCGCCGAGTTCGCCGCCGATGACGGGCGAACGCGGGTGCGCCCTGCCGTGGCGCGTGCCACACTGCACACCATTGCGCCACGGCCGTCGGGCCCCGCCCGGCGTCTCGCCCCCGTGAACCTCACCGGAGGAGACCGATGCCCGCCTTCAAGACCATCGTCGTCAACGTGGATGACGTCGCCGCGGCCAAGGCCGTGTACGCGACGGCGCTCGGTGCCGAGCCGCACACCGACCTGCCCTCGTACGTCGGCTTCAACGTCGACGGCTGCGAGTTCGGGCTCGCCCCGCGGCAGGGTCCCGACCTGCCCGCCGGCGTCGTGCCCTACCTCGACTCCGACGACGTCGAAGCCACCCTGGACGCGCTGCGCCAGGCCGGCGCCACCGTGCTGCAGGAGTCCACCGACGTCGGAGGCGGTACCGCCCTCGCCATCGTCGCCGACCCCGAGGGCAACCGGTTCGGCATCCGCTCGCGCCGGTGAGTCGTCGCGGCGCCGCCAGGGCGGCCGTGACGCTCGCGGCAACGGTGCTGCTGGTGGGCTGCTCGTCGTCGGGGGTGGAACCGGCTCCGGGCGCGGCCTCGGCTCCGTTGTCCCAACCGAGTGCGACAACCGACCACGCGACCGCCGACCCGACCCGGAATGGAGGCGCCGTGAGCGCAGTGACGATCACCGTCGGGGACCGGGCCATCGAGGCCGAGCTGAACGACAGCGCGACCTCCCGCGACCTCATCGCGCAGCTGCCGCTGAGCCTGACCTTCCGCGATTACGGCGGTCAGGAGAAGCTGGCGACCCTACCGGCTCCGCTGAGCGTGGACGGGGTGCCCACAGGGTCGGCCGCGCAGGCGAACGACATCGGCTACTACGCGCCGGACAATGTGCTGGTTCTTTACTACAAGCCGGTGGGCTACTTCAACGGCATCGTGCGGCTGGGCACGGTCGGCGCCGACGACATGGAGTTCCTGCGCTCGCAGCCCGACGGCTTCGCGGCCGACATCACTGCGAGCTGACGGCGTGCTGTCGCGACATCGATGACGACACCGGAGACCGTTGACCTGGCCTACCCGTTCCGCGGCGACTGGCTCGTGCAGAACAGTCCCGCGAACCGGGTGCCCAGCCACGGCACCTGGCTGTTCGCGACGAGCCACGCCATCGACTTCGTGCCGGTCGGTGCCGACGGCCGTTCGGCGCGCGTCACGGCCTCCTCGATGGTGCGACCCGAGGCGCCGCAGCGGTTCGTCGGCTTCGGGCGATCGGTGCTCGCTCCCGTCTCCGGGATCGTCGTCGCGGCGCACGACGAGGAGCCCGACCACGCGGCCTATCGCGGACTGCCGTCGGTCGGCTACGCGCTGACCCAGCGCCGCAGGGCCGCCCGCGGGTGGGTCGGGCTCGCCGGTAACCACGTCGTGATCGCCCTCGGCGAGGGTGGCCCCCTCGTCGCATTGTGCCATTTGCATAATACAAGTGTCGGTGTGCGGGTCGGCCGACGGGTCAGCGCCGGCGACCGTGTCGGGGAGTGTGGCAACTCGGGGAACAGCACCGAGCCACACCTGCACGTGCAGGCCGTGGACACCCTCGACATCGAGCGGGCGCGCGGCCTGCCGATCACGTTCGACGGTCACCTGCCGCGCAACGGCGAGATCGTACGCTTGCCGGGGTCGTAGCCGCCGACCCCGCGGCAACTCGTGACACCGCACACCGCAGCGGCATCGAAGGAGAACACATGGCCACCCTGTACACCGCAGAAGCGATCGCGACGGGGGCGGGCCGTGACGGCCACGCCCGTTCCGTCGACGGCCGGATCGACCTCGACCTGGCGACCCCGAAGGAAATGGGAGGCAGTGGCGAGGGTGCCAACCCCGAGCAGCTGTTCGCCGCCGGTTACGCCACATGCTTCCACTCGGCCCTGCAGTTGGTCGCCCGCAAGGAGCGCGTCGAGCTCGGTGATTCGAGCGTGGGCGCCCGCGTGGGCATCGGCCCCAACGACACCGGCGGGTTCGAGCTCGACGTCACGCTGGAGGTCGTCATCCCCGACGTCGAGCACGCCAAGGCCGTCGAGCTGGTCGAGCGGGCCCACCAGGTCTGCCCGTACAGCAACGCCACCCGCGGCAACATCCCGGTCGAACTGGTCGTCACGGACGACTGAGCGGACACTGACGCGAGAACGTCGGCTGTGACGCATGCGCAGAGGCGCCTGGAGTACGTGGCCTGGCCGCCGTGGCGCTACCCGCCCAGGCGCAGCCGGACGACGGGGATCTGCGGATCCGCCTGGCCGGTCGCCTCGCTGATCACCGAGCGCAGCCGGGCCCACAACCGGGGATGTGCCCGTTGATAGCGCGCCAGCACCGCGGCACCGGCCTGCTGGTCGAGGAGTTCGGCGGTCGCCGGCACGCGACGCGCGAACTGGTGCCAGACGTGACACTGCGGGTGGGCGCGCAGGTTCCGGTACCACTGGGCCCGTTCGCCGAAGCCGGACGCGACGATCAGCGCCTGCGGGCGTTGGTCCTCGACGACCTCGAGGGTCGTGAATCGCGTTGCGCGGCTGCGGCGCCCGGTGTGTTCCAGCAACAGCAGGCGCGGACCGAACAGCCAGCCCAGGCCGGCGCGCTGCACCAGTATCGGTGCGCGCGCCAGCCGCGGCATCGTGAGGAATCGCCCGAGCATGCCGGTCATGGTTGACCCTCGGACCCGTCGGAGCAAGCAGTCCGGAGAGACCCGTGCGTGGTCCTCGTCCATGCAGAACTGAACGATCTCGGTGTCCAACGTCACTGTGCGTAGTCGATGACGTGGCACAGCTGGCCGCGGGCGTCGTCGGCCAGCACCGCGCGCATGGCGTCCTCGATGCGCTCGAACGGCGTGACGCCGGTGATGAACTCGTCGAACACCGGGTCGCGCAGGGCCTGCAACGCGACGGCGAGACGGTCCGCGTGGCTGCGGGAGGACCGTCTCCGCGGTGAGATCCGGCCGACCTGGCTCGCGCGCACCGACAGGCGCCGGCTGTGGAAGTCGGCGCCCAACGGCACCGGCACCTCACCCTCGCCGTACCACGACATCTCGAGCACCTCGCCCTCGTCGGCGACGAGCTCCAGCGCTCGCGCCAGCCCGGCGGGGTGGCCGGAGGCGTGCACGATGCTGTCGCAGCCGTCGGCGGCCTGGTTCGGGGTGGCGAAGTCGATGCCGAGCGCCGCGGCGAAGGCCGCCTTGCCGGGGTCCGCGTCGATGAGTTGGAGATGTTCCACGGGAAACATGCGCAGCAGTGCCGCGACCGACGCCCCGACCATGCCCGCGCCGATCACCGCGATCCGGTCGCCGAGCAGCGGCGCGAGGTCCCAGCACGCGTTGACGGCCGTCTCCAGGGTGCCCGCGAGCACCGCGCGGCGTGGCGGCACCCCGTCGGGCAGCACGGTGACCGCCTCGGCCGGCACGACGTAGCGGTCCGCGTGCGGGTGCAGGCAGAAAACGTCGCGCCCGAGCAGGTGGTCCGGCCCGGCCTCCACGGTGCCGACCGACAGGTACCCGTACGCGACCGGCCAGGGAAAGTCCCCGCGCTGGAAGGGAGCCCGCATCGTCGACGCGACGGCGGCGGGCACCCGGCCGTGCCGCACGAGCCGTTCGGTGCCCCGCGAGATCCCGCTGAACCGGGCGCGCACGACCACCTCGCCCGGAGCCGGTGCCGCCAGCGGCTCCTCGCGCAGCTCCCCGCGATCCGGCCCGGTGAGCCAGTGGGTGCGGGCCGTGTCGTGCGCGTTCATGCCGCCCTCCGCTCTCCGTCTCGACGCCCGCGCCCGAACCGGCCGCGCTCGCCGCGCGCCCGGTCGGTGCGGGTTGCCGGGACCCCCGGGGTTCTCGCGGCACGAGCCGCGCCTCGGGTCGGACGGAGCGCGGCAGACGGAGTGGTCGAGCCGTCGGAGGCCGCCGCCGGCTGCGCGCGCCGCCCGAGGAGCCACACGGGCAGCCCGGGCAGGCTCGCGACGAATGCGAGCACGCCGTACGCGACGGCCGTGCTCAGGCCCAGCTGCGCCCCGAGGCCCGCGGTGGCGAACGCCCATGCCGCGGCCCCCTCGCGCGGCCCCCACCCGCCGACGTTCAGCGGCACCCCCATCGCGACGAGCGCGAGCAGCACCAGCGGGAGCAGGGTGGTCACGGGCTCCTGGGCGCCGACGGCTCGGGCCGCGACGAGGAACAGCGCGACGTGCCCGGCGAGCACGGCCAGTGACAGGCCCGTGACCTGCGGCCACGTGTCGGCGGCGAGCAGGCGACGCAGCTGGCCGCGCACGCGACCGTCTCCGTGACGGGATGCGCGGCGGGTCGCGACGACCCCGACCAGCAGCGCGGCAAGGAGCCCGAGCAGCAGCCCGACCCCGACCGCCGACTCGACCGGCGAGGCCCACGCGCCCAGCCAGGCGGGGCCGGTCGCGAGCGCGACCGCCGTGACGACCCACAGCGCCACCTGCCCGCTGAGCCGCTCGAAGACCACGGCCCGGGCGGCGGGCCCGGGTGCGCCGCTGGAGACGGCGTGCCGCACCGCGCGCTCGGCGTCGCCGACGATCCCCGCGGGCAGCGACGCGTTGAGGAACAGCGAGCGGTAGTAGGCGCCGACCGCCTGCGTCAGCCGCAGGTGCAGCGCGCCGAGCCGGGTGGCCACGAGCCGCCATCGCAGCGCGCTGCCGATCGTCGTCAGCAGCCCGATGCCGAGGGCGCACGCGACGGTCGCGGGGGTCAGCGCACCGGCTCCCTCGACGAACCCGTCGGTGCCGAACCGGGCCGCGAGGAATCCCAGGATCGCGACGCCGGTGCCGACCTTCGCCGTCGCGCCCAGCCACGCCGGCACCCGCTGCCACGCCGGCGCAGCCCCCCGATGCCGCCACAGCCACCGCGTGTCGCGGCCGAACGACCAGGCCAGCGCCGCCGACGCCGCCGCGCACACGACCTGGGCGGCGGGCACCGGTAGCAGCCCGGAGGCGGTCACCGCGAGCGCGACGCCCTGCACCGCGGCCACGGTTTTGCGGGCCGTCGACGGCGGCAACGGGGCGGTCAGCCACGGCAGCGCGAGACCGGCTCCGGCGAAGACGTACCGGGCCGCGCCGATCGACAGCACCCACCAGCCGACGGTCGGGGCGACCGCGAGCGCGAGCAGCGCGATGAGCAGCGCGTCCGACTCCATGTCGAAGCGGGCGCCGCGGGCGGTGGAGCCGCGGCGCCGGGCGACGTACCCGTCGAGGGCGTCCAGCGCCAGGGACACGCCCGCGACGGCGGCCACCAGGGGGCCGGGCAGGGTCGAGACGGGCAGCGAACCGGGCGGAGTCGGCGCGGTCAGGGCGCCGTCGAGAAAAAGGGCCCCGAGGCAGCCAGCCACCGCGCAGGTCAGCCCGGCCCGCGCGAACGTCACCCGGTCCGCGGAGTTGACCGGGCCGCGCGCCCAGGCGTACCACGTGACGATCACGGTGCCCGTCGCCAGCGCGAGCACCACTGGCACGATCGGTGATTCGATGCGAGCCGAGGCAAGGGCGAGCATCGCCGCGGCCAGCCCCGCCCAGCACCACCAGGCGGCGAGCTCACCGGCCATCGCTCGCGATCCGCGCACGGACTCCTCCTCGGGGCGGGTGTGCCGTCAAGTATGTCCGTTCCTGTCTCGTCTCGTCGGGTGAGAGCTTGTGTGTCAGGGTGTCCCGCATGACCGGAATCGACGTCGGCGTCACCGTGGCGGCGCGCACAGTGCTGCCGACCCGTCATGGCCGCTTCGACGTGCTCGCCGTGCAGGTCGACGACGAGCCCGCCTATGTGCTCCTCGGGATGGGACTTCAGGAGGCCACCGACGAGCCGCTGCCGGTGCGCCTGCACTCCGAGTGCCTCACCGGCGACGCCCTCGGCTCGCACCGCTGCGACTGCGGCGACCAGCTCGACGCCGCCTTCGCGTGGATCGCCGCGCACGGCCGCGGCGCCGTGCTCTACCTGCGCGGGCACGAGGGGCGCGGCATCGGCCTCGTCGACAAGCTGCGCGCCTACGGACTGCAGGACGCGGGCGCCGACACCGTCGACGCCAACCTGCGGCTGGGCCGCCAGCCCGACGAGCGCGACTATCGGGGCGCGGCCCGCGTACTCGCCGGCCTGGACATCCGGCGCATCCGGCTGCTGTCGAGCAACCCCGCCAAGGAGGAGGCGCTGCGCGAGGCGGGCATCGAGGTCGTCGAGCGCCGCGGGCTGCTCGTGCCCGAACGCCCCGAGAACCGCGCCTACCTGCAGACCAAGCGGGCGCGCATGGGCCACGACCCGGCGGCCCCGGCGGCGGGCGACGCCGACCCGTTCTACGATCCGGCGCGCCGCCCGGTCGTCACGTTCGCGCAGATGGGGCAGAGCATCGACGGGTTCGTCGCGACCCGCGCCGGCGAGGGCCTCGGCCTGACCTCGCCCGAGGATCACCTGCACCTGCACCGGTTGCGCTCGCTGGCCGACGCGGTCGTCGTCGGCGCGTCGACGATCGTCTCCGACGACCCGCGCCTGACCGTGCGGCTCGTGCCCGGCGCCAACCCGGTGCGGGTCGTGCTCGACCCCCGCGCCCGGGTGCCGCGGCACGCCGGCGTGTTCACCGACGGCGCGGCCCCGACCCTGTGGATCGTCGGACCGCAGGCGCCCGTGCAGGAGCCGCCCGAGCGGGCCGAACTCGTGCGGCTGCCCCTCGCGCAGGGGCGGTTCGAGCCGGCCGCGGTCGTCGCGGCGCTGCGGGAGCGCGGGCTGACCAGGGTGCTCGTCGAGGGCGGCGGCACCACCGTCTCCGCGTTCTGGGGCGCCGGGGCGCTCGACCACCTCTACCTGACGATCAGCCCGGTCTTCCTCGGCGACGGGGTGCGCGGCGTGCGGGTCGAGCCCTGCGATCGGCTGGACGCCGCGCCCCGGCCGCCGGTCGTGTCGCGCCCGCTCGGGTCGGACACGTGCCACTCCTTCACGCTCTGCCCGGACCCCGCAGCGTCGGTCGGGCCGCAGCCCGGGGAGCCCGTCGGGCCGGTCACTGGGGGCTGAGCCACACGTCGGTGTGCTCGAGCCGCACGGTGAGCCGGCCGCGCCGCAGATCCGCGCGGCGACGCTCGAGCCAGGATCGGGCCGGGTCGCGCAGTTCGGGGCGGGCGGCGACGGCGGCGGCCGCCCGCTCGGTGAGGAATCGGTCGATGAGGGCCGCGTCGGCCGGATCGGCGGCGTTCAGTTGCCACGGGGAGTCGGCCCGCAGGGCCCGGGGGTGACGGTCGACGAGGCGGTCGATCGCGCGATGTCCCAGCGCCCGCCCCCGGCCTTGATGCTCGTGGAACGCGGCGTCGAGCCGGTCGGACAGCCGGGCGTCGGGCCCGTCGAGCGGCTCCAGACGCCAGGTCGGGCCGATCGTGAGGGCCACGAGCAGGGCCGCGTCCGCCGCCAGGGCGTCGTCGACGAACCGGTCGAGCTGGTCGGCGGTGAGCAGGTCGAGTAGCGCGGAGGCGGTGACGAACGTGGCCCGCGTGCCCGGCCCCGACACTGACTCCGGCTCCGGGGACTCGGACCGCCGCAGCAGCCCCGGCAGGTCGGCGAGGTCGCCGCACACGCGCCGGGCGGTCAGGCCGGGCGGCACGTGCGCGAGGAGCCGGTCGTCGTGGTCGAGCAGCGTCCAGCGCAGCGGGTGCCCGGACGCGAGGGCCGTCAGGCGCGGGGCGAGCCAGCGCGCGTTGGCGCCCGTGCCGGCTCCGGCGTCGACGACGTGCAGGGGGCCGTCGCCGCCGGCCAGCCGGGGCGTCAGCCAGGCCGCGATCGCGGGGCGCAGCGCCGGCCAGGACCGGTCGCGGGCGGCGGCGTCGGCGGGTTCGCGCAGCGCCAGCCAGTCGGGTTCGATGCGGTCGGCGTTGATCTCGGTGTTGATCTCGGTGTTGATCTCGGTGTTGTCCTCGGTGTTGCTCTCGGTGTTGCTGTCGGCGTTGTGGTCGCTCATCGCCTGGCCTCCGCTTCCTCGGCGGCCGCCGCCGGTAGCGCGAACGCGGACGCCACCGCCCGGGCCGTGTCTCGCCACGTCGGCAGCCGCTCGGCGGCACGCGCGGCGGCGGTCGCCCAGTCGGCCCGCAGCCGCTCGTCGAGCAGCCAACGGCCGAGCGTGCGAGGCAGGTCGGTGAGGTCGACGGCGGCGCCCGGTGTGGGCTCGCCGCCGAGCCCGAGGGCCTCTTGCGCGCCGGTGCCCGCGGTGACGACGGCGGGCACGCCGCGCACCAGCGCCTCGGTGACGACCATGCCGAACGTCTCCGCGAGCGAGGGCAGCACGAGCAGGTCGGTGCGGCGCCACAGCTCCTCGAGGTCCGCGCCGGCGGCGGCGCCGCGCACCGTCACGCGACCGCGCACGTCCGGGGCGTCGGCCCGCGCCCTCAGGCGGGCGGCGTAACCGGGATCGTGGTCGTCGGGCCCGCACAGGGTGAGGCTCCACGGCCGGTCGACGTGCGCGGCCAGCGCCTCGACGAGGGCCGCGGTGTTCTTGCGAGGAGTCAGCGCGGCGAGGCAGGTCACCGCCGGCGGCGCGGCACCGGCAGCGGCTCGCGCTCTTCGCCCGGCACCCTCACCCGCCGTCGAGACCGGGCCCCTGTCCGCGGCCGGGAGCAGGTCCGTGCCCGGGTGCGCGACGACGAGCCTGGGCCCGCCGCGGTCGTGGGCTTCCCCGAGTCCGTAGGTGTCGCTGAGGAATTCGGCCGTCCAACGGCTCGGGCAGACGATCACGTGCGCCGCCCGCATCGCCTGCGCCTCCGACCGAGCGAGGCGCTCGCGGCGCTTCGGCGGCAGACCCGTCTCCAGTTCGGCGGGAAGGTGGGCGATGATCCCGAGGTGCGCTTCGGCGGCGAGGCGGCCGACGGCCTGCGGGCAGCCGGCCGCGAGCAGGCCGTCGATGAGCACCGCCGAGGGTCCCGAGGCGCCCGAGCCGTCAGCGGCGCCAGCGGCGTCAACCGCATCTGCGGCCGCGGCGCACAGCCGCTCACCAGCGGCCGCAGAATCGTCGGGCCAGGGGCCGGGCACTTCGACGAGCCGGGCGCTCACCCCGAGGTCGCGCAGCGCGTCGACCAGCCGCCGGTCGTAGATGTTGCCGCCGGTCGGGGCCTGCACCCCGGCGGGCGCGAGGAGCGTGAGCGTGCCCGGCCGCGTCGACGCGGCGGCTGCCGTCATGCGAGGTCGCGGCGGTAGGTGGCCCAGGCGTCGGGGTGTTCACGCAGCGTCGCGGCGACTCCGCTCAGGCCGGTGCGGGCGTGGCCGGGCAGCCGCTCGACGAGTTCGTCGACGACGTACCGGGCCAGCGCCTCGGTCGTCGTCAGCGTGCCCGTGAACCGCGGGTGCTCGTCGAGGTTGCGGTAGGTCAGCTCGCCGGTGATCTCCTGCAACGCCGTGGTGGCCAGGCCGATGTCGATGACGATCCCGGAGTCGGACAGCTCCGCCCGCTCGAACGTCGCCTCGACGACGTAGGTGGCGCCGTGCAGCGCCTGCGCCGGCCCGAAGTCGGGGTGCGGCAGGCTGTGGGCGATCATCATGTGGCTGCGGACCGTGACGCTGAACATCTTCGCCACTGTAGGCGCGCACCCGGCCCCCGGCCTCCCGATACCGGCCCGCCCCCGGTGACCGCGGGGTCGACGAGCGATCGACGGGCGGGAGCACGCCCCCTGACGTAGGGTCGGCATTCTGTACACGCACACGCAGGAGTGGGTCATGGCCAAGAAGACGACGCCCTCGGGCAAGCGGATCCTCGTGGTGGTCACGAGCGCGGAGGAGTATTCGGCGGCCGGGTACCGCACGGGGCTGTGGCTCGGTGAGCTGACGCACTTCTACGACGTCGTCACCGACGCCGGCCACGAGGTGGTCATCGCGTCGGTCACCGGTGGCCGGGTGCCGCTGGACCCCGAGAGCCTGAGCACGCTCATGCTCAAGCAGGGCGACACCGGAAAGCGCTACCGCGACCGGGCGTTCATGGATCTGCTCGACGACACCGTCAGCGTGCACGACGTCGTCGGCGAGGACTTCGACGCGATCTACCTCACCGGCGGCCACGGCACGATGTTCGACTTCCCGAACAACCCCGACCTGGCCCGGCTCATCCAGCGACTCGACGCGCAGGGCAAGGTCGTCTCGGCGGTCTGCCACGGTCCCGCCGGGTTCCTCGGGGTGCGCCGCGAAGACGGCACCCCGCTGCTGCAGGGCCGCCAGGTGACCGGCTTCAGCTGGCCCGAGGAGAAGCTCGCCGGCCGCGCGAAGGTCGTGCCGTTCCGGCTCGACGACCGCCTGCGCGGGGAGGGCGCCGACTACAAGAAGGCGCTGCGCCCCCTGGCCTCGAACGTCGTCGTCGACGGCCGACTCGTCACCGGGCAGAACCCCACCAGCGCGAGCGGCGTGGCGAAGAAGGTCGTCAAGCTCCTCAAGAAGGGCTGACCCGCGGGTACGTGATCCGCCCGTCGTCCGCGACGTCCGGCGTCGCGCCCCACTGGCCGAATTCGTGCAGGCGCGGCCGACCGTCGGTGAGCAGGTGCCACACCTGCCAGCCGGCGGCGGTGAGGGTGTTGGCGATGACCGAGCGGTGGCACCGCCACGGCATCGGCTCCCCGCACAGGATCGCCACCCGCCGTTCCCGCGCCAGACCGGTGAGTCGGTCGATGCCCGCCCGGTATTCGTCGCTGAGCGTGTAGTCGGCGTAGTTGCGAAAGCTCGCGTTCTCCCAGCCGGCGTTGAGCGCCGGGTCGACCGGTTGCTTGCGTCGGCGGCCGCCGAGCTCGGCCAGGTGCACGTAGTCGATGCCGTCGTCGGCGAGCCAGGTCGGCATCTGCTCGCGGTCGAACTGCGGGCTGCGCCGCGAGCCGGGCAGCGAGCGCACGTCGGCGACGAGCTCGATGCCCGCCTCGTCGAGGGGCTGCAGGAAGACGTCCCGGGGGCAGGTCCAGTGCCCGATGGTCCAGATGGTCGGCGCGCTCACCCCCGCGATTCTGCCCGCCGGGCGGTCGGGGCACGAACCCGGCGTCACGACGGGCGGCGGCGCTGCCCCCGCAGGATAGTGGGAGATCCGCCCGCGCAGTCGCGGCAGATCTGCCGCGCTCTTCGGCGTCAGGACACGGCCTGGCCCGTTTGGCAGGCTGGCCTCCTGGGCTTCGCGAAGGGGGACGCAACCATGAGCAGAACCGACCTCGACGTCGCCGTCATCGGCGCCGGTGTCTCCGGTATCGGAGCCGGTCACTGCCCGGTGCGCGACGAGCACCTGCGCTTCGCCCGGCCCGGTGAGCGGTTGCCGCTCGATGAGACCGCGTGTTCGGAGCCGGTGCCGACATGACCCCGCCCGCAGGTCGCGTCGTCGCGGCGATCACGGGTGCCGGCTCGGGCATCGGGCGCGCGCTGGCGATCGAATTGGCCTGGCGTGGAACCGATCTCGCGCTCAGCGACCTCGACGCGGGTGGCCTGGCCACCACGCGGACCGAGGCGGAGGCCGCGGGGGCGAGCGTGCACACGTCGGTCGTCGACGTCGCCGACCGCGCGGCGGTCGCGGCCTGGGCGCGGGACGTCGTCGGTCACTTCGGGGTCGTGCACCAGCTGTACAACAACGCCGGCATCGCCTTCCGCGGCGGCCGGGTGCTCGACTCCGACTACGACGCCATCGAGCAGACGCTGCAGATCAACCTCTGGGGCGTCATCCACGGCACCAAGGAGTTCCTGCCGCACCTCATCGCCTCCGGCGCCGGCGCGCTCGTCAACATCTCCAGCCTCAACGGCCTGCTGGCCCAACCGGGGCTCGCGCCGTACTGCGCGTCGAAGTACGCGGTCCGCGGCTTCACGGAGGCGGTGCGCGCGGAGATGCTCGCCGACGGCCACCCGGTGGTCGTGACCGTCGTGCACCCCGGCTCGGTGACAACCAGCATCGCGACTGCCGCCCTGGAGGCGGCCCGCCGCGCCGGGGCGAGCGTGACCCCGGAGCAGGAGGCTCGCGCCCGCTTCTCCGACGAACGGGTCTTGCGCACGAGCGCCCCGGCCGCGGCCCGCATCATCATCGACGGCGTGCAGGCCCGGCGCCCAAGGATTCTAGTCGGCCCCGACGCCCGGTTCGTCGACGTCGCCACCCGCCTGGCGCCCGGGTTCGCGCTGCGCCGCACGGTCACGGTGGAGCGCCTCATGCGCCGCGGCTGGTCGTCGTGACCCCCTACAGCAGCGGCCCGAGCATCCCCACGGCGTTCTGCACGAGGCGGTACCGCAGCGGCCAGGCCGCGACCGCCTCCGGGTCGACGCGATGGGAGACCGCCAGGTAGGAATCCTGGCGCGCGCGGACCTGCGCGACCACGTCGCGGTCGACGACGACCATGTTGTTCTCGAAGTTCAGCTGGAGGCTGCGCCGGTCCATGTTGGCCGAGCCGACGAGGGCGATCTCGCCGTCGAGGGTCATCGTCTTGGTGTGCAGCAGCCCCAGCGGGTACTCGTAGACCTGCACCCCCGCCTCCAGCAGCGACGGGTAGGTGCTGCGGCAGGAGGCGCCGACGAGCGGGGAGTTGTTGCGTTCGGGAAACACAATGGTGGTCCTCACGCCGCGGCGGGGCGCGGCGCAGATCGCCCGCAGCAGGGCCGCGTCGGGCACGAAATACGGCGTGGTGATGACCAGGTCGTCGCGGGCGGCGAAGATCGTCGCGACGAACATGTCGGACATCGCGTCGTCGAGCGTGGTGGGCCCGGTGCCGAACATCTGCGCGATCGCGCCGCCCTCGAACGTCTGCGGCGCGGGCTGCGCCGTGGGCAGCCCCTCCAGCGACGACTCGCCGGTCACGGCGATCCAGGAGGCGAGGAAGATGTACTGCTCCTGTCGTACAAGCGGCCCCTCGCAGCGCAGCCAGATGTCGATCCACGGCGCATATTTGGGCGCGACCCTGAACTGCGGGTCGGCGCAGTTCTGGGAGCCGCAGTAGGCGATGGCGTTGTCGATGACGACGATCTTGCGGTGGTTGCGCAGGTCGACGCGCCCGATCGCGAGGTGCCCGAGGCGCGGGATGTCGTTGAGGGTGGCGTGCACGTGCACGCCCGCGTCCTGCAGCTGCTTCCAGCGCGGGGAGTGGATGAACGCGTGCGACCCGAGATCGTCGACCATGACGCGGCACTGCACGCCGCGGCGGGCGGCGGCGCACACGGCGTCGGCGACCTTGCCCCCGTTGTGGTCGTCGAGCCAGATGTAGAAGCTGAGGTGCACGTGCTCGCGGGCCGCCTCGATGTCGGCGACGAGCGCGTCGATGGCGACGTCGGAGTTGATCATCGGCTTGTCGGCGGGGGCGTCGGGGTCGCCCATGACCCGGATGCGGTTGCCCGACCGGGGCTCGAAACGGTTGATGGTGCGACCGAGGTCGAACAGCTCCACCGCCCGCTCGGGCACGTCGAGCCCATTGTCGGGGTGCTCGTCGGGCCGGCGCATCCGCTCGTTGACCGCGCGCAGCTTCTTCACCCGGTCGCGGCCGATGCTCGTCTCCCCGATGAACAGGTAGGCGACGATCCCGACGAGCGGCAGCGTCATGATGACCGCGACCCAGGCGATGCGGGAGGTCGGGGTGCGGTCGGGTCGCACGATGGCGCGCGCCACGACCGCCAGGTGCACGACGAACACGAGCATCGAGAAGAGCCAGCCGAACGGGCTCTGCTGCCAGATCACCAACGGGGCCACGTCCGGCCTCCTACACGCGTCGCAGGTGGTGCGAGCCTAGCCCTCGCCGCTGAATGGGAGCCCGACCAGACGCAGCGCCCGGGCCAGCAGCGCGGCCGCGACGACCTGCGACGCGGCGGTGACGGCGACGAGCTCGACGAGGATCCGCCCCGCGGTCCGGCGCTCGCCCGTAGCATCGCGGCATGACTGCCGACACGGACAGCAGCACGGACCAGGGCACCGGCAAGGGCATCGACAAGGAGCAGGTGCGGGCCGACCTCATCGCGCACCTGCGCGGCGAGGAGTCGTCCGCGGACGCCTCGATCGACGACCGTGAGAGCGCGGCGCAGGCGCCGGACGACCAGGAGCACCGCGTCGACGACGACTCCCAGCGCGACGAGGCGGGCGACCAGCGGGCCGCGTTGCAGGAGAACGAGGCCGCGCAGCTGGCGCTGATCTCGCTGGCGAAGGGCCTGGACATGAGCCCGACGCAGGTCGTGCAGCCGGGGGCGATCGTCACCCTCGACGGCACGAGCTACGTGGTCGGGGTGCCGACCGACGAGTTCACCTCCGGGGGTGCGGCGTACGCGGGGCTCGCCACCGACGCACCGGTGTATCAGCTGCTGCTCGGCAAGCGCGCGGGTGAGACCGTGGTCGTGGCCGGCTCCGAGACGACGATCGACGCGGTGGTCTGAGCCAGAACCGTTCAGTTCGTGGCGATCCCGGCGACGAGGTTGACCGTGCTCGCCAGCACGACGGCGCCGAAGACGTACGAGAGCAGGCAGTGCCGCAGGGTGGTCGCGCGGATCGTGCTGTCGCCGACGGACGTGTCGGAGACCTGGTAGGTCATGCCGAGGTTGTAGCTGAAGTAGAAGAAGTCGCGGTAGGCGGGCGGCTCGCTCTGGTTGAAGTCGATGCCGTGCCCGCTCTCGCGGATGTAGTACAGGTAGGCGTATCGCCCGGCGTACATGAGGTGCAGGCTGGCCCAGGCGCTGAACACGCCGGCGAGCGCCACGGCCGCGCCCACCTGGCTGTCGGAGCCGGAGTGGGTCAGCACGAGCAGCATGACGATGCCGACGAGGGCACCGACGGCCGCGGCGACGACGATGAGTTCTTCGACGACGGGCCGCACGTCCTGGCGGCGGGCGTTGGCGGTGGTCTGCTCGGGGGACAGCGGCCACAGCACGGTCCACCCCCAGCCGAGGAACACCAGATGCATCACGGTGACGCCGACGAGGATCCCCAGCGGCACCGCCGATGAGGCGGCGACGAGCGCGCCGACGACGGCGCCGACGCAGAGCGCGACGATCATGCGTCGCCCCGGCGGCATGGGAAGTCGGGGGGTGTTCATCGGTGTCACGATAGGGCCCCCACCTTGCCCCCGGCCGGGACCGCGCCGAGACTGGCGGACATGGCGAAGGGACGCGTACAGGTCCGGCGCATCTACGAAGACGAGAAGCCCGACGACGGCCGGCGCGTGCTCGTCGACCGCGTGTGGCCGCGGGGCATGAGCAAGGACCGCGCCGACCTCACCGAGTGGTGCAAGCAGGTGGCGCCGTCGACGCAGCTGCGCAAGTGGTACGCCCACGACCCGGACAAGTACGAGGAGTTCGCCCGGCGCTACCGCGAGGAGTTGACGGAGCCGGAGCGCGCCGAGGCCCTGGAGCACCTGCGGGAACTGGCGTCGCAGGGTGACCTCACGCTGCTGACCGCGACCAAGCGCGCCGACATCAGCGAGGCCACCGTGCTGGCCGAGGAACTGGGCGGCTGACGAAAGCCCGCCGAGGCGGCCTTTCTACACTGCGGGCGTGCAACAGCGACTAGCGGCTCGAGCGACGCGCGCCCGGGACGGCGCGACCCGCCTCACGGCGCGCACTCGGGCTCGCTCGCCGCTGGTCGACCACGTCGTGCGGGCGGTCGGGCAGTACCGCGCCCGGCAGGGTTCCACGCTCGCGGCGGCGGTCACCTATTACGCGTTCCTGTCGTTCTTCCCCATGCTCGCGCTGGCGTTCGCGGCCGTCGGCGCGATCAGCGCCTACGCTCCGGACGCCCGGCAGTCCCTGGAGCAGGGCCTGCAGGCGGTGCTGCCCGGCATGATCGGAGCCGGTCAGGGCCGGCTCTCGCTCTCGACGATCGAGAGCGCGGCCGCCCCGGTTGCCGGGCTCGGCGGCCTGGCCGTGCTGTACTCCGGGTTGGGCTGGATCGGCAACATGCGCTCGGCGCTGCAGGCGATGTTCGACACCCCACTGCGGGATCGGCCCGGATTCGTCACCGGCTACGCGCGCGATCTCGTGGTGCTCGTCGTCATCGGCGTGGTGCTCGTCCTCGGCGTCGCGCTCACCGGGCTCGTCACCGGGTTCTCCACGCGCATCGCGGAATTCATCGGTCTACAGACCGGGTTGGCGTGGCTGCTGCAGGCCCTGTCGCTGGCCCTGGGGGTGCTCGCGAGCACGGTGCTGTTCACGGTCATGTTTCGGCTGCTCGCCGAACCGCCGGTGTCGGCGGGCGCGGTACGGTCTGGCGCGCTGCTCGGCGGCGTGAGCTTCGAGGTGCTCAAGCAGGCGTCGACCTGGTTGCTGGCCTCGACGACCCGGCAGCCGGCCTTCCAGGCCTTCGGCATCGCGCTGATCCTGCTCGTGTGGATCTACTACTTCTCCCGCGTCGTCATGTTCGCTGCGGCCTGGGCCCGCACGGCCCGGTCACCAGGCGCGGTGAAGGGCTGACCGGCCCGCTCAAGCGAGCGGGCCGCGGCGCCCGAGGGCCCACAGGGCGAGGCCGACGACGCACAGCGCGGCCATGGCACCGACGATGGCGAGCCAGCCGCCGGCCGACCACAGGGCGCCGGCGGCGGCCGAGCCGAGCGCGGCGGCGACGAAGTTGAGGCAGACGAGCGCGGTGTTGACGCGGCTGCGGGCCTGCGGGGTGAGGCCGAACAGGCGGGCGGCGATGAGCACGTTGACCGGGAACAGGGCCAGGTGCAGCAGCACGACGCCGGTGATGAGCACCGCGAGGGAGCCCGGCGCGAACGCGAGGATCGCCAGCGAGACCAGGGCGAACACCCAGCACACGCCGATGGCCGGCAGCGACCAGCCGCGGTCGTGCAGCCGGCCGGTGTGCTGCGCGGCGACGACCCCGAACAGCCCGAGCAGGCCGAAGACGCCGATCGCGCTGACCGGGTAGTCGAACGGCGGGCTGCTCAGCAGGTACGTCAGCGCGGTCCAGAACATCATGAACACGCAGAACTGCGTGGCGCTCAGCGCGAGCGTCCATCGCACCGTGCGGTTCTCCCGCACCAGCGTGCCGATCGACGCCAGCAGCGCCGGGTACCGCAGGGTCGCGCGGGGCGCCAGCACCGGTATGTGGCGATGCACGGCCCACGCGAGCACCAGCGCCACGAGCGCCGCGGCCACGAAGATCGATCGCCAGCCGATGGCGTCGGCCAGCGCCCCGCTGACCGCCCGCGACAACAGCGTGCCGGCGAGGAATCCCGCGATGACGGTCGCGACGACCTGCCCCCGGGAGGCGTCGTCGGCGAGATCACCGGCCAGCGGGATCACCAGCTGCCCGGCGACGCTCGTGAAGCCCAGCAGCGCGATCGCCGCCACGAGCAGGCCGAACGTCGGCGCCGTCGCGCACGCCAGCAGCGCGATGACCGAGCTGAGCACGATGAGCGGCACCAGCCGCTTGCGGTCGAGCAGGTCGCCGAGCGGCACGATGAGCAGGATGCCCAGCGCGTAACCCAGCTGGGTCGCGGTGACGAGCAACCCCGCCGACTCCGTCGAGACCCCGAGCTCGGCGCTGATGACCGGCAACAGCGGCTGCGCCCAGTAGAGGTTGCTCACCGACATCGTGCCGAGCACGGCCAGCAGGAGCGTGAATCCGCGTGTCATTCCGGACGTGCCGGCCGTGGGTGAGGTCACCGCCACATCAAACACCGTCGGGCCGCGGCCAGGCAGTTACTGCTCGTGCCCCCGTGGCTCCAGCCGCACCAGGCACGTGTCCGGCGCGGCGAACGGTTCGAGGGCGACCCGGCGCCGGCCCGCCTCGGCACCCTCGGGCAGCGACCGCTCTAGCATCCCCTCGAGCATCCCCTCGTGGACCGCGCAGACCACCGGCTGGTTGTCGTCGACGATCTCGCGGAACGGGCAGTTGCGCAGCGCGATGCCGCCGGGCACCGGCTCCGGCTCGAAGCCCATGTCGCCGAGCACGTCGGCCACGGGCTCGCTCGAATCCCCGGTCCCGCCCGATCGGTGGGAGACGGTGTCGCCGGCCAGTCGCCGCCCCCAGCGCCGGCCCGCCTCCCGGGCGGCCGGCAGCGGGTCGGGTGAGCCGAGCGCGAGGTGCTCGACGAGCATCGCGGCGAGCAGCTGGTAGTTGCGCTCGCCGCCGCGGCTTCCCGCCCGGGTGGGCCGGTACAGGATCTTGGGGCGCCCGCGACCGACGCGCTGCTCGCGCTCCTGGCGGAGCATGCCGTCGGCCTCCAGAGCCTCGGTGTGGAAGCGCACGGTGTTCGGGTGCAGGTCGAGCCGTTCGGCGAGCTCCTCGATGCCCACCGCACGCCCCGACGCGCGCACCGCCGCCAACACCTGGCCGCGGGTGCCGGCCACCCCAGCGGTGGGGCGGCCGATCGAGCGCGGGCTCTGCGACATGACTGATGGCTTTCGGCATCGGGACGAGGACGAATTAATACTACTGCAATGTGATAATTTCAGCCTTGTGCGGCGCGCTCGGTGCCGCCACATCCCTGATGCTGCCGCCCGCGCCGCGACGAACAGCCGGGCGAGGAGAGGAGACCTCGATGTCGGAGCTGGAGATCACCGAAGTGCGGTCCGCCTGCGGCTGCCACGAAGACCACGGCGAGCCCGAGCTCGACGCTCGCGCCATCCCGCACGCGATCCGCCACGCGACGATCTTCGGGGCGCTGTCGGCGATCAAGCCGGGTGGCGCGCTGATCCTCGTCGCGCCACACGACCCCAAGCCGCTGCTCGCGCAGATTGCCGACCGCGAGGGCGACGCGATCGAGGTCAGCTACCTGGAGCGCGGCCCCGAGGCCTGGAAGCTGCGGCTGGCCCGCCGTTGACCGGCATCCGACCGGCATCCGACCGGACCTCACACCAGGTGCACCTCGCGCTTGCGCATGACCGGCAGTAGCGGCAGGAGGCGCGCGAACACCCACGAGGTGATCGGCGCGGTCTGCAAGCGCATTCGCCGCTCCCCGGCCCGCAGTTCCTGACCGGTGGCGGGGGTGAAGAACGACCGGGCGTCGACGCCCATCTTCTGGTACTCCCGGATGTGCGGGCGCAGCGTGCGCTCCCACCCGTCCAGCGCCGCCGAGACGTCGCCGGGATGCTCCGCGAGGCGCAGGCCCAGCAGGTTCGCGCCGGCGAGGCCGGAGGTCGCGCCCATGCCGGAGTACAGCGACGGGCACCAGGCGGAGTCGCCGACCAGCACCACCCGCCCGCGGTGCCATGACGGCAGGTGCACCTGCTCGACCGCGTCGAACAGCGCCGGGCGGCCGTCCTCCAGCTGCGTGATCGCCGCCTCCAGCACCGGGCCGAGTTCGGCATCGTGCCCGTACACCTCCCGGAGGCGGGCCGCCACCGGCACTCGCTTCTCCGCCTTCACGTCGTCGGTGCCGTAGGAGAAGAGCACGGTCGACGGGCGGTCGTCGAACGGAAACACGTGGAACGCGCGGTTGGGCTCCAGGAGCCGGGCGCCCATGCCCTGGGGCAGCGTCGGCAGATCGTCGGTCAGCGCGAACGCGCAGATCATCGTGCCCATCCGGTCGATCGCTTCGGAGTCGGGGGCGAACACAAGCCGGCGTACCTGGGAGTGGATGCCGTCGGCACCGACGACGAGGTCGAAGCGCTCGGTCGTGGTGCCGTCCGGCCCGGTGAGGGTGACGTCGACCCCGTCGGCGTCCTGGCTGATCGCGCGGGGGGTGGTGCCGAATCGGATCGATACGTCGGGAGCCTGCTCGCGCAGGGTGTCGTAGATCGCCTCCTCCACGTCGTCGCGCATCGTCAGGTACGGGTTGATCGGCAGGTCGCCGAACCCCAGGCCCGGGCGGCGGTGGCCCGTGCGGTCGATTGTGTACGTCGTCGGTTCGGGCGAGCGGTGGTTGGCGAGCCGGTCACCCACACCGAGGTCCTGCGCCGCGTACCGACCGGCCCCGAAAATCGCCATGAAGTAGCCGCCGCGCCGGCGTTGCGGCGCGCGCTCGATGATTACCGGCTCCCACCCGGCGCGGTGCAGCGCCAGGGCGGAGGCGGTGCCACTGATACCCAGCCCGACGACCAGTGCTCGCGGGGCTGGTTCCCGGTGCACTCGAATGCTGCTGTCTGTCATTGAAGCCCACTCCCATCCACGTAATAAGAAACCCCTCGTTTCTTAACGAAGACGCTGGCAGGGTGCGATAGGATACGCAAAGTGTCTTAGGAGGTGAGGGGATGACGACCCGACGTCGGGGCAAGGAGCTGGAAGGGGCGATTCTGGCCGCGGCATGGGAGCAGTTCACGCAGGGCGGCTACCCGGCGGTGACGATGGACCTGGTCGCCGAGCGCGCCGGAACGAGCAAACCGGTGCTGTACCGGCGCTGGCCGGATCGCGACGCCCTCCTGCGAGCCGCGATCCAGCACGCGGTCTCGCGGGTGCGACTCCAGGCTCCGGGCACTGGCTCCCTGCGCGACGACATGCTGGCCCTCATGCGGCAGGCCAACGATGAACTGCTCGGAATCGCCGCCGCCGTGAGCGCCCACCTCGCGCGCTACTTCGCCGACACGGGAACGACACCGGCGGCCCTGCACGCGTCGATCGACGTCGATCTCCTCGCGCTCGTGCAGACCATGTACGACGAGGCCATCGCCCGCGGGGAGATCGACCCGGCGCGACTCACCCCCAGGATCGCGGCGCTGCCGGTCGACCTCATGCGCATGGAGATCGTCACGCGACTGGAGCCGGTGCCGCAGGACGTGATCGAGGAGATCGTCGACACGATCTTCCTGCCGCTCGTGCGCCCCGCCGGCGCGACGGGGTGACCGCTGAGCCGGCGGCGCTGACTCTCAGGCGTGCCCGTCGGGCTCGCCGCCGCCGGGCTGCACAGACCACGACGGTGGCTCGTCGCGGCCGGCCTCCTCGTCCGCGCTGGCGTCCGCGGCCGTGGCCTGCGTAATGCCAGGCGCGTGGTGCACGGGCGCGTAGATCGTGTACAGGCGCATCGGCTCGTCGCCGGTGTTGATGACGTCGTGCCACGTGCCGGCGGGCACCTGGATGGCCCACCCGTCCCGCACGTCCTGCTCGAACTCGAGCCGGTCCTGCGCCGGGCCCATGACACATCTGCCCTGGCCCGCGTCGAGCCGCAGGAACTGGTCGGTCTCGGGGTGCACCTCCAGGCCGATCGACTCACCGACCGGGATCGACATGAGGGTGACCTGGAGGTACTTGCCGGTCCAGGCGACCGTGCGGTAATTGCTGTTGGCCCGGGTCTCACCCTCGATGTCGAAGGCGTTCGGGTGGGGGCCGTTGTCGGAGACGGTCATCGTGTGCCTTTCTCTGGCGCCGAGGGCGCTGCGCTCGAACCTGTCGTCTCGACCCTAGAGTCGTTTCAGGGGTCGTTTCGACCCGCTTGGCCCGACAAGGGCAGCCGAAGTCCTTCGTCCGCGAGCACGATGGGCCCGTCGAACGATCGGCGCGCGTCCGCCAGCGTGCGTTGGCGATCGTTTCCCGGCCAGAAGTGCGTCATGAGCATGCGCCGCGCGCCCGCCGCGGTGGCGATGTCACCGGCGGCGTGCCCGTCGAGGTGGAACTCCGACTGCAGCGAGGCCGGCACCTGCACCCGCTGATAGCGGTCGCTCGCCTCCGCGATGAACAGGTCGACGCCCGCCACGAGCTCCACGAGTTCCGGAGACGGGCCGCACCCGCCGTTGTAGGCCACGCTCACGGAGTTTGACTCGGAGTCGGAGTCGAGGCGGACTCCGGCGTTCGGCACGACGTGTGGCAGACGACGGGCGGTGAGGCGGAACGGGCCCAGGTCGTAGGTGCCCGGCAGCTCGTGCCAGCGGAAGACGGAGTCCACCGCGCGCCCGGGTGCGTCGCCCCGGCGCGCCCGGACGGTCATGCGGACCCCCTCGGTGGCGTACACCGGCAACGGCGGCAGCGCGCCGGAGCTCCCACCCGCGTTGTGGCGGGCCTGGAACAGGGTGTGCAGGTCGATCATGTGATCGGGGTGGCGGTGCGTGATGATGACGGCGTCGAGGCCCTCGGCAACCGGCGACCCGAGCAGGTCGAACAGCCGCGGGGCCGTGCGGTATCCCAGGTCGAGGGCGACGCGATAGCCCTCGTGCTCGAGCAGGAAGCCGGAACAGGCGCGCCCCGTCTCCGGCCATGCTCCGCAGGAACCGAGAACCGTCAATACCGACGTCACGAGCCAACCCTAGTGGCGGCCCGCGATCACCCTGGCGGAGGCGGAGGCCATGCAGGGGTCGCGACGACCCGCGATGACCCCGCTGACGGCAACCTCACTCAGCCACCATGCACGGTGCGCTTTCTGAAAAACAGCTAAGAATTCCGCGCTTTCTGAGAAGCGTGCGGAATGTGCTCCCGGAATTGTCGATGGACGGCCGCAGGTGGGACCTTCTTCCTTCCCCGCGCGAATATGCCCGCTGCTACTGTTCCCGTTGGAGCCGCGCTGACCTGCGTCGATCTCGGATTCTTCCGATCGTGTCCGCCGACTCGATATTCGATTCGTCCTGCCTAAGTGGGACTTTTCATGCTCACGGAACGGGGCGGGCCACATGATTTGGTTTCACCTGATCGTCGTTCTCGCATTCATCATCATCGGTGCGCGCCTGGGTGGCATCGGCATCGGCCTCGCGGGTGGAGCCGGTGTGCTGGTACTCGCCGTCACCGGCCTGCACACGACCGCCACGAAGGACGTGCCGTGGTCGGTGATCGGCATCATCATGCCGGTGATCTGCGCCGTGGCCGCGCTCCAGGTGGCCGGCGGCATGGACCATCTCGTGCACCTCACCGAGGTGCTGTTGCGCCGCCACCCGAAGCAGATCAACTATCTGGCGCCGTTCGTCACGTACATGCTGTCGCTGCTGTGCGGCACCGGGCACACGGCGTACTCGGTGATTCCGGTCATCGTCGACGTCGCCAAGGAGCGCGGGATCCGACCATCGCGGCCGCTGGCGATCGCGGTCGTCGCCTCCCAGGTGGCGGTGGCCGCCTCCCCGATCTCAGCAGCGATGGTGGCGTTGGCCGCCGCGATGACGCCGCTCAACGTCGGTTATCTGCAATGCCTGGCGATCACCATTCCGACGACCTTCATCGGGTGCTTCGTCGGCGCCATCGTCTCCTCGCGCCAGGGCTGCGAACTCAGGGACGACCCGGTCTACCAGGAGCGTCTCGCCAAGGGCCTGGTGCGCCCGAGCGTCGCGAGCGCCGACGTCGACTACACGCCGCAGCGCAGCGCCGTGCCGAGCCTGCTGCTGTTCATGCTCGCCCTTGTGCTCGTCGTCACCTACGCGACCCTGACGTCGAAGGAACTCGGGATCATCGCCGAGCCGCCGATGGACTCCACCGCCGCGATCATGGCGATCATGCTGACGACGGCCGCCCTCATCTGCGTCGTCGCCAAGAAGCCGGCCGGTGCCATCGCCGAACAGGGCACGTTCCGCGCCGGCATGACCGCCGCGATCTGCATCATGGGCCTGGCCTGGCTGGGCAACATGTTCGTCAACAACTACCTCGAGCAGATCCAGGCGGCGCTGGCCGGTCCGCTGCAGGCCCAGCCGTGGCTGGCCGCGGTGTTCTTCTACTTCGCGGCGCCGCTGATGTTCTCGCACGCGGCCACCACCACCGCGTTCATGCCCCTCATGGTGCACCTCGGGCTGCCGGCGATCGCGCTGGTCGCCAGCTACCCGGCCGTCGCCAACTACTACCTGCTGCCGAACTACCCGACGACGGTCGCGGCCATGGAGATGGACGACACCGGCTCCACCCGAGTCGGCAAGTTCGTGCTCGCACACCCGTTCGTCATCCCTGGCACCGTCGCGATCATCGTCACCGTCGCGCTCGGCTTCCTGCTCGGGGCGGTCCTCATCTGAGCGAATCCGCGCCCAACGACCGGCCGCGAGAGTTCAGCGGCCGGCCAGGGAGCGCAACACCTTCGGTGCCGAGCGCCAACCGGTGACGGGGCGGAAGTCGAGTGCCGCGCGCGTGAGAGCAGCGACTTCGTCGTCGCGCAGCCGCAACTCGGCGGCGGCCACATTGCTCTCCAGCTGCTCGACGCTGGAGGCTCCGGGGATCGCGGCGACCTGCGGGTCGCGGATCACCCAGGCGAGAGCGACCTGCGCGGGCGTCGCGTCGTGGGCGTCGGCGATCTCACGCAGCGTCGCGAACAACGGCCGCGCGGCGTCGAGATTCTCGGGCAGGAACAGCGGGTTGGCCGACCGCACCCCGCCGACCCGTTCGCCCGAGGTGTGCCGCGCCGACAGCAGTCCCTGCGCGAGCGGTGAGTACGCGATGACCAGGCGCTTCTCCCGGCGCGCGAACGGCAGCAGCTCGTCCTCCGGCCCGCGGTGCACGAGGCTGTACTGCACCTGGTTGGCCAGCACGACGGGGGCCGGTCCGGCGAGCGAGGCAGTGTCGTGCGCTTGCCGGTGCGCGACCGCCAGCGCGGCGTCGGCCTGCTGCCAGCGCCGCAGCGAGTAGTTGCTCACGCCCGCGTGCCCGACGACGCCGAGCTGGATCAGCGCGTGCATCCCGCGCATCGTCGTCGCGTCGCTCACGGCGGGGTTCGGCTGATGCACCTGGTAGAGGTCGAGTCGGCGCACGCCGAGCCGGCGCGCGCTCGCGATCGCCCGCTGTTCGACGACCGGGGCCACCGGCAACAGTGGAAACAGCTTGCTCGCCAGGAAGATCGCGTCGGGGTCGGCGCCGGCGTCCCGCAGCGCGCTGCCGAGGATGCGCTCGCTGGCGCCGCGGCCGTAGATCTCAGCGGTGTCGAAGAGCGTGACGCCGAGCTCGAGGGCGCGGCGCACGATGGCGGCGGCCTCGTGGTCGTCGTAGTCGGGCCCGTAGCCCCACTCCCGACCGGACCCGAACTGCCAGGTGCCCAGTCCGATCTGCGAGACGGGAACGGCGGTGTCGACGTGTGCATGGCGCATGCCGCCATCACACGCCGCGGTGGCGCGTTCGGCAAGTCAGGGCACGTCGAGGTTCAGCTCGAGGTCGACGAGCGGGGCGTGCTGCTGGGCGCCGTACACGTCGGTCTCACCGAGGTCGCCGGCGACGAGCGCGCGACGCAGCGTGATCTTCAGGGCATGGGCCGGGTCGAAGGCGATGATGTGCAGCACGTCGTCTTCGCCGACCCGGTAGAGCCGGGCGATCAGCTCCGCGTCGATGAACCGGGAGTCGACGACCCGGCGGTACCAGGCGGGGTCGTCGAAGATGACGTCGAGGGTCAGCTCGTAGGGGCCGGCGTTCTTGGAGCGGATCACGCCGGCGATGTCGCGCAGCCGCACGCTCATCCCTCGCCTCCGATCGTCGTCAGCTCGACGGGAAAGAGCGCCGTGGGGTCGTCGACCGCCAGCAGGTGGAACAGCGAGAACCGGTACACCTCGCCGGTGCGCACGTCCGACGGCGAGTACGGGAACGCGAGGTTGCCGGCAGTGCTGCGCCGTCCTGGGTAGCCCAGGTGCAGCAGCGTGGAGCGGGCGAACGCGCAGACCGTGTCGGCCAGTTCCGGTGTGCGCGCGACCGCCTCGAAGACGATGCCGAGTTCGTGAGCGGGCTGCGTCGTGGTCTCCAGCGGGCCGAGCACCCCGTTCTTGCCGTACAGGTGCAGCTGGAGCCGGTAGGCCTGCGGGTCGACGCCGGCGAAGTTGTCGGCGACGGCCGCGTGCACCGCGTCGACGAGGTCGTCGACCTGCTCAATGAACACGGGGTCGCGGGCGCCGGCGATCGACAGCGTCCGGTAGCCGACCGGCGCAGCGCCCTCGACCTTCACCGCGTACGGAGTCGGGGCGAAGGTCGTGCCGCGCACCCGCACCACCCGATCGGTCTCCGGCTCGAAGACCGTTGCGGTGAGGTCGAGCACGCCGCCCGGTCCGGGGAGCCGGTAGGGGTCGGATTTCTCGTACAGCGTGTGGGCCGCCACCGAGGTCGTCGTGCACGCCCGGGCGGGATTCAGCGGTTCGACGAGAAAGTGGTCGGCGCGCAGGGTGCCGAGCATGCAGTCTCCGCCGGAGCCGGGGGTGGCGGCGATCGCGGCGCACTCCAGGATCTTGCCCAGGTGCAGGGCGAGGGCCGCGTCGAACCCCGAGCGGATGGGCACGGCGGCGAAAACCGCCGGGTCGTAGGCGCGCCCGGTGACGATGACGTCGGCGCCGGCGTCGAGGGCGGCGACGACCGGTTCGACCCCCATCTGGGCCACCGCGTGGGTGCTGTCGGTGATGTCGTCGTCCGTGGCGTCCGGCGCGGCCGGGACGGGGGTGAGCCGCCCTGCGGCGAGCGCCCGCCGCAGGGTGTCCTTGTCGATGTCGGCACCGATCACCGCGAGGCGGCAGCTCAGCGCGAGCTCGCGGGCGACGGCGCGCACGATGTCGACGGTCCAGTCCAGGTGCGGCCGCGCCCCGGCTCCACCGGCGGAGCCGATGATGACGGGGATGCCGAGTTCGCGGGCCCCGGCGAGCATGAGCCGCAGGTCGCGCGCGACGGCCTCCTTGTCGGTGAACGACTTTCCCGCGCCGAGGTAGTAGGGCCCGGGATCGGTGGAGCCGGCGTCGACCGCGATGACGTGCGGGTCGCGTTCCAGCCCGGCCCGCCACGACGCCTCCGGAAAGCCGTAGCCCAGGATCGCCGTCGGCGACAGGATGCGGATCTCGTCCTGCGTCACGTGCCTCACCTCCGTGGGATCCGCCCATACTGGCAGCCTGATGGTCTGAAACGCGGCGTGAACGCGGTCCCGGCACAGTGGGAGGAGACATCATGACGGCACCCGAGGAGCGGTCACTGCGACTCGTGACGACGGTCGTGCCCGCGGGCCCGGCGGTGGCGATCCGGCTGACGCCGCAGCAGGTGGCCGAGCTGGGGTCGACGAAGACGCCGCCGGTCACGGTGACGATCGGCGGGCACACCGAGCGGTTGCGGATCGCCTCGATGGGCGACGGGCCGCTCATCGGGTTCAACAAGCAGGTCCGGGCGGCGTTCGGGGTGGCCGCCGGTGACGAGGTGGAGGCGGTGATCGCGCTCGACGTGGCCGAGCGCACGGTCGACGTGCCGCCGCTGCTCGCCCAGGCCCTCGCGGCCGATCCCGCCGCGGCGGCGGCCTTCGAGAAGCTCAGCTTCACGCGGCGCAAGGAGATCGCCCGCGGCATCGCGGACGCCAAGCAGGAGGCCACGCGGCAGCGGCGCCTGGAGAAGGTGCTCGCCGAGCTCCGCGGCTGATCGTCGCGACGCCGTGCCGGGCGCCGGCGCGGCTGCCAGGATGCCGTCATGGCGCGCGAACCCGGAAGCCCCCTAGCCCGCTCCTCCCGCGACCTCGTCGAGGCTGCCGACCAGGTGGTGCCGCCGCTGCCATTGGCGGAGGCGGCGGCGCTGCTCGGCGACGAGAGCGTGCTGTTCGTCGACATCCGGGAGCCGAAGGAGCTCGACCGGCTCGGCATGATCCCCGGTGCGTACTCGGCGCCCCGCGGCATGCTCGAGTTCTGGGTCGACCCGGCGAGCCCCTACTACCGGCCCGATCTCGACTACGGCCGACGTCTCGTGCTCTACTGCGGTTCCGCGTGGCGCTCCGCGCTCGCCGCGGCCGCCTTGCACGACATGGGATTCCACGACGTCACCCACATCGAGGGCGGCTTCACCGCCTGGCAGGAGGCGGGCCACCCCGTCGTCGAGCGCCCGCGCCGCGGGGCCTGAGCCTGCTGGCGCTGGTCGTCAGACGTGGCCGCTGAGTTGGGCCATACGTCGTTCGAGCGTCGCGAGCTGGTCGTCGCTGCGCCGGCGGGGGCCGGTGCCGCCCTCGGTGGGCACACTCATCGGCAGCACGTCGATGGAGATGTGCGCGCCGCCGGCCAACGCCCGTAGCTCGTCGATCTTCTTGCCGAAGGCCGAGCCGCTGCCGGGGGAGTAGTAGGTCACCGCCTCCTCGATGCGGTCGGGGAAGAGGTCGGCTTTGGTGACGACGATGATCAGCCACACCGGTTGGCCCCGGCGCACGGCCATGCCCGCGATGCGGTGCGCGGTGATCGCCCAGTCCTCCAGCTCGGCGGCCAGCAGTTCCTCGTGGGTCGCGGTGGCGGCACCGCTCGTGCCGCCGGTGCGGCGCGGGGTGGCGTGGCCGTAGGCGACGACGTGCAGCACGCCGTCGACAGGCTCCTCGTGGAAGACCTCGTCGAGCGCCCACAACCGGGAGGCGGCGTTGTCGCCGGGTACGACCCGGATCCGGAACCCGCGGCCCTTGGACGTGCGGCGGGTGCGCCGCTCCATGACCGCGGAGCCCGCGTCGTCGACCTCCGCGGTCGAGCGGCGCGCGAGCCGGTCGACGAGCCGGGTCTTGCCGATGCCGGTCATGCCGGTCACCGCGACCGTCGGGAAGCGGTGCCGGAACAGGTGCGCCACCTGGCCGGGCGCCGCGGACAGGGCCGACAGCGCGCCGCCCAGGGTCGAGCCGATGGTGGCGGCGCCATGCCCGGCGCGGGAAGCGGGTCGGTTCATGCGGCGTACCTCGCGGAATCTACGGTCAGGTGTCCCCACCTCATCACAACGACCCGGGGTTCCGCGCGCGCACCCGGATCACCGCCGGACAGGCTGGGGTCCACGCGCCCAGTAGGCCAGGTGGGCGCGGTGAAGCCAGTCGTTGACCCACGCCAGGTCGGGCTCGGCCGGTAACGCGGAGTCGTCGCGCAGCGCCGTCAGCCGCTCCTGCGCCCGCTGCGTCTGCGCGATCACCTCGGGCAGCGGCACCTCCCCGCGCCGCACCCGGCGCAGGTATTCCCGCTGCAGCCGCGGCACGGGCAACGTGATGCGCCCCGTGGTGAGCAGCTCCTCGCCCTGCAGGCCGAGCCGCAGGGCGTGCATGGCGAACTTCGTGTCGTATCCGTGCTTTTCGACCAGCTCCGGCCGGTTGGTGTGGGCGGCGCGCTCGCCGCTCATCGCGGCGCGCTGTGAACGCAGGTAGCCCAGGAACCGCGCCGCCGCCCGGCGGGAGACGAACCGGTGGGCGTTGTCGACGAGCTCGGCGCCCCATTCGTCCCGGTAGACGACCTCGTCGTCCGGCACGAACAAGGCCAACAGCACGGTGGGGTTACCGTCGACCGCCAGGCGGCACCACTTGCGAGCGGTGTAGACGACGACGTCGAGGTCGCCGGCGCCCGAGCGGTTCGCGAGGCCGCCGGCCCGGTCCCAGGCGGTGTGGCGCTGATACTGCTCGAACGGGATCCGGGTGTCGGTGTCGATGCCGCGCGGCACCCTCGACAGTCCGGTGACGAACTCCGCCGGCTCCAGGCAGATGCCCATCTCGTCGCGGTCGTCCTGGCCCCCGATCGCCGTTCCGTGCACCCCCGAACCCACCTGCACGCGCAGCACCAGGCCCGACTCTGCCAGCGCCCGCGCCTGCGGGGAAGCGTGCGGATGATCGAAGGCGGGGGGCAGGGTGCGATCTCCGGGGATCACGGCGGCGCGGGGCATGCGTTTGACGTTACGGCCTCGTCGTTCGGCGGCGCCGCAACCGGAACCGGTGGTCCGCCACTCAGAGAGGGTTCAGCGGCCGTGCGAGACGGTGTGTTGCCCGAAACGACGGTGTTCGGGCGCGAAGGAGCCCGAGATGACACGACCCGACCCGCGTTCGGGAGCCGCCGCCGGTGCCGCCCTCGGGGTGGCGGGCCTGGCGGCGGTGGCGGTGCATGACCTGGTGCAGAAGAAGCACGCCGTGCTGCGCAACTACCCGGTGCTCGGGCACGCCCGCTTCCTGCTCGAAGACATTCGCCCCGAACTGCAGCAGTACTTCATCGAACGCAACTGGGACGGTAGGCCGTACGACCGCGACGTCCGCTCGATCATCTACGAACGCGCCAAGGGCATCCACGGCGAGCAGGCGTTCGGCACCGAGCGCGACGTCAACGAGATGGGCTACGAATACCTCGTGCACTCGGTCGCGCCCGTGCCGGAGCTGAAGGAGCCGCCGCGGGTGCGCATCGGCGGCCCCGACTGCACCCAGCCGTACGACATGTCGCTGCTCAACGTGTCGGCGATGAGCTTCGGGGCGTTGTCGGCCAACGCGATCCGCGCGCTGAACAAGGGGGCGGCCCTCGGTGGGTTCGCGCACGACACCGGCGAGGGCGGGCTGTCTCCGTATCACGAGGAGAACGGCGGCGACCTGATCTGGGAGCTGGGCACCGGCTACTTCGGCGCGCGCACCAAGGACGGCGACTTCGACCCCGACGAGTTCGCCGACAAGGCGGGCAAGGAGCAGGTCAAGTGCGTCTCGCTGAAGCTCAGCCAGGGCGCCAAGCCCGGAGTCGGTGGCGTGCTGCCCGGCGCGAAGGTCACCAAGGAGATCGCGAAGATCCGCGACGTGCCGCGCGGCGAGAAGTGCGTGAGCCCGTCTGCGCATCGGGTGTTCTCCACCCCCACCGAGCTCATCGAGTTCGTCGCCCGCATGCGTGACCTGTCCGGCGGCAAGCCCGCGGGTTTCAAGCTGTGCGTGGGTTCGCGCGTCGAGGTGCTGGCGATCTGCAAGGCGATCCTCGAGGTCGGCACCGCGCCGGACTTCATCATCGTCGACGGCTCCGAGGGCGGCACGGGCGCGGCGCCGCTGGAGTTCGAGGACCACGTCGGCATGCCGCTGACCCAGGGCCTCATGCTCGTGCACAACGCGCTGGTCGGCACCGGTCTGCGCGACCGCATCCGCATCGGGGCCTCCGGCAAGGTCGCGGCGAGCAACGACATCGTCAAGCGGCTCATCCAGGGCGCCGACTACACCAACGCGGCCCGCGCGATGATGATGGCCGTCGGCTGCATCCAGGCGCAGATGTGCAACAGATAAGTGCCCGGTCGGGGTCGCCACGCAGAACAGGCGGCGGGCCCGCGCCCTCGACGTCGGCGACAAGAGCCAGCGGGTGCAGCGCTTCCAGGAGGCGACGGTCACCGAGGCGACCAAGCTCATGGCGGCGATGGGCGTGCAGCACCCCTCGCAGCTGCGACCGTGGATGCTGCGCCGCAACGTGAGCCAGACCCAGACCGCCTCCTACGCCGAGCTGTTCGAGTGGCTGGAGCCGGGGCAGCTGCTGGCCGAGCCGCCGCAGACGTGGGCCGACGACTGGCGCACTGCCAGCGCCCACACCTTCCGCACGCCGGGCTGAGCCGCCCCGCGCCCGTCATCCGCAGTCGTACGCATGAGTCTCAGGAGTCGCCGCATGGTCACCGTCGCCGAATCCGTGGTCACCGCGCTCGCCGAGCACGGGGTCACCCAGATGTGGGGTGTCGTCGGTGACGCCCTCAACCCGGTCACCGACGCGATCCGCACCGACGGGCGCATCGAGTGGATCGGGGTGCGTCACGAGGAGGCCGCGGCCTTCGCCGTCAGCGCGCAGGCCCAGCTCACCGGGCGTATCGGGGTGTGCCTGGGCACGGTAGGTCCGGGGTCGATCCACCTGCTCAACGGGCTGTACGACGCGAAGAAGTCGCACGCGCCGGTGCTGGCGATCTGCGGGCAGGTGCCGAGTGAGGAGATCGGCAGCGACTTCTTCCAGGAGGTCGACAACGACCGGCTGTTCGCCGACGTCGCGGTGTTCGCCCGCACGGTGAGCAGCGCCGCGCAGATGCCGCTGCTGCTGGAGCAGGCCGTCAACGCGGCCTACGCGGCTCACGGGGTGGCGGTGCTCACGCTGCCCGGCGACCTGGGTGGCCAGGAGCTGCCCGAGGGCTCCCGCACGCCGCGGTTCGCGCCCGGGCCGCGGTTCGCGCCCGGGCCGCGGTGGGCGGCGGCGCCGCAGGATCAGGTCGCGAAGGCGGCACAGGTGCTCTCCGGTTCGGAGACGGTGACGCTGCTCGTCGGCAAAGGCGCCCGGGAGGCGCGGGCCGAGGTGCTGGAGCTCGCGCAGACCCTGCAGGCGCCGATGGTGATCACGCTCAAGGGCAAGGAGGGGCTGGAGCACGACAACCCGTACCAGGTGGGGCAGTCCGGCCTCATCGGCAACTCGGCCGCGGCGCACGCGATGGACGACGCCGACGTGCTGTTCCTCGTCGGCACCGACTTTCCGTATCGCGACTGGTATCCCAGCGGCAAGACCGTCATCCAGCTCGACGCGCGGCAGGCGCACATCGGGCGCCGGGTGGCGGTCGATCACGCGCTCGTTGGTGACGTCGGGCACACGCTTCGCGCGCTGCTGCCGCGGTTGTCGAACGCCTCGGACCGCGACAGCAAGCACCTGGAGAAGGCGACGCGGGCGTACGCGTCGTGGCGGGACCGGCAGCTCGCGCTCGTCGACCCCGATTACGAGAAGACGTCGCTGGTCGGCAAGGTGCGCGGCGTCTTCGACAACCCCGACGACCGGATCCGCCCGGAGGTGCTCGCCGCGGCCGTCGACAGCCTGGCCGCGCCCGACGCGATCCTCACCAGCGACACCGGGATGTCGACGGCGTGGCTGGCCCGGTTCGTCACCCTGTCGGGCACGCGCCGGCTCGTCGGCTCCTACAACCTGGGGTCGATGGCGAACGCGATGCCGCAGGCCCTCGGTGCGCAGGCGCTCGACCGGGAGCGGCAGGTCATCTCGTTCAGCGGCGACGGCGGACTGATGATGCTGCTCGGTGACCTGCGCACGGCGGTGACGTACCGGCTCCCGATCAAGGTCGTGGTGTTCGACAACGGTCGCCTGGGCATGGTCAAGCTCGAGCAGGAGCAGGGCGGGTTGCCGGAGTTCGGCACGGAGCTGGATAACCCCGATATCGCCGCGGTCGCGGCGGCGCTGGGCTGGCACGGGCGCCGCGTGACGAACCCCGGCGACGTGGAGGAGTCGGTGCGCTGGGCCCTGGAGACGCCCGGCCCGGTGCTGCTCGACGTCGTCACCAACCCCGACGAGGTGTCGGTGCCGCCGGAGCCGACGCTCGCGCAGGGTTGGGGTTTCGCGATCGCCAAGATGAAGGAGTCGATCGAGAGCCGGTAGGCGCGCTATTCGCGCGACGCCGGCCGGCCGGGTGCGCGGGGTCGGTTGCCGATGGGGGTTCCGTCGGCTCTGCTCCATCTGACCTCGCCGTCGATGACGACGCCGATGAATCCGTAGCGGTGGACGACGGTGTGGTGGTGTCGGCAGAGCAGGGCGGTGTTGTGGCGGTCGGTGGGGCCGCCCATGAGCCAGCTGATGAGGTGGTGGCCGTCGCACCAGGCGGGTGGCATTGAGCAGCCGGGGAAGGTGCATCCGCCGTCTCGCATGGCCAGGTAGGTGGCCAGTCCCGGTGAGATCAGCCGCTTCCCGCGGCCCAGATCCAAGGGTTCGGAGCCAGTGCCGAGGACGGCGGGGATGATCTGCGCATCGCAGGACAGCACCCGCACCTGGCCGGGGGTCAGGGGGTGCCCGAAGGCGGTGGTGCCGCAGTCGTGGTTGTGGTCGGTGCGGAACCCGTCGCCGCCGACGCGCTCGCGGTGCTTTCGCACGAGGTCGGCGAACACGCGGGGCAGGGCTTCGGATTCGAGGCCAGCGACGAGGTCGGCGAGTTTGATGGTTACGACGACCTTGGCTTTGGCGCCGGTGCCGGGGGTGTTCTTGTCCGGCACCGCGGCATGCGCGGCCAACGCCACCAGGGCGTCCGCGCGGCGTTCACCCGCGGTTCGCAGATCGGGCTCGGACTTACCGGCGGTCGCCGAGTCCGTCGCTTCGGCCGCGTCAGCCGCGTCAGCGGCCGCTGGCTTAGTGGGCCGCGGCGCGCTCAGGGCGTTGATCGCGGCGATCACCGTCGCGGCCGACGCGGCGTCGAGCCGCACGCGGCCTTCGTACATCCCCGTCCGCGGATTGAGCGTGAGTTCGGTGAAGTCGCGCCGGTCATACCGGCGCTCCCGCTCCAGGTATTCCTGCTCGGTGCCGTACTGCCCGATGATCTGCTCTTCCATCGCGGCCATTTCACGCCTGGTCACCCCGTGCGCGGCCAGGCCGATCAGGGCGTCCATCACGCCGTCCCAGGACTTCACCGCGATCGAACCCTGCAACCGCCGATAAGTCGAGGCGAGCAGCTCTGCGGACTCGACCGTCACCCGACCCTCGAGAACTGCCTCCCGCAGCGGCGCCGCGTCCTGGCGATCGCAGATCCGCGCCAGCGCGCCCAGTGCCCGGGCGCGGCTGGGCGACACCGGCACCCCGGCCTCGACGTGGGATTGCTGCACCCACGCCGGCACCCGCGGGTGATCCGACTCGGCGATGACCCCGCGTCCTCGGCCTCCAGGACGACGGCCGCCTGCGCGGCACACGCCGCCGCGACGGCACCGGCAGCCGCAGCGGCCAGCTCAGGCAACTCATCCGACCCGACCCGCGACAGCAGCCCCGGCAACCCCGACAACGCCGCGCGAGCCGCCTTCACCTGCTCCAGCAGCGCTTCCCCGACGGGCTGGGTTGCCCGCACCTGCGCCGGCAGCGTTTCCCCCACGAGCTGGGGCACCCCGCCTCCGGACAGGTCGACGTCACCGGCCGGTGCCGCAGCACCGTCGGAGATGTCGACGTCAGGGTGAAGTCCATGCGCACAGGATATCGAACGTATGTTTGTTCGACCAGCTGTCCTAATCCCGAATACGTCTGCGCAACAGCGACATTCAAACGGTTCATGACGAGAGGGAGATCGATTGCGGCACAGTAAAACTCGGCGCTCACCAGCTATGTGATCTGCATCACAGACAGGTTGAGGCTTCCGGACATTGCGCGAGACCGACCGCCCGGGGGGGCCTGACGACCAACGTGCCCCAGGCGGGGCCGTCACCACGGGCGAGAGGCAGCCATGGGCACCTGGACGGCGGAGGAGCTCGACAGCATCGGCGCGGCGAGGGAACTCGACATCGCGACCGAGCGCAGGGACGGAACGCTGCGCTCTTACCTGCCGATCTGGGTGGTCCGGATCGGCGACGACCTCTACGTGCGCGCCTACCGCGGCCGCGGCGGCAGCTGGTTCCGGCAGGTGCAGCGCCATCCGAGGGCGAGCATCCGTGCCGGGGGAGTCGAGCGGTCGGTCTCCTTCGTCGAGGCCGACGACGACCTGCGCGCGGCGATGGACGACGCGTATCGGGCCAAGTACGGCAGCGGCATGTACGTCGACGCGATGGTGGCGCCGTCCGCGGCCGAAGCCGCGCTGAAGATGGTGCCCTGATCCTCAGGGGTTTTCGAGGCCGACCAATCCCGGGAGCCAACCCGGCGCCTCGCGCCGGAACGTCTCGGGTGCCGATCGCGGCGCGCCCTCGGGGATCGCGCCGAGGAGCGGGACGCCGAGCGCGCCGAGGTGGTCGCGGTTGTCGAGGGCGATCGCGTCCGGCTCGCGCGGCCACGACCCGATGACGATGCCCGCGACCGCGAGGCCCCGCGCGCGTAGGGCCTCCAGCGTCAGCTCGGTGTGGTTGAGCGTGCCGAGCCCGGCGCGCGCCACGACAACGACGCGGGAGTCGAGAGCTCGGTGCTGCTGGAGGGCGTGCGCGAAGTCGGCAATCGTGCGGCCCGACTCGTCGAGTTGCACGAGCAGGCCGCCCGAGCCCTCGACGAGCACCGTGTCGGCGCCCCGGGCATCCTTCGCCAGCGCGGCGAGCGCAGTGATCCGGGCGACGTGCTCGGCGAGGGTCGGCAGCGTCGCCGGCGCACCCTCGCGGCGGGCGGCCTGCACCGGCGCCATCGGTTGCTTGAGCCGGGCGCCCACGCTGATGGCGACCGCCCCGGCCAGGCGCGCGATCTCCTCGACGTCGCCGGGCTCGCCGGGTCGCACGCCGGTCTGCACCGGCTTGTCGACCGCGACGGAGCCGGTGCGCCCGAGGGCGGCGGCGATCGCGGCCGTCGCGACGGTCTTGCCGACGTCGGTGTCGGTGCCGGTGACGACGAGCACCCGGTTCATCGCGAACCGCCCTGCCCGACAGGCTCACTGCGCCGCCGCACGAGCACGGTGCGCGGCGCCTGGAACGACAGCAATCGCAGCCAGTCCGGAGCCGGGCCGGCCGGCACCACCTCGGGCAGCCCGGCCGCCGTCTCGGCGAGCACGGTGGAGGCCTCCAGGGGCGCGAGCCGCGCTCCGAGGCAACGGTGCACGCCGAAACCGAAGGCGAGGCTGTCGTCGATGTCGCCGCGATCGTGGCGACACAGCTCGACGAGCACCGGCGTGCCGGCCGCCACAGCCCGACCGCCGATCGTGGTGTCGCGCACCGCGATCCGGCGCCAGGTCGGCACGGACGAGGTAGTAGTGAGCATCCGCCGCACGAGCTGCTCGGCCTCGCTCGCCGGGCCCTGGGGGCTCTGCGCGATCGAGCGCCACGCGCCGGAGGTGAGCGCCTCGTGCAGCGCGATGTCGGTGAGCATCGCGGTCGTCTCCTGGCCCCCGATGAGCAGGAAGAACGCCAGCGACCGCAGCCGCGGCTCATCAATACCCGCCTCCCGGAGGGCGGCGAACAGCGAGGGGCGGCCGGGCGCCCGGGTGTGGACCGCGTCGGTCAGCCACGCGAACAGCTCGGCGGCGCTGTCGGCGAGGTCGACCTGACGCTGCGGGTCCGGGTAGCCCCAGAAGAGCTCGAGGGAGTGCCGGCTCCAGCGGTGCAGCACCGGCGTCGACGGCATCGCGAGCCCGACGAGGTGCCCGAACACGGCCGGGGCGACGTGCGCCGAGACCGTCTCGGCGAGGTCGACGGCGCGGCCGTCCGCCAGCTCGCGGCGAGCGGCGTCCACGCGCTCGTGGGTTAGCTCCACGACGAGCGGGCGCACCGCCTCCACCTGTGCGGGCGTGAGGAATCGGGCGACGACCCGGCGAACCCGGCGGTGCTCCGGGCCGGAGGCCGACGCGAGCACCGGTGGCAGCGCGAACCGCGCACGGGCCAGGCGGCGCAGGGCGTCCGGGCCCAGCGGGGTGACGGCGGTCAGGGCGTTGTCGGGCGCGAAGTTCTCGACCCGGCGCAACACCTCGCGCACCGCCTGTGGCTCGTTGACGCGCAGGAGGTCGCCGGCCCGCGCGTCGAGCAGCGGCCGCATGGGGCATGTATCAGGTGATTGCGACAACGGGACGGCGGTCATGGCCGGGGCCCGGCCGGTTCGAGAACTGTCGCCTCGCCGCGGAACTCGACTCCCGACGCGCCGTCGGGTGCACCCCGTGTCGACTCCGTCGCTGGCGGGTTCGCCCTCCCGTGGGCGTCGGCCACCCGAGCGACCAACTCGGCGGCCCGCGTCACCGCCTCGACGTCGAGACCGGCGTCGGCGCACAGCCGCAGCCGCGAGACGCCGTCGGGCACGCTCGGCGGGCGGAAGCAGCCGACGAGCACGCCGCGGGCCTCCAACTCGGCGGTCGCCGCGACCGCGGCCTCCGGGCTGCGCATCGGCAGCGACTGCACGGCCCCGGCCGCCTGCGGCACCCCGCACGTCTGCGCGACGATCCCCGCCCGCCGGGCGATTCCGGCCACCCGCTCGGGCTCGTCGGCGATGATGCGGCAGGCCCGGGCGGCGGCGGCCGCCGAGGCCGGAGCCAGCCCGGTGTCGAAGATGAACGCGCGCGCCACGTCGACGAGATGCCTTCGGAGTCGGGCCGGCCCGAGCACCGCCCCGCCCTGAGCGCCCACCGCTTTCGACAGCGTCGCGGTGAGGATGACGTGGTCGTGCCCGGCCAGACCCGCGGCGTGCACGCCGCCGCGTCCGTCGCCGACGACGCCGATCCCATGGGCCTCGTCGACGAGCAGCAGCGCGTCGTGGCGGGCGCACACCGCCGCCAGTGCGGGCAGGTCGGCGGCGTCGCCGAGCACCGAGTAGATCGACTCGACGACGACCAGCGCCCGCGGCTCGGCGCGTGCCGCGAGGGCCGCCTCGACGGCCTCGACGTCGCCGTGCGGGGTGGTGACCCGCGGGCTGCGGGAGAGGCGGGCCGCGTCGTGCACCGACGCGTGGATGTGCTCGTCGGTGACGAGCAGCGTGCCCGGGCCGCCGAGGGCGGTGACGACCGCGATGTTCGCGGCGTAGCCGGAGGCGAGCACGAGCGCGCTCTCCTGGCCGGTCAGCTCGCACAGCGCGCGCTCGGCCTCCTCGTGCGGCGGCAGCGTGCCGGTGACGACCCGCGAGGCCCGGGCACCGGCTCCGTAGGTGCGCAGCGCGGACAGGCCCGCCGCGACCACCCGCGGGTCGCGGGCCATCCCGAGGTAGTCGTTGGAGGCCAGGTCAACGAGCCCGCCGAGGCCGTCGGAGCCCGCGGAACCGTCAAGGCCGCCGGTGCCCTCGACCCGCACGCGAGCGGTCCGCGCCAGGCCCCGGGACTCCCGCGCCGCGCGCGTTGTCTCAAGCCATTGCCACATCGCGGTCATGCGGGGCGTCCTTCGTGCACCGCCTCGATGGCGCCGACGACCGCCGCCCCGATCGTCGCGAGGTCCGCCTCCGTGCTGACGTACGGGGGCATCGTGTAGACGAGGTCACGGAACGGGCGCACCCAGACCCCGCGTTCGAGCGCGGCCCGGGTCACCGCGGGCACGTCGACGGGCGCGGTCAGCTGCACGACGCCGACACCGCCGAGCACCCGCACCTCGTGCACGCAGTCCAGCGCCGCGGCCGGGGCGAGCGCCCGGCGCAGCCCGTCCTGCAGCGCGGGCACCTGACGCGCCCAGTGCTCCTGCACGAGCCCGAGCGAGGCGAGCGCCGCCGACGTGGCGAGCGGGTTGGCCATGAACGTCGGGCCGTGCAGCAGCGCCCGATGCTCCGAGGCGGTGATCGCCGCCCCGACCTCCCGGGTGCACGTCGTCGCGGCGAGCGTCAGGTAGCCGCCGGTGAGGGCCTTGCCGACGCACCTGATGTCGGGCGCCACGCCGGCCCACTCGCTGGCGAACAGCTTTCCGGTGCGGCCGAATCCGGTGGCGATCTCGTCGAGCAGCAGGAGCAGCCCGTGGTCGTCCGCCACCCGCCGCATCGCGGCCAGGCATTCCGGCGCCCACACGTGCATGCCGCCGGCGCCCTGCAGGATCGGCTCGGCGACGAGCGCGGCGAGGGTGTCGCTGTGCGCGGCGACGGTCGCCTCCAACTGGGTGATCCAGGCCTCGACCTCCGTTGGATCCGAACGCAGCTCGGCGACGCCATCGATGACCGGGCTCACCCCGGCACGCTGCCTGCGTCCGTCGACGAGCCGGGCCGCGGGTGGCCGGGGCAGGAACTCGTGCCGCGGCAGCAGCGCGGGGAACGCCGCGTGCATGCCGTCGACCGGGTCGCACACGCTCATCGCCCCGAGGGTGTCGCCGTGGTAGCCGCCGCGCAGCGCGAGGAACCGCCCGCGTCCGCGGCGTCCGCGCGCCGCCTGGTACTGCACGGCGAGCTTGAGCGCGACCTCCATCGACACCGACCCGGAGTCGGCGAAGAACACGTGCGCGATGTCGCGATCGCTGTCGTGTGCGTGCGAGGGCGACAGCGCGACGAGCCGCTCCGCGAGCGCGACCGCCGGCTCGTGGGTCAGGCCACCGAACATCACGTGCGAGAACTCCCCGACCCGCTCGCGAATCGCGTTGTCCAACACCTGGTTTTGGTAACCGTGGATCACGCTCCACCACGAGCTCATCGCATCGATCGCATCGAAGGCCGCGCCGTCGACGGCCTCCAGCTCCAGCCGCACGCCGCGGGCCGAGCGCACCGCGTACGGAGCCGGTCCGTCCAGCGGGGCGTACGGGTGCCACACGAGCCCCCGGTCCCGGGCGATGAGGCGGGGGCCGGCCTGCCCGGCCGCGCCCCGCCCGCTGCGCTGCACCGCCGTGTCGATGGCATGGTCGGTGGCGGTGCCGATGGCAGGGTCGGTCGCGGTGTCGGTCGCGGTGTCGACGGACATGATCAGCTCAGGCGTTGGGGGCCAGCGACGTGCCGGCGCCCCGGCGCCGCACGGGCGCGTGCACGCCGTCGGTCACCGGGCCCGACGCGCCGACGGTGACGAGCGCCTCGTCGCCCAGCTCGCCCGACTCCACCGGCTCAAGCGACTCGGCCGGCTCGGGCGCGTCGAACGCGTCGCTGGCCCCGGTCGACGCCGGGACTCCCTGGTGCTCACCGCAGCCGCCGGAGCCGCAGCCGCCGGTCCCGCACTGGTCGGCGACCGCGTCGGCCGAAGCGACGCGGCCGCCGACGTCCGCGCCGCCCCCGGGGTTCGCGGAGTTCGTTGCGGCGCCTGGCCGGTCGGCGCCGATGACGACGAACCCGGCGTCGGCGATCATCGCCAGGTCATCACGGGTGGCCTGCCCCTCGCTGGTCAGGTAGTCGCCGAGGAACAGGGAGTTGGCGATGTGCAGCGCGAGTGGCTGCAGCGAGCGCAGGTGCATCTCGCGGCCGCCGGCGATGCGCAGTTCCGCGGCGGGGGCGGCGAACCGGACGAGCGCGAGGATGCGCAGGCAGCGGGCCGGGGTGAGCCCGGTCAGCCGGGTCAGCTCGGTCCTGGCGGCCGCGTCGGACGGCGATCCGGTGTTGGTGAGCGCGGCGTCACCGAGCGGCGTGCCCTCGAACGGCATGAGGAAGTTCACCGGGATCGAGTCGCTGTCGATGTCGCGCAGCGCGAACACCGCCTCGACGATCTGCTCGTCGGTCTCGCCCATGCCGACGATGAGGCCCGAGCACGGCGACAAGCCCGCGCCCTTGGCCTGCCGCACGGTGTCGACGCGGTCGGCGTAGTCGTGCGTGGAACAGATGTCGTCGTAGTGCGATTCGGCGGTGTTGAGGTTGTGGTTGTAGGCGTCGACGCCAGCCTCGCGCAGCGTCTGCGCCTGCCCCTCCTTGAGCAGGCCGAGGCACGCGCACACCTCGAGGTCGGGGTGGCTCTCCTTGAGGCGGCCGACGATCGTGCCGACGCGGTCGACGTCGCGGTTGGTCGGTCCGCGGCCGCTGGAGACGAGGCACACGCGGGTGGCGCCGGCGTTGATGCCGTGGCCAGCCTGCTCGACGGCCTCGTCCGGCTTGAGCCAGGAGTAGACGGGGATGTCCGCGTTCGAGCCGAGCCGCTGGGAGCAGTAGGTGCAGTCCTCGGGGCACAGGCCCGACTTGAGGTTGACGAGGTAGTTGGCCTTGACGGTGGTGCCGAAGTACCGGCGCCGCAGCGTGCCGGCGGCCGCGACGAGACTCATCACGTCGGCGTCGTCGCCGCGCAGGATGGCCAGGGCATCATCGGTGGACAGCGGCGATCCTGCGAGGATGCGCTCGGCGAGCTCGGCGTAGGTCTTGAACATTGTTCAAGGCTACCGAGCCGGCTGAACGCTGTTCAAGAGTTCGCGAAGGGAGGTGTGGCTGTGGCCCTGAGCCGCGACGCGATCGGCGACGCCGCCCTGCGTCTCGTGCAGGCCGCGGGGCTGTCGTCGCTGTCGATGCGGGGCGTCGCGACCGAACTGAACGTCGCCCCCGGCGCCCTCTACTGGCACGTCGACAGCAAGCAAGAACTGCTGGCCCTGTTGGCCGAACGGATCCTGGCCGCACCGCCGTTCGCCGACGGAGCCGAGAGCGCCGGTGCTGAGGGAGCCGGTGCCGCCACCGGTGCCGCGGTCGGCGCGGAAGCCGTCCGCAGCGCCCATGAACTCGCCGTGGACCTGCGCGACTCGTTGCTGGCCGTGCGCGACGGTGCCGAGATCGTCTCGTTCTCCCGGGCGCTCCACCCGGACGCCCCCGTGCCGCTGCAGCCGTTTCGGCGAGTGCTGTCGAACGCACTACCGGAGCGCGAGGCCGACTGGGCCGCACGCACGCTCGTGCATTTCGTGCTCGGATCGGTCGCCGAGCAGCAGAACTACGCCGAACTCGCCCGCGCCGGCATCCGTAAGAGCGGCGCGAGCGGATCGGCCGATGCGGCAGACCCGACCGGTGACGCCGCCCGGCACGGGCAGTTCGACGACGAGTCGGCGAGAGCGGCCTTCGCCTACGGCGTCGACGCGATTCTGCGCGGCGCGGGCGCCTGAGGCGCCGCCGCGGCGCCCGGGGCGGCCGCGTCAGGCCGAAGTCAGGCCGAAGTCAGGCCCAGCGCCGCCTCCCGTACCTCGGCCAGCGGCACGCGAGCCCCGACACGGGCTCCGAGGGCGGCGGCGAGAGCTTCGTCGCGGATCGGCGCCGACAGATCGCCCTGCTGGAAGAGGAAGGCGACGTCGAGCACGACGTACCGCACAGTGCCGTCGTCCAACAGCTCCTGGAAACGCGAACGACCGGGCGCGAACTCGCAGTCGATCATGGGAAACGTGCGCTGCCGCTGAGTCTGTCGGTCCCAGGTGCGCACGGACGCGACGGTGTCGCTCGGCTGCTGCCCGTGGGCGGTGACGTTGTCGGCGACGACGGCGCCGACGCGACCCGGGATGCCGGCGAGGGCCTCCAGGCCCACCCAGCCGCTGTCGACGGCGAGGGTGACGAGGGCGTCCCAGTCCTGACCGGCGGCGACCGTCGCGACCGGCGCCCCGCAGAACGCCATGTCGTCGACCGCGCACCCGTCGGTGTTGACATCGATGCCCTGGTGATCGGGCTCCACGACGACGTCAGCGACATCGACGGCGTCGGCGGCGTCGGGGGCGCCCACCGAGCCCTGCCGGACGACCAGTCGGCTCCCCTCCTGAGCGGCACGCTGCAACGCCGCGACGAGTTCGGCCTCGGAGGCGGGGCGCAGCGTCTCGAGCGGGCGGGCGGTTCCTTGGCTCATACCACCGTCCTACGCTCGGCGAAGCGGATCCGGCAAGCGCGCGACGAGCCGCAGCGCGCCAGTAGCGAACCCAGGAGTCAGGCGATGCTGCGGGAGGCGCCGTCGATGCCGATCGTCTGGCCTGAGATCGACCGCGCCGCCGGCGATGACAGGAAGTACGCCAGCGCGCCGATGTCGGCGGGATCGACCATGTACTTCAGCGACTGCAGCGCCAGGGCCTGCGCGGTCACCTCCTCGACGCCGACGCCGGCGGCCTGCGCACGGCCGGCCATGACCTGTTGGATGCGCTCACCGTCGACGAGCCCGGGCGCGATGGCGTTGACCCGGATGCCGTGCTCGCCGAGCTCCATCGCGAGCGTCTCGACGAGCGCGAGGATGCCGCGTTTGACCACGGCGTACGGGGCCCGCCGCGGGTAGCCGTGCCGGCCGCCGAGGGAGGAGATGAACACCAGCGACCCCGACTCCGACCGCTTCAGATGCCGGATCGACTCGCGCGTCACGAGGAAGTGCCCGGTGAGGTTGACGTCGAGCACCCGCTGCCAGTCCGCCAGCGCCATCTCCTCGACCAGGCACGTCGGCCCGGCGATGCCCGCGTTGTTGACGACGACGTCGATCCCGCCGAGCCGCTGCGCGGCGTCCGCGACGAACGCGCGCACCGCCTCCTCGTCCGAGACGTCGCACACCTGCCCGGAGACGGTGCCACCGGCCGCGGTCAACTCGGCGGTGGCGGCGGTCAGCGCCGCCTCGTCGATGTCGCAGATGTGCACCCGGTCACCCGCCTGCGCGAAGGCCGCCGCGATCGAGCGCCCGATGCCCGCGGCACCCGCGGTGACGATGACGGCCCGTGGGTCGGGCCGTCGCGTGTCGAGCTCGGACATGGGGTTCCCCTTTCGTCGAACCGCATGACGACACTCGCACGTCGAGCGCCCCCGTGGAACCCACGGAGCGTCCGCGACGGGAAGCGGCGAAACCCCGACGCGGGGCGCTGCTCGCGCGTTACGTTGCGGCGAAAGGACACCTGACAGGGAAGGCAGAGCCATGGCCGCGATCCGCAAAGTCATCATCACGTGCGCCGTCACCGGCGGGATCCACACCCCGTCGATGTCGCCCTACCTGCCGTCGAACCCGGACGAGATCGCGGACTCGGCGCTGGCGGCGGCGGAGGCGGGCGCGGCGGTCGTGCACCTGCACACCCGCGACCCCAAGGACGGGCGGCCCTCGCAGGATCCGGAGCACTTCGAGCCGATCCTGCAGAAGCTCAAGGCCAACACCGACGCGGTGCTCAACATCACGACCGGCGGCAACCCGGCGATGACCGTCGAGGAGCGGCTGCGCCCCGTCAAGGCGTTCAAGCCCGAGCTGGCGTCGCTGAACATGGGGTCGATGAACTTCGGGCTCTACCCGATGCTCGACCGCTACCAGGAGTGGAAGTACGACTGGGAGGCCCCGGCGCTGGAGCGCTCCCGCGACGTCGTCTTCAAGAACACCTTCAAAGACATCGAGACGATCCTCGAACTCGGCGCCACCAACGGCACGAAGTTCGAGTTCGAGTGCTACGACATCTCGCACGTCTACACGCTCAAGCACATGCACGACCGCGGCCTGACCCGCGGCCCCCTGTTCGTGCAGTCGGTCTTCGGTCTGCTCGGCGGCATCGGCCCGCACCCCGAAGACCTCATGCACATGCGGCGCACGGCCGACCGTCTCCTCGGCGACGAGTACCTGTGGTCGATCCTCGGTGCCGGCAAGTCGCAGATGCTGCTCGCCACGCAGGGCGCCATGATGGGCTCCCACGTGCGCGTCGGTCTCGAGGACTCGCTGTGGATCGAGCCCGGTGAGCTCGCCGAGAGCAACGCCGCTCAGGTGAGCAAGATCCGGGCCGCCCTCGAGGCGTTGAGCTTCGAGATCGCCACCCCCGACGAGGCCCGGCAGATGCTCGGTCTCAAGGGCAAGGACAACGTCGGGTTCTGACGTCAGACGGGTCGTCAGCGGGGCCCGCGAGCAGCCGTGGCCCCGCGCGACGGTCACGATTCAGGGTTCGTCCACAGTGCTCGGGTGACTAGGCCGTCCGGGCGAACCGGCAGGGGGTAGCCTGTCGCACGCCGTACAGGTCCAGCGGCACAGCACAGCGATGCGTGCCGAACCGACGGTCGAGGAGGCCGAGGGTGGAAGCGAGCACGACTGTGTCGCAAATCGAACTGACCGCACCGTTGACGGGGATCATGGTGCCGATCGAGCAGGTGCCCGATCCGGTGTTCGCCAAGAAGATGGTGGGCGAGGGCTTCTCGATCGATCCGCTGAGCAACGAGCTCATCGCGCCGGTCGCCGGTGAGGTCGCCGATGTCCAGCCGTCCGGTCACGCGGTGACCGTGCGCTCCGCCGAGGGCCTCGAGGTGCTCATGCACATCGGGCTCGACACGGTGAAGATGCAGGGCGAGGGATTCACCCCGGCGGTCAAGGAGGGCGACCACGTCGAGGTCGGTGACCTCCTGGTCACCTTCGACCTCGACACCGTCGCCACCCACGCCAAGAGCCTGCTCACCCAGGTCGTCATCGCCAACTCGGACCGCATCTCGGGCATCGAGCCCCGCGAAGGCCTGGTCACCGCAGGCCAGGATGTCGCGGCCCAGGTGGATCTCGCCGAGCAGGCCGAGGGCGGCGCTGCCGTCGGAGGCCGAACGGTCACCTCCGAGGCGCTGCTCGTGCCGAACCCGACCGGCCTGCACGCCCGCCCGACGGCGACCCTGGTCAACCTCGCGAAGAAGTTCACCTCCGACATCCGGCTGCGCCGCGGCGACGACTCCGCGAACGCCAAGAGCATGGTCGGCATCATGGGCCTGGCCGTGGCCCGCGGCGACAAGATCGTCATCACCGCCACCGGTCCCGACGCCGAGGACGCCATCGCCCAGATCAGCGACGGCGTGCGCACCGGCCTCGGCGAGGACTGCCCCCCGATCACCACCGACGACACCGGCCCGGTGCCGGCCGTCGACGAGGCCGAACTCGAGCCGGAGCCGGAGCCGGAGGCCACCGGCCCGCGGTCGGGCGACCCGAACCTCCTGCTCGGTGTCTCGGCCTCCCCTGGCCTGGGCGTCGGCACCGTGCTGCAGCTGCGCCACGACGACATCCATGTCGAGGAGTTCGGCGAGGACCACCACAAGGAGCGCCGCAAGCTCAACGCGGCGATCGACCGGTCGATCCTCGACCTGTCCGCGCTGCAGAACCGCCTCGAGAAGGAATCCGACCCCGACAAGGCGGCGATCTTCGCGGCCCACGCCGAGCTGCTCAGCGACCCCGACCTGCTCGACCTCGCGGTCAGCGCGATCGACAAGGGCAAGAGCGCCCCGTACGCCTGGCGCGGCGCCTTCAACACGTACGCCGACCGGCTCGCCGGCCTGAAGAACGAGGTGCTCGCCGGGCGCGCCAACGACGTGCGCGACGTGGGCCAGCGCGTGCTGGAGGAGCTGACCGGGCAGCGCAGCGAGAAGCCGGAGTTGGCCGAGGGCACGATCCTCATCGCCGAGGACCTCACGCCCTCGGACACTGCGCAGCTCGACCGCACTAAGGTCGTCGGCTTCGCGACGACCAACGGTGGCGCCTCGTCGCACGTCGCGATCATCGCCCGCTCCCTCGACATCCCGGCGGTCGCCGGCATCGAGGGGCGCGCGCTGGAGATCGCCGACGGGGCCAAGGTCGTGCTCGACGGCTCGAAGGGCACCCTGCAGCAGAACCTCTCGGACGCCGAGATCGAGTCGATCCTCGGCCGCCAGCAGCGGATGGCGGAGCGCAAGGCGCGCGAGGAGTCGCACAAGGACGAGCCGGCGATCACCACCGACGGCCACCAGATCAAGGTCGTCGCGAACATCGGTGGCGTCGAGGATGCGCAGGACTCGCAGACCAGGGGCGCCGAGGGCGTCGGCCTGCTGCGCAGCGAGTTCGTCTTCCTCGGCCGCACGAAGGCGCCGACGGAGGACGAGCAGGCGCAGGTCTACGCCGACTGCGCCCGCGCGCTGGCCCCGGGGCAGCCGCTGGTCATCCGCACCCTCGACGTCGGCGGCGACAAGCCGCTGCCGTACCTGCCGATCCCGGCCGAGGAGAACCCGTTCCTGGGCATCCGCGGCGTGCGCGTCGGCCTCGAGAAGCCGGAGGTGCTGCGGGCCCAGTGCCGGGCAATCATGAAGGCCGCGGACGCCGGGGCCGAGCTCAACGTGATGTTCCCGATGATCGCGACCATCGACGACTGGAGGAACACCAAGCGGATCTGGGACGAGGAGTACGCCAAGCTCGGCGCCACGACCCACGTGCCCGTCGGCATCATGATGGAGGTGCCGTCGGTGGCCGTCATGGCCAAGCAGTTCGCCGCCGAAGAGGGTTGCGAGTTCTTCAGCGTCGGCACCAACGACCTGACCTCCTACACCCTCGCGATGGACCGCGGGCACCCGAAGCTCGCCGCGCAGGTCGACCCGTGCAACCCGGCGATCCTCGCGCTCATCGGCAACGCCTGTGACGCCCTGCACGAGCACGGCAAGTGGCTCGGCATCTGTGGTGGTGTCGCGTCCGACCCGCAGGCCGTGCCGATCCTCGTCGGCCTCGGCGTCGACGAGCTGTCCTGCTCGATTCCCGCGATCCCGTCGATCAAGGCGCAGGTGCGCGCCTACTCGCTCGATCACTGCAAGGAACTGGCGGCCCAGGCCGTGAGGTGTGCCACCCCCGCCGAAGTGCGTGCGCTCGTCCCCATGGACGAGGACTGACGCCGTCGCCATCTGATTGGACAAGGATCAGTCATGACTGAGAGAGCAACTCAGATCGTCGATGCCGTCGGCGGTGCCGACAACATCGTCAACCTGTCGCACTGCGCCACCCGACTGCGGTTCACCCTGCGCGACGCGACCGGCATCGACTCCGCCCAGGTGGAGCAGATCAAGGGCGTCATGGGCACGGTGCCGCAGGGCTCCGACCGCTACCAGATCATCATGGGTGGCGCCGTGCAGAGCGCGTACGAGGAGATCAACGCGCTGCCGGAGATGAGCAACAAGAAGGAGATGTCCGCCGACGACGTCAAGGCCGCCGCCCGCGCCGGCGGGCCGCGCGGCAAGTACGCCTGGCTGGACAACTTCTTCGAGTTCCTCTCCGACAGCTTCCGCCCGATCCTCGGCGCGCTGCTCGGCGCATCGCTGGTCATCACGTTCATGGCGCTGATGAGCTCGATCGGCGTCATCGGCAACTGGGCCGACCCGCGCACCGAACTGCCTCCGGGCTGGGCGTTCATCAACCTCATGTGGCAGGCGGTGTTCACGTTCCTGCCGCTGATGGTCGCCTACAACGCGAGCAAGAAGATCGGCGCCGACCCGTGGGTCGGGTTCGCGATCATGGCGATCTGCATGCTGCCCGGGTTCAGTGGCCTGGGTGACCGGCCCGAGACGTACCAGACCCACCTCTTCGGCAGCGACGTGCCGACGATCGACATCTTCGGGGTGCCGCTGCTCATCCGCGACTACGGCTCGCAGGTGTTCCCGCCGCTGCTCATGGCGGCGCTGCTCGGCCCGCTGTACAAGCTGCTGAAGAAGATCATCCCGGACAACCTGCAGCTGATCTTCGTGCCGTTCCTCGCGCTCATCATCATGGAGCCGCTGACGGCGTTCCTCATCGGCCCGATCGGCATCTTCGTCGGCGCCGGCCTCGGTGGCCTGCTGCAGTCGATCAACGCGTTCTCGCCGTTGCTGTTCGCGATCATCATTCCGCTGGCCTACCCGTTCATGGTGCCGCTGGGTCTGCACTGGCCGATCAACGCGATCATGCTCGCGAACATCGCCTCCACCGGCTCCGACTTCATCCAGGGACCGATGGGTGCGTGGAACTTCGCGTGCTTCGGCGCCACGGCGGGCGTGCTCTTCCACGCGGTCAAGGACCGCGACGCGCAGATGCGGCAGACGGCGACCGGTGCGTTGGCGGCGGGTCTGCTCGGTGGTATCTCCGAACCGTCTCTGTACGGTATCCACCTGCGGTTCAAGAAGATCTACCCGCGCATGCTCGTCGGCTGCGTGGTCGGCGGTCTGATCATCGGCTTCGGTGGCGGCGTGACGATCAACGCGTTCGTGTTCACGTCGCTGCTGACGATCCCGGCGTTCAGCAACATCCTGCTGTACGTCATCGCGGTCGCCGCGGCGTTCTTCACCTCGATGTTCATGGTGATCTTCTTCGACTACCGCTCGGCCGAGCAGAAGGCGGCCGGCAAGGCCGACCTCGACGCGCCGGAGCCGGAGCCGGTCGTGGTCGTCGTCGGTGACGAGGAGGCCAAGCAGGGTAAGGACTGGCTCGCCGGCGTCGGCGGTGCCGAGAACGTCGAGAAGGCCGACCTCGTCGCAGGCACCCGCGTGCGTCTGCAGCTCAAGGACTCTTCGCGCGTCGACCTTCCCGCGCTGCAGGCCGCCGGGCTGCCCGGCGCGGTGCAGGTCGGTCCGCAGACGTGGCACCTTGTGGCCGGCGCCAACGCCGACCAGTACGCCACGACGTTCAACAAGCTGCTGGCCGCGCACCGCAAGAACGACAAGCCGGCGGCGGTGGCCGCGGGAGTCTGACCTGTCGTACCGTCCGCGCCCGGCTCCCTCGGGGGGCCGGGCGCGGGTGTGTGTGCGCACCCATCCGCCGTTGATCCCCAGGTCGCGCGCCGGTGGGCCGGTTATTCTCCGGCCATGACGGAGCTCGAGACGGAAGACGTGGTCATCGCCCTCGCGGTCGGTCGGGACCGGTTGTCTCGGTTTCTCATGTCGTACAAGTTCGCGATCCAGGAGATCGAGACCAAGCTGTCGATCCTGCGTCAGGAGTTCCAGCAGGTCCACCGGTATAACCCGATCGAGCACGTCAGCTCGCGGCTGAAGGACCCGCAGCAGATGATCGCCAAGGCCCGACGCCGCGGCTGCGGCCCCGACGAGGATTCGATCCGGGAGAACATCTTCGACATCGCCGGCGTGCGCGTCGTGTGCAGTTTCATCAGCGACGCGTACCGGCTGCAGCAGATGCTGTGCTCGCAGGACGACGTCGAGCTGCTCAAGCTCAAGGACTACATCAAGAACCCCAAGCCGAGCGGCTACCGGTCGCTGCACGCGATCGTCGCCGTGCCGGTCTTCCTCTCCGACCGCCGCATCGTCGTTCCGGTGGAAATCCAGTTCCGCACGATCGCTCAGGATTTCTGGGCGTCGCTGGAGCACAAGATCTTTTACAAGTACGACAAACACGTGCCCGGTCAGCTGAACTCCGAACTCATCCAGGCCGCCGAGACTGCCGCCGAGCTCGACGCCAAGATGGAACGGCTCGCCCAGGAGCTGCAGCCGCAGTTCGCCGAGTCGCCCACGCCCGTCAGCGAGGAGTCGGTGCGCACCTTCCTGCGGTTCATCGGCGGCAACGGAGCCGGGCCCGGGTAGGCCGATTGACCGCTCGTGAGAGGTCAATCCGTGCGGCCTGCGCGTCTGCGCAGGTCAGCGGGCCGGCTCCGTCTCAGGATGGGGCAGTGACCGCTCGGTGAGCGTCGAGAGGTCACCCCCGGGCCGGCTGTGCGATGACGCCTCTCGTCTGCGGCTAGCGTGGGAGTGATGAGGGGCACAGGGCACCAAGGGGACGAGTCGTCGGTCGCCACCTCGCGAGGGCTTCCGCGGGGTCGCCGTCTCGTGGCGCTCGACGCGCTGGTGGCGGTCCTGGTGGTGCTGTACGGGCTCCCGCTCCTGCCGGTCATGGCCGACGGATGGCGTCTGGTCGCCGTGAGCATCGTCAGCGTGGCCATGGGGGCGGTGCTGCCGTGGCGACGGCATCGGCCCCTGACCGTGTTGATCTCGTTGGTCGCGCTCGCCACGGTGCATCTGCTGCTGGGGGCACCCGTGATCCCGGCGGACGTGCTGCTCGCCTTGGCGGTGTACACGCTGGCCTCCCGGCAGGAGCGCGTCCGGTCCGTGGCCGGCGCGGGGGCGGTGGTCGCGTGGGTGCTGCTGGCGATCCTGCCGAATCGTGCCGCGCTCTATCTGCGCTGGTCCGACATCGCCGCCCTGCTCGGATGCGTCGCGTGGGCCTGGACATGGGGCAGCCTCGTGCGCACGCGCCGGGCCTACATCGCCGGGTTGCAGGAACGTGCTCGGCAGGCCGAGCGGGAACGAGAAGCTCGCGCGCGAGCCGCCGTCTCCGAGGAGCGAGCCCGAATCTCCCGCGACCTGCACGACATCGTGTCGCACAGCCTCGGGGCGGTCGTGGTCATGGCGGACGGCGCGGCCGCCACCGTCGATCGGGATCCGCAGCGCGCGAAAGCTGCCATGCTCACCGTGCGCGACACCGGCCGAGGCGCACTCGATGAGGTGCGTGGTGTGCTCACCGGGCTGCGCGACGAGCTGCGTGACGAGCACGCATCACCCGTTCCGGGCCTGGCCCAGCTGGGCAACCTCGTCGGCCGTGCCCAGGAGGCGGGGTTGCCGGTCAGACTGACCGCCTCCGGGGCGACGTGCGACGTCCCGCCCGGAGTCGGGACCGCCGCCTACCGGGTGGTGCAGGAGGCGCTGACCAACGTGCGCAAGCACGCCGGCCGGGTGGGTGCCGTCGAGGTGCGGGTGGAGGGCACCGGCTCCGGGCTGCGGGTCCGGGTGCGTGACGACGGTTCGGGCTCGACCCGCCCGCCGACGACCGAGGGCGGAGTCGGGCTGGTCGGCATGCGCGAGCGCGTCACCATTCACGGGGGCAATCTGCGCGTCGGGCCCCGCCGCGAGGGTGGGTTCGAGGTCGACGCGACCTTTCCGTGCAAAGGGGACCGATGAGAATCCGAGTCGTACTCGTCGATGACCAGGACCTCGTCCGGGCGGGTTTCGCGATGCTGCTCGAGAGCCGACCCGAGTTCGAGGTCGTCGGGGAGGCCGACGACGGCGACAGCGCGCTCGACCTGCTGACGAGCGTGGCCGCCGACGTGGTGCTCATGGACGTGCGCATGCCGCGGATGAGCGGTGTGGAGGCGACCCGGCGGCTGGTCGAGCGGGGGGATGCGCCGAAGGTCCTCATGCTGACGACCTACGACCTCGACGAGTACGCCTACGAGGCGCTGGCCGCCGGCGCCGGGGGATTCCTCCTCAAGGACACCCCCGTCGACGAGCTGGCGGCCGCGATGCGACACGTGCACGACGGCGACGCCGTCGTCGCGCCGAGCACCACCCGGCGTCTCATCGAGCACGTCACCAGCGGCCGGCCGCCCTCGGATCGGGCCGGCCACACCGACTCCCGGTTAGACCGGCTCACCCCGCGGGAGCGGGAGGTGCTGCAGCTCATCGCGCGCGGCCTGTCGAACGCAGAGATCGCCGCCGAGTTCGTCATCAGCGAAGGCACCGTGAAGGTGCACGTCGGGCGCATCCTGCACAAGCTCGGCCTGCGTGATCGGGTGCAGGCCGTCGTCCTCGCGTACGAGACGGGCCTGGTCCGCCCCTCCTGACCCGACCCCATCGGGCCGCGACCGACGTATGGCCGGAGGCATACGCGCGGTTACCGCTGCGGGCAGACGACACACCGCGCGCCGGTGGCGAGGCTGAGGGCATGGCTTTTCTCGTGGAGACCGACGGGCTCACCAAGCGGTACGGCGACCGAACCGTCGTCGACGGTCTCGACCTGCGGATCCCGGCCGGCTGCGTGTACGGCTTCCTCGGGCCGAACGGGTCGGGCAAGTCGACGACGATGAAGATGCTGCTCGCACTCGTCTCACCCAGCGCGGGCGAGGCCCGAGTCTTCGGGCGGCCGGTCAACCGCGACACCCGCCGCGGGCTCCTGCGCGACATCGGTTCGCTCATCGAGTCACCGCCGGGGTACGCGCACCTGACAGGGCGCGAGAACATGCGCATCGTGCAGCGGCTGCTCGACGTTCCGCAGACGAACGTCGAGGACGCGGTGCGCACCGTGCGGATGCACGATCAGCTCGACAAGCGCGTGCGCGAGTACTCCCTGGGCATGAAGCAGCGCCTCGGCATCGCGATGGCGCTCGCCCGGCGTCCGCGGCTGCTCATTCTCGACGAACCGACCAACGGTCTCGACCCGGCCGGCATCGAGGAGATGCGCGACCTGCTGCGGCGCCTGGCCGACGACGGAGTCACGGTCATGGTGTCGAGTCATCAGCTGGGCGAGATCGATCGGACCGCCAGCGTGCTGGGCATCCTCGGCCGCGGCCGCCTGCTGTTCCAGGGCACCCGAGCCGAGCTGTTCTCCGCCTCGACACCGGATGTCGTCATCGAGTGCTTCGAGCCGGAGCGCGCGGCGAGCGCGGTGCCGGACGAGCTGGCCGCCCGGTTCGTGGACGGACGCCTGGTGGTCCCGGCCCTGGACGACCGGGAGACCCGCCGGTTGGTGGACCGATTGGTCGCCGCGGGCGCGGGGGTGTACGGCGTGCGTCGGACCGAGCAATCGCTGGAGGACCTGTTCATGGATCTCACCGCCGGGGGTGGATTGTGACCTCGTCGTCGAATGTCGAGATCGCCAAGACGCGTCGGCTGCGCGTGTGGCCGCTGCTGCTGCTGTTGCCCCTGGCCGTCTGGGGCGTCACGGTTGTCCAGACCTTCGGGTCCGCCGCGCTCGGCGCGCTCGAGACCCGGACGGGTACGTGTGGAAGCTCCTCCTCGCCTCGGAGGCGATGGCGTTCTGCCTCATCGCGCCGTTGCTGCTGGCGGTGCTCGCCAGCCGGGTCGTCGACATCGAACACACCGATGGGGGATGGTTGCTCTCCTCGACGGCAGGCGTGACGCCCGGGAGCCTGTTGCGCGCCAAGTTCGGGGTGCTCGGCTCTCTCGTGGCCCTCGGCACGCTCGTCCCGACCGCGGGGTTGGCGGTGTTCGGCCTGGTCATCGGGGTCAGCGCCCCGTTCCCCACCGCGCAATGGCTCGGCTTCGCGGCGATGACGGTGGTCATCAACCTGACGGTGCTGGCCTTTCACCTGGTGCTCAGCGCACGCGTGGAGAACCAACTCGTCGGCCTCGCGGTGGGAGTCGTCGGCATTCTCATCGCGACGTTCTCGCAGGTGTTCCCGCCGTGGGCGGCGCACCTGATCCCGTGGGGCTACTACGGGTTGGCCACGCCGGCCGACTTCGTCGGGACGGATCTCGTGTGGTTCGACGTGTCCTATGCCAGCGGGCTGGCGCTGGCGATCGCAGGCGCGGTGCTGTTCGGTGTCGTCACGCGCCGATTCGACCGGCTGGAGGGTTGAGATGGAAAGCGTTCGGGTGGAGTTCGCGAAGCTGAGGCGGTCCGCGGCCTGGGTCGTCGTCGTGCTGCTTCCGGTGCTCGCGGTGTTGTCCGGAGGTGGGAGCACGGCAGGGTCCGCCGCCGGGTTCGACCAGGGCTGGCACACGCTGTGGGTGCGCTCGATCGGGTTCTACGGCATGGCGCTGCTGCCGGTCGGAGTCGGTGTGCTCGCCTCGCTCGTCTGGCGTCCGGAGCATCGTGGCGGCAACTGGAACGCCCTCATGGGCGGGCCGACCTCGACACTGCGGATCGTCATCGGCAAGGCCGCCGCGGTCTGCGCGCTGGCCGCGACGATGCAGGTGGTGCTGCTCGGGACGGTCGCCGTCATGGGAACGGTCGTGTTCGGTCTCGACGGCGCACTGCCGGGGCGTTACGTGGCGGCCAGCCTCGTGGTGTCGGTGGCGTGCGCCCCGGTGGCGGCGTTGCAGTCCGGGGTCTCGGCGCTGAGCCGTTCGTTCGCGCCCCCGGTCGCGGTGGCCTTGCTCGGCGGCGGGATCGGCACCGTCCTGCTCCTCATCGCGGGGCCGGTCGCCACGATCCTGCCGTACGCGCTGGCGACCGACGCCACCCAGCTCGGCACCGTGCTGGCGAACGGCGTGGGGACGAGCTTCTCGGCCTCCTCGCTCAGCGTGGCCAGCGTGGTTCGGCTCGTCGGCTCATCGGTGCTGGCCACGGCGGTGATCGTCGCCCTCACCACCGTGATCCTCGAGCGCCGCGACGTGCGCACCTGACGAGCGTCGGCGGGCTCACGGCTCCCGGAGCGCGTGACCGGTCGGGGTGTCGGCTGTCGCGAGGCCGGCGACCGGCCCTTCGTAGATGACGCGGCCGCCGTGGCGGCCGGGCCCGGGACCGAGGTCGATGACGTGGTCGGCGCGGCGGATGACGTCGAGGTTGTGCTCGATGACGACGACCGTGTGGCCGGCGTCGAGGAGCGCGTCGAGCACGCCCAGCAGGGTGCCGATGTCGCGCAGGTGCAGGCCGGTGGTCGGCTCGTCGAGCACGTACCGGGTCGGGGTCGTCGCGTCGCGCAGCTCCTTGGCGATCTTGACGCGCTGCGCTTCGCCACCCGAGAGCGTCGACAGCGCCTGCCCGAGCCGCAGGTAGCCCAGGCCGACCCGCTCCAGCTGCGCCAGCCCGGCGCGGATCTTTGGATCAGGCAGACGCTGCAAGGCGTCGGAGACCGTGAGGTCGTCGACGTCGGCGATGGTCAGGCCGTCGACGGTGTGACGCAGCGCCTCGGGGGTGAACCGGCGCCCGTCGCAGGCGTGGCACACGGTCTCCTGGCCGTCCATGAACGCCAGGTCGGTGTAGATCACGCCGAGGCCGCGGCAGTCGGGGCAGCCGCCCTCGGAGTTGGCGCTGAACAGGCCGACCGGTGCGCCGGTTCGGCGGGCGAACAGGCGCCGGATCGCGGTGCCGACGCCGGTGTAGCTCACCGGGGTGGAGCGCCGGTTGGCCGCCCCCGGGCGTTGATCGATGACGACCGCCTCGTGCCGGTCGACCAGTTCGGCGGCCAGGCTCGACTTGCCGGAGCCGGCGACGCCCGTGAACACGGTGAGCACGCCGAGCGGGATGTCGACGGTGACGCCGGCCAGATTGTTGCGGGTGGCCGACACAAGGCGCGCGTGGCCGCGGGGTGGTCGCGGCTCGGTGGTGAGTGGCTCGCGGTGCGTCAGCGCCTTCGCCGTCGGGGTGCCGGTCAGCGCCGCCCACTGGCCCTGGAAGACGAGGTGACCGCCTCCGGCTCCGGCGTCGGGGCCGATCTCGACGATCTGGTCGGCGACCGCCATGACCGCGGGGTCGTGCTCGACGACGAGCACGCTGTTGCCCTTGTCGACGAGGGCCCGCAGCAGCCGGGTCATCGACTCGACGTCACGTGGGTGTAGCCCGACCGTGGGCTCGTCGAAGACGTACAGCATCTCGATGAGGCTGGAGCCGAGGTGCTTGACGGTCTTGATGCGCTGCGACTCCCCGCCCGACAGGGTTGTTGTCGCCCGGCCCAGGTGCAGGTAGCCGAGGCCGATCATCGTCATCGCCTCGAGCCGCTCGGTGAGCGCCTGCAGGACCGGCGCCACCGCGGGCTCGGAGACGCGGCGCACGACCTCGGTGAGCTCGGTGACCTCCAGACGTGCCAACTCGCCGATCGTGTGGCCGAGCAGCGTTGCGGTGCGGGCGTCTTCGGCGAGCCGGTCGCCGCCGCAGTCGGGGCAGGTCGCGGAGTCGGTGAAGCGCTCGATCGTCGCGCGCTTGCGGTCGGAGAGGTTGTCGGAGGTGTGCAGGTAGATGCGTTCGAAGCGCTCGACGACGCCCTCGTAGTCGGCCGGCGGGCGGGTGCCGAGCCGGGCCGCGGCCTCGTTGCCGTACAGCAGCGCCTCGCGTTGCGTCGAACTCCATTCGCGCAGCGGGGTGTTCGCGTCGAAGCTGCAGATGTCGGCGTACTGGGAGTACCAGTAGCCGCCGTTGCCGAACCCCGGCAGCCGGATCGCGCCCTGCGCCAGCGACTTGTCGAGGTCGAGAAAGCGGTCGACCGCGGAGACGACGACCTGCCCGAGGCCGGAGCAGCGCGGGCACATGCCGGCGGGGTCGTTGAACGAGAACCGGTTGCTGTCGCCGACGTGCGGCTCGCCGACGCGGGAGTACAGCAGCCGCAGGTAGGTCCACGTGTCGGTGATCGTGCCGACGGTCGAGCGGGCGTTGCCGCCGAGGCGGCGCTGATCGATGACGACGACCGGCGAAAGTCCCTCGATGTGTTCGACGTCGGGGCGCGTCCAGCGCGGCAGCCGGTTGCGGACGAACGGTGGATACGTCTCGTTGAGCTCGTGGCCCGCCTCCGCGGCGATCGTGTCGAACACCAGGCTGGACTTGCCCGACCCGGAGACCCCGACGACGACCACCAGTGCGCCGCGGGGGATGTCGATGTCCAGGCCCGCGAGGTTGTGGGTGCGGGCGCCTCGGATGCGGATGGAGCGGTCGCTCATGCCCGCGACCGTACGGGCCTCTGCGGACGGGCTGAGTCCGCAACCGCTCGGTCGGGCGCGACGGGTCGACTCAGCGCGTCGGCAGGATCGGCCCGTCGTCTCCTGAGCCGGGTTCCTCGGCCGGCGGGCGGTAGCGCGACGTGAGCAGCCAGGCCGTCCAGCCGAGCATGAGCACCATGAAGACGACCAGGGCCACCCACATGGAGGCGCTCATGCGCGGCGGATCGGACTCGTTCGCGAGCACGGTCTCGACCTGCATCCACGTGAGCAGCGCGCCGGTGAGCGCGGCCACCGTCAGCACGTCGTCGGTGAAGCGGCGGCGGAACTCGCGGCGGCGGTTCGGGTGGGCGTCGTCGAGCCAGTAGTCCTTGTGCGGCACATTGATGAACGTGCCGCTGCCGCGGCTCAGCACGGCCGCCAGCAGCGGCAACCCGGCGAGCATGCCGACTCCGAGCAGGCCTATGAACAGGAGGTGTTCGCCGCGGCTCGACCAGCCGTCGGCCGCGCCGCCGGCGCCGAAGTGGGAGGCCACCCGCTCCGGGAGCCGCCCCGCCGACCAGAGCAGCACCCCGGCGTACGCCGCACACGCCGCCGCCCACACCGCCCGCGCCCCGCTCATCACGCCCCCATTCTCCGCCGAAGGTGCTCCCCTTCTCTGCCGAAAGCTCCTCATACCCGATACTCGGCCGAAGGCTGCCCTTTCGGCCGAGAGCTCCTACGACAGCCCTAGCCCCCGACCGAAAGGGCAGCCTTCGGCAGGGTGTGGGGGTTACTCCGGGGCGGTCAGGGTGGCGAGTTCGTGGGCGTCGGCGTTGCCGCCGCTGACGATGGCCGCGCACCGGGCCGGCCGGTTCGGGTCGGCGAGCAGACCGGCGAGGGCGGCGGCACCGGCTCCCTCGGCGAGGGTGTGCGCGTGGGTCGCGAGCAGCCGTCGGGCCGCGTCGATCTCGTCGTCGTCGACGAGCAGGAAGTCGTCGAGCCGGGCCCGCAGCACGGCCTGGGTGCGCTCGAACGACGCCGCGGTGGCCAGGCCGCTGGCCCGCGTGGTGCACGGCGCGGTCGCGGGCTCCCCGCTCTGCCACGCGCGATGGGCGGCGGGTGCCTGGGCCGACTGCACGCCGATGATCCGGCAGTCCGGCGCGAGGGCGTCGCGCACGAGGCACGCCCCGGCGGCGCCGGTTCCGCTGCCGACGGGCAGGTACACGGCCTCCAGATCGGGGTGGGCGCGCAGCAGTTCGAGACTGACCGTGGCGTGCCCGTGCAGGATCTCGACGTCGTCGGGACTGACGAAGCGCCAGCCCCGCTCGTCCGCGACCGACCGCGCGTGCTCCAGCGCCTCCGACATCGTCGGCCCGTGCAGTTCGACGTCCGCGCCGAGCGCCTTCGTCGCGGCGATCTTGCCGTCGGGGGCGCTCGTCGGCATGACGATCACCGCCGGCAGCCCGTGGCGGGCGGCGGCGAACGCGATCGACTGGGCGTGGTTGCCGGTGGAGGCGGTCACGAGCCCGGCGGTGTCGGGCTCAGGGCCGCGAGCAGCGCCAGACCGCCGCGCACCTTGAACGCGCCGGTGGGCTGGGTGTTCTCGAGTTTGAGGACGACGCCGGCCCCGACGTACTCGTCGAGCGTCGGGTAACGCCAGGCGGGGGTGGGCGGCAGCTGCCTCGCGATGGCCTCGGCCGCGCGCAGCACGCCCTCGTACGTCGGGGGAGTCGGAGGTCATGCCTCGCACTCTGCGTCATGATCGCCCGCGAGTCCAGGCGCCGCACTGGCCCTGCCTATTGACTCGCGGCCTGGGGCTGCGCCGGGGCGTGCCGATCGTGGTGCTGCTCATCGTCGCGATGCCGATAGTGCAGGTCAACGCGATGACCGTCGCCCTGCAGGGAGGGCCACGGCGAGCGCGAGTTGCTCGACGGGCTCGGGCGCACCATCGCCGGACAGGGTCCATTGCTCGGGGCGTTGTTCGAGAGCCTGTGCACACTGTCCGTGCGGGTCATCGCCCAGAGCCTGGACGCCCGCGTGTCCCACGTGCGCACGCAGCGGGGTGAGCGGGAGGTCGACCTCGTCGTCGAAGCCGGGGCCGGGCGGCTCGTGGGCATCGAGGTCAAGCTCAGCGCCAGCGTGGAAGCGACCGACGTGCGAAACCTCCTCTGGCTGCGCTCCCAGCTCGGCGCACGGGTCCGCGACCTGGTGGTTCTGACTACCGGGTCGCAGGCCTACCGGCGATCCGACGGAGTCGCCGTCGTGCCCCTGGCGCTGCTCGGTCCCTAGTGTTCCGAGGCGGGGCGCCGGGTGGGCCGCCGCGTCGCGAGGGATCCTGTAGTCAGTCCAGTTCCACCGAAGAGGACCTATGACTCCCGAACCCGCCCCCGAGGCCATCGAGCACGTCGACGTCCTCGTCATCGGAGCCGGTATCTCCGGTATCGGCGCCGCGCGTTACCTCGCGCACGAACACCCCCGCCGCCGGGTCGTCGTCCTCGAGGCCCGGATGAGCTTCGGTGGCACGTGGGATCTGTTCCGCTACCCGGGCATTCGCTCCGACTCCGACCTGCACACGTTCGGCTACGAGTTCAAGCCGTGGCGCGAGAAGGAGGCGATCGCCGACGCCGATCAGATCCTGCGCTACCTGGGCCAGGCGCTGGCGGAGAACGACCTGGCGCAGCAGGTGCGTTACGGGCACCGCGTCGTGCGCGCCGACTGGCGCAGCGAGCGGGCGCACTGGGTCGTCACCGTCGAGCACGGCGGGCGGACGATCACGATGACCGCCGGGTGGATCTTCGCCGGCACCGGCTACTACCGCTACGACGAGGGATACACACCGGTGTTCCAGGGGCGGGAGCGGTTCGCCGGGCAGATCGTGCACCCGCAGTTCTGGCCCGAGGATCTCGACTACACCGGCAAGCGGGTCGTCGTCATCGGCAGCGGCGCCACCGCGGTCACCCTCGTGCCGGCGCTGGCGCAGCGGGCCGCGCACGTGACGATGTTGCAGCGCACCCCCACCTACGTGCTGCCCGTGCCGCGCGTCGACCGGCTCGCGACGCTCCTGCAGGCCTGGCTCGGCCCCGACCGCGGCTACGCCGTGAGCCGGCGCGTCAACATCGCCCGGCAGCGCGCGATCTGGAGCTTCTGCCAACGCCGACCCCGCCTGGCGCGCCGGCTCATCCGCTGGGTCAACACCAGGCAGCTGCCGCCGGGTTTCGACGTCGACCGGCACTTCAACCCGCCGTACGACCCGTGGGACCAGCGGCTGTGCGCGGTGCCCGACGGCGACCTGTTCCGCGTCATCCGCGAGGGCCGCGCCGACGTCGTCACCGACCGGATCGTCACGTTCACCGAGACGGGCGTGCAGCTCGCCGGCGGCGAGCACCTGGAGGCCGACGTCATCGTCACCGCCACCGGCCTGAACCTGCAGGTGTTCGGCGGCATCGAGTTGCGCGTCGACGGGGAGCCCGTCGAGGTCGCGCAGACCGTCGTGCACCGCGGCACGATGCTGTCCGGGGTGCCGAACCTGTCGCTGTCGGTCGGCTACACGAACTCCTCGTGGACCCTCAAGGTCGGCATCCTGTGCCGCTACTTGTGTCAACTGCTTGCTCATATGGACGCCCACGGGTACGACACCGCGTACGTGGTCGCCGACCCCGGCATGCCCACCCGCCCGCTGCTGGATTTCGGAGCCGGCTACGTGCAGCGCTCGCTGGGGGAGCTGCCCCGGCAAGGCCCGCACGCCCCCTGGCGGATGTCGATGAACTACCACGACGACCGCAAGCTGCTCGACGGTCCGCTGATCAGCGAGGGGTTGCACTTCCGGCGCTCCCGCGAGCACGCCGTCTCCGGAGGCCGGGGAGTCGTCGCATGACCGGCTCCCGTCGAGCGAGAGGTGTCCCGTGTGAGGTGCTCTGCCGTCCACTGCCACATGGTGAGACGGTCACAGGGCGCTGACCTGGGGTTTCGTCGGACCTGTCCCGATTGACCACTCGTGAGTGGTCAATCCGGCGCCTCACAGGACTCGCGCCGTCTCCGGTGTCGCGCGGCGACGGACCGCCTCGTCGGTGGCCGCGCGTCCAGGTGCCGCGGGCCCACGGGCGGCCGGTGACTACGGTGGGGGCGAGCCATCACGACGAGGGAGCTGCCATGCCACGCGATGCCGCGCCGCACGTCGACCACCCGGATTACGCGGACTGGCGGATCACCCGGCGGGCGCTGACGGTGGCCGCGTCGATCGCGGTGTCCATGATGCTCGTGACGACGTGGCTGAACTCGATCGTGTGGGCCCGGCCCGACGCCGCGTGGTGGGAGCGGACCGTCTCCCTCGCGTTGGTGGCCGCGGCGGTCGCGCAGGCCGTGTTCTGCTGGTGGCGTCGCCGGCAGCTCGACCTCGCCGGCCCCGGCGGTGCCTGGAGCCCGGTCGCGCAGGAGGGCTTCGCCGCCCCGCGGGTGCGCACGGCTCTCCTGGTCGCCGGCACCGTGGTCTTCGCCATGTGGGTGCTCTCCGGGGGCTGGGCGTTGACCGCAGCCTTCGCCGTCCTGGCCGTCGTCCTGCTCGTCCGCCTCGTCTGGGCCAACCGCGGCGCGCGCGGCTGACGGCCTTCGCGGGACTCGGTCTCCGGCTCGCGGTTGCGCATGGAGCTCGGCGGTGCGGTTGCAGTCGAAACGCCGAGCGCCGACCGCAACCGCCACGGTGCGGACGGCTCCGATCTGAGACTGTGGCGAGCCTGCCTGTGAGTGCATCGGGAAAGGCTGCCCGACAGTGGCGGTAAACCGACACCCTGCCAAGGAGACCGAAGGGTTCGCGCCGGTGAAACGCCCGCCTAAGCGAGCGGGCCGATGACCACACCACGTCTCGCCCTACAGTGTGTTTCCTGTTAGCCGAGGGGACGGGTGTGGAAGCCAAGGCAGTGACGGAATTCGACTGTGTCGTGATTGGGACAGGCACGGGCATGTTCGCCGCCCTCGCCGCGGCCGACGCGGGCATGTCGGTGCTGCTCGTCGAGAAGTCCGAGTACGTCGGGGGCTCCACGGCGCTGTCCGGAGGCGGCATCTGGGTGCCCGGCAACCGGGTGCTGGTCGAGGCGGGGGCGCGCGACTCGTCCGATCGCGTCGAGCGTTACCTCGACCACGTCACGGCCGGTGAAACCACGCGTGCACGGTGGGGCGCCGTCATCGACCACGGGCCCGCGGCCATCGACCTGTTGCGACGCCGAACCCCGTTGAGCCTTCAGTGGATCCCGGGCTACGCCGACTACCGCCCCGAGCTGCCCGGCGGGTCCGCGGCCGGGCGCACGATCGAGCCCCGACCGTTCGACGCCACGCGACTGGGCGCCGACCGGGCGTTGCTGCGGCCCTCCGACCTCACGTCGTCGTTCCCCTTTCCCGTCACCGGCCGCTCCTACCGCTGGCTCAACCTGCTCACCCGTCATCCCCGCGGCGTGCTCGAGGCCGTCAAGACCGTCGGCACCGGAGTCGGTGGCCTCGCCCTGCGACGCGAATACGTCGCCGGCGGAAGCGCCCTCGCCGCCGGGTTGTTCGCGGGCGTACGATCCGCCGGCATCCCGGTGTGGCGCAACACCCCGCTCGTCGAGCTCGTCGTGCGCGACGGGCGCGTCACCGGGGTCGTCGTCGAGCGTGACGGGCGGAACACCGAGGTCAGCGCCGCGCGCGGCGTGATCCTCGCCACCGGCGGCTTCGAGCACAACGCGGCGATGCGCCGGCGGTACCAGTCCGCGCGGCTGGCGGCCGACTGGAGCTTCGGCAACCCCGCCAACACCGGCGACGCGATCGCCCTGGCCCACGAACAGGTCGGCGCCGCACTGGCGTTCATGGACGAGGCCTGGTGGTTCCCGGCAATGCCGACCCCGGGTGGCCCGCCGCTGCCGTTGCTCGCCGAACGGTCCCTGCCCGGTCAGCTCATCGTCGACCGCGCCGGCCGGCGCTTCATGAACGAGGCCCTCGAATACATGAGCGCCGGGCACGAACTGCTGCGCCGCGACCTGCCCGTGTGGATGATCTTCGACCGGCGCTACCGCGAGCGGTACGTCGTGGGCGCCACCGTGCTGCCGCGCCAGCCGATGCCGCAATCCTGGTACGACGCCGGGATCGTCGTGCAGGCACCGACTCTGGGCGAGCTCGCGGACCGCCTCGACCTGCCGCACCTGCCGCAGACCGTCGACCGCTTCAACCTGCTGGCCGCCGCCGGCCGCGACGACGACTTCGAGCGCGGCGTCAGCGCCTACGACCGCTACTACGGCGACCCGGGCGTCACCCCGAACCCCTGCCTCGGCCCGGTCGAGCGCGCGCCGTTCTACGCGCTCCAGCTCGTGCCCGGCGACCTCGGCACCTGCGGCGGCGTGCAGGCCGACGGCGTGGCCCGCGCCCTGCGCGACGACGGCTCGGTCATTGACGGTCTGTACGCCATCGGCAACACCGCCGGTAACGCCTTCGGCCGCACCTACCCCGGAGCCGGTGCGACCATCGGTCAGGGCCTCACCTTCGGTTACGTGGCCGCCCGGCACGCGGCCGGCCTGGTCTGAACCCCCGTCTCCGGGCGGGGCGCCAGTGGGACGAACGGGCGAACACCGGGACACGTGCGCCACCTAGGCTTGGGGACCACACTCCGAACCGGCGAAGGGCCCCACATGTCGAACCGCGCCTCCAACCGCGCCGCCCGCGAGGCCGCCGCCGCACAGGATGCGCGCGACTACCGATTCAGTTGCACCGCACTGAAAATCACCGGCGTCGTCGGCGGTATCGCCACGATCGTCAGCCTCTGGCTCGTGGTCCGGGTGTGGACCGAGGGGCAGATGGCGACGCTGACGCGGTTCGTGCCCGTCATGGTCGTCATCGCGAGCGTGTACATCGTCGGGCTCTGCGTGCGCCGGTACCGCGCGCTCACCGCCTCCGGGCACGTGCGCGGCTGGCGCGACGACATGCCCGACGGTCCCCGCACCATCCTCAGCTACTCGCTCATGCTGCTCGGCGTCATCGCCAACATGGCCTCCAGCTTCTACCCCGCGTGGCGGGACGCCCTGTACTGGGACGGCTTCGGGCTCATCGTCCTCGCCGGCGTCGCGCTTTTCACCGAGCGCGGCTGGCGCGACCGCTCCTGACCGCCCTCTTTGTCGGCCGAAGGCTGCCCTGTCGGTCGAGGGCTCGTGTCGTAACAGGAGCCCTCGACCCACAGGGCAGCCTTCGGCCGGGTGGGGGGCGCGCGTGCTCAGGTCAGGCGACGCGGATCTGCGGGGCGATCCGGCCGGCCTCGGCGGCCTGCGCGATCGCGGCGCGGGCGCGGTCACGCACGCCCCACGGGTCGATGGTGTTGACGTAGATGCGTGACCCGCCCTCGAAACCGGCCGGCGTGGAGATGCGCCATTTCAGGCAGATCCGCAGCGGCATCGGCAGATCCAGCGTCGGCGGCCGGTAGTGCCACTCCTCGTTGCACGGCACGCTCGGGCCGCTGACCTCGTGGCACGCGTGCAGCAGCGCCGACATGTCGGCCAGCTCCTGCGGCTGCAGGTTCCACGGGTCCGCGTCGCCGCGGCGCGACCACACCTCCAGCGTCGGGTAGCGGTGCCCGAAGCCCGCGAAGGCGACGGCGTGCTCGGTGGTGGCGACGACGAGGTCACGGCTCTGCGCGAATTCGATGCCGAACCGGGTGAACAACTGCGGGTCGGCGCGCAGCCGCTCCACCTCGGAGTTGCGCCAGCGACCGAACTCGTCGATGCCCACCAGCTGCTTGTGCAGGTGGTCGAACGACGCCCCCGCCGGCCGCAGCCAGTTCTGAAAGGCGACGACGTTGCGGATGCTCGGGTTGGCGGCGAACAGGTCGCGCATCGCCTGCAGCGTGACGTCGACGAACTGCTCGTGCTCGACGACGGACAGCGTTGAGGTCGAGGCGAGCTCGTCGTCGCATCGGGCTCCGTCGACGTGGTGGCGGCGCGCCACGATGACGTCGTGGAAGCCGCCCATGAGGCTGTCCGCGATGATCGCCTCGTCGCCGCCGGTCAGCAGGTCGGCCGGCCGGTGGAGACCGATGAGCCGGAGCACGTGCTCGCGACCGGCGGGATCGGCCAGGTACGCACGACGGCGCTCCAGCTCGGTCTCCGGGAGCGCGAAGCCGTGGTTGTGCCGCCAGTAGTCCAGCGAGACGATCTCGAACAGGTTAGGGATCACCCGGAATTCGGCGATCGTGTCGCCGAGATGGGAGGCGGTCACGCCGCGTAGGTCGCGCCACGTGCCGTCGTCGTCGCGCACCCGCCGCAGCTTCTCCGGCGGCGTCTGCAGCAGGTTGCCGGAGCAGAACGCGCAGTGCCGCCCGGCGTCGGCCGGGTCGAGCCGCAGGTGCGGCGCCGGCGCCCCCGTCAGCGGCCGGTTGCCCCGCCGCGGCACCGTCCACACCTCCGTGCCGGTGAAGGGGTTGATCTGCTTGACCGTGCCGTCTGGCAACCGCCGCAGGTGGTCGTCGGCCTCCGGTACGTCGGGTGCACCGGCGGGGGGCGCGGCCGTCATGACTCCGGCTCCGGCTCCGGGTCGAGCTCCTTGACGACGCGGGCCGGAACCCCGGCGACGACGCAGTTCGACGGCACGTCCTTGGTGACGACGGCACCGGCGGCGACGATGACGTTGTCGCCGATGCTCACGCCCGACAGGATCACGCAGTTGCCGCCGATCCACACGTCGCTGCCGATCGTCACCGGGTCGGCCTTGGCCATCATGGCCCGCCGGCCGCGGCGCGAGAGCGGGTGCCCGACGGTGGTGATCACGGTGTTCGGGCCGATCATCACGTAATCGCCGATGTGCACCGGCGCGATGTCGAGGATCGTCACGTTGTAGTTCGTCAGGAAACCCTGCCCGACGTGGATGTTCGCGCCGTTGTCGCAACGGAACGGTTGCTGCACGGAGATGTCGGCGCCGCTCGACCCGAACAGCGCCGTGATGACCCGCACCTGCGCCTCGACGTCCCGTGGGTCCAGCGAATTGAACTCGTGGCAGGCAGCGGTCGCGGTCTCCTTGCGGGCGACGACGCCGGGGTCGAGGAAGTGGTACTCCTCGCCGGCGTCCAGCTTGTCCAGTTCGCTGCGCATTCGTCGAACCGCCCTTCTGAGGTCTGTGTCCCGCCCCGATGCGCTCTCACGGTAGCGAAGGCCAGGCATTGCCGGATCGGTGCGACGGTGGATGAATGGGCGCATGACGCCATCCCCGATCGAACCGGACGAGACGACGAACGAACAGGAGCAGGGGCAGTCGGCCCAGGAGTCGGCGCAGACCCAGGAGTCGGCGGCCGCGGCGGAGGCGAAGGCCGCCGGGGTCCCCACCGCCTCCGCGCAGGAGACGGAGAAGCCCGCCCCCGGCAGCGCACAGGTCGGGGTCATCGGCATGGCGGTCATGGGCAGCAACCTGGCGCGCAACATGGCCCACCACGGCTACCGCGTGGCGCTGTTCAACCGCACGCTGGCCCGCACGCAGACCGTCATGGCCGACCACGGCACCGAGGGCGAGTTCCTGCCCGCCGAGACCGTCGAGGACTTCGTGTCCTCGCTGGAGAAGCCGCGGCGCATCGTCATCATGGTCAAGGCGGGGGCCGGCACCGACGCGACGATCGACACGCTGCTGCCCCTGCTGGACGAGGGCGACATCATCGTCGACGGCGGCAACGCCTTCTACCAGGACACCCGTCGTCGGGAAGCGGCGTTGGCGCAGAAGGGATTTCGGTTCATCGGAGCCGGTATCTCCGGCGGTGAGGTCGGGGCCCTCGAAGGCCCGTCGATCATGCCCGGCGGCCCGGAGAGCTCCTACGAGTTCATGGGCCCGATCCTCGAGGACATCTCCGCCAAGATCGACGGCGAGCCGTGCTGCACCTACATCGGCGCGGACGGCGCCGGGCACTTCGTGAAGATGGTGCACAACGGCATCGAGTACGCCGACATGCAGTTCATCGGCGAGGCGTACGAGCTGCTCAAGGGCCTGGGCCTGAGCCACGACGAGATGGCCGACGTGTTCGAGCGCTGGAACACCGGCGACCTCGACTCCTACCTCATCGAGATCACCTCGCAGGTGCTGCGCCAGCGCGACGCCCGCACCGGCAAGGCCCTCGTCGAGGTCATCGTCGACGCCGCCGGCATGAAGGGCACCGGCACGTGGACCGTGCAGTCGGCACTCACCCTCGGCACCCCGGTCAACTCGATCTCGGAGGCGGTTTTCGCCCGCGCGATCTCCAGCCACCCCGAACTGCGGGCCGCCGCGCAGGCCGCCCTGACCGGCCCGGACGGGTCACTGACCGGCCCCGACGGTCCGCTGAGCGGGCCGGACCGGGACCGGTTCATCGACGACATCCGCGACGCCCTGTGGTGCGCCAAGGTCGTCGCCTACGCCCAGGGCCTCGACGAGATCCGCATGGCCGCGGCCGAATACGGCTGGCAGATCGACGTGGCCGCCGTTGCCCGGATCTGGCGGGCGGGCTGCATCATCCGCGCCAAGCTGCTCTCGCGCATCTCCGACGAGTACGCCGCGAACAACCTCGTCACGCTGCTGGAGGCGCCCTCGATCAAGGACGAACTCGGGCAGAAGCAGAAGGCGTGGCGCCGGGTCGTCGCGACGGCCACCACCGCGGGCGTGCCCGTGCCCGGCTTCTCCTCCGCGCTGGCCTACTACGACCAGGCCCGCGCTCCCCGGCTCAACGCCGCGCTCACCCAGGGCCTGCGCGACTACTTCGGGGCGCACACCTACCGACGGGTCGACGCCGAGGGCTCCTTCCACACCCTGTGGTCCGGCGACCGCTCCGAGATCGAGGCCTGAGGAGGCAGGATCGCAAAGAGTCACGTGTAGTGACCTCTCGCGAGTGGACACCTTTGTTGCGCTGAGCAACATAGCAGGTCACAAGCCCGAAAGCGCACACTGCTGTGTGCGGTGACCACTCAAGGCGCGTCGAGTGGTCAATTCTCGAGGGTCGGGTGCGCGTGCCGCCCCGAGATTCCGCTGCGCGTCCCTCCCGCGGCGGCACCGCGCGGGCCACCCGCCGCCTCTGGCCGGCTCGGGAGGCGGGCTGGCACAGTGGGGGTCCAACCGCCCCCAACCCCCGGCCGGCTGCCGGGGACGACACCTCTGAGGAAGATCGCCGCGCAGTGACCGACTCCATCGACGCCGCCCTCGCCGCCCGCCTGACCGCGGCCGCCGGCTCGCGCGGCGCGCTGCCGGAGGTCGGCGACGACCCGAGCGTCACCGACTCCGACCTGGAGCGCCTGTGGGCGGCCCAGCTCGCCGCGCGGGCCGTCGACCTGCACGCCCGGGAGCTGCAGGCCGCCGGCGAGGGGTTCTACACGATCGGGTCGCTCGGGCATGAGTCGAACGCCGCGGTGGCGCAGGCGCTGCGGCCGACCGATCCGGCTCTGCTGCACTACCGCTCGGCCGGGTTCTACTGCGCCCGCGCCGCCCAGATCGCCGGCCACGACCCCGTGCGCGACATCCTGCGTTCGCTGATGTGCAGCGTGGACGACCCGATCAGCGGCGGCCGCCACAAGGTCTTCGGCCACAAGGACCTGGCGATCATCCCGCAGACCAGCACCATCGCCTCGCACCTGCCGCGCGCCGTCGGCCTCGCCTTCGCGCACGACCGCGCCCACGAGCGCGGGCTGCCCGACGAGTGGCCGGCCGACGCGCTCGTCGTGACCTCCCTCGGTGACGCCTCGCTCAACCACTCCACGACCCTCGGGGCGCTCAACGCCGCCCAGCACGCCGCCCATCAAGGCGTGCCGGTGCCGCTGCTCGTCGTCGTCGAGGACAACGGCCTCGGCATCTCCGTGCGCACCCCGGCGCGGTGGATCGAGGAGAGCCTGGCCCGGCTCACCGGCTTCGCCCGGTTTGAGGCCGACGGCGTCGACCCCGCCGGGGTGCTCGCGACCGCGCGCCGCGCCGCCGAGCGCGTGCGCACGACCCGGCGCCCGGCCGTCGTGCATCTGCGCACCGTGCGCTATCAGGGGCATGCCGGCTCCGACGCCGAGGTCGCCTACCGATCGCCCCGCGAGATCACCGCCGACCGGGAGCGCGACCCGCTGCTGGCCACCGCCGCACTGCTCGCCCGTCGCGGACTGCGCGCGCCGACGGCACTGCTCGAGGACTACCGCGCCGCCCGTGCCGCGGCCGCCGAGACCGCGACCGAGCTGCTGCCCGTCACCCGGCTCGCGGGTGCCGAAGCCGTCACCGCGCCCCTGACCCGGCGCGCCCCGGCGGCCGTGCGCGCCGCCGCGACGGTCGTCGGCGAGGGCCGCGACGCCGCCTTCCGCGGCCGGCTCCCGGAGGAGGCCGGCCCGCTGACCCTCGCCCAGGCGATCAACGCCACCCTCACCGACCTGCTCCTCGCCGACCCCGGGGCGCTCGTGTTCGGCGAGGACGTCGGCGTCAAGGGCGGCGTCTACGGCGTCACCCGCGGGCTGCGTCGCGCGTTCGGCGCCCAGCGCGTGTTCGACACCCTGCTCGACGAACAGACGATCCTCGGCACCGCCCTCGGAGCCGGGCTCGCCGGCCTGCTCCCGATCCCCGAGATCCAGTACCTCGCCTACCTGCACAACGCGATCGACCAGCTGCGCGGCGAGGCCGCCACGCTCGGCTTCTTCAGCGACGGCCGGTACGCCAACGCGCTCGTCGTGCGGATCGCCGGCCTGGCCTACCAGCGCGGCTTCGGCGGGCACTTCCACAACGACAACTCCGTCGCCGCCCTGCTCGACATCCCCGGACTCGTCGTCGCCGTGCCCAGCGGCGCCGCCGAGGCGCCCGGGCTGCTGCGCTCGCTCGCCGGCATCGCCCGCGCCGAGGGGCGCCCGACGGTCTTCCTCGAACCGATCGCTTTGTATCATTCGCGCGATACATTGCCCGGAGACGGTGCGGCGCTGGCGCCCTACCCGCCGCCCGATCGCTGGGCCGAGTCGCTGCCCGACCGTGACGAGGGGCGGCTGCACGTGCTCGGCGAGCGGCCCGCCTCCGTGCTGGTCGTGACGTTCGGCAACGGCGTCGGCATGACCCATCGCGCGCTCGCCGCCGCCCGCGCGCTCGACCCGCACGCGCGTGCCGACCTGTACGACCTGCGCTGGCTCGCGCCGCTGCCGCGGGAACACCTGCTCGCGGCCGCGCGCGACTACGAGGGCGTGCTCGTCGTCGACGAGACCCGGCACAGCGGGGGCGTCGGCGAACGCGTCATCACCGCCCTCATCGAGGGCGGCTACCGCGGCGCGATCGCCCGGGTGGCCAGCATCGACTCCTTCATTCCGCTCGGGCCGGCGGCCGCCAGTGTGCTGCTCGGCGAGGGCGAGATCACCGACGCGCTTGTCTCAATGTGTCAGATGTTTACTACAAAGGAGATGTCTCGTGGGTCGTGAACTGCCTACGGACGCCGACGTCGTCGTTCTCGGGGGCGGCGTCATCGGGCTCGCCACCGCCTACCACCTGGCCCGCCGCGGCCTGCCACGGGTGGTGCTGCTCGACAAGGCGCAGTTCGGCTCGGGGTCGACGTGCAAGTCGGCCGGCGGCGTGCGCGCCCAGTTCTCCGACGAGATCAACATCGTGCTCGGCCAGCACGGACTGCGGGTCTTAGAGAACTTCGCGCAGACCTTCGGGCAGGAGATCGATCTGCACCAGGTCGGCTACCTGTTCCTCCTCGACGACCCGGGTGACGTCGCGACCTTCGAGGCGAGCGTCGCCCTGCAGAACTCCCTCGGCGTGCCCTCGCGCATGCTCACGCCCGCCGAGGCGCAGCGACTCTCCCCGCTCATCAGCACCGACGGCCTGCTCGCAGCCGCCTTCTCGCCCGAGGACGGGCACTGCACCCCGGAGTCGGTGTGCCTGGGGTACGCCGGGGCCGCCCGCCGCGCCGGCGCCACCCTGCTGCCCGGGTGCGCGGCCACCGGCGCCGACGTCGACCGCTCCGGTGCGGCGCCCCGGATCACGGCCGTGCACACCGAGGCCGGCACGGTGCGCACCGAGCAGGTGGTCATCGCCACCGGCGCCTGGTCGCGGGAGGTCGGCGGCTGGTTCGGCCTCGACCTGCCGGTCGAGCCGCTGCGCCGCCAGATCGTCACCACCGAACCCGTGCCAGGGCTGCGACCCGACACCCCGATGACCGTGGAGTTCTCCTCGACCTTCTACTTCCACAACGAGGGCCCCGGGCTGCTCATCGGCATGTCCGACCCGCAGGAGACCCCCGGCTTCAAGCTCGGCCGCGACGACGCCTGGCTGCCCGGCCTCATCGACGCGATGGAGCGGCGCGCGCCGTCGCTGGCGGAGGTCGGCATCGCCGGCGGCTGGGCCGGGCTGTACGAGGTGACCCCCGACGCGAACGGGCTCGTCGGCACCGCTGCCGACCTGCCCGGCCTGCACTACTGCACCGGCTTCTCCGGGCACGGGTTCCTGCTCGGCCCCGCGCTCGGGGAGGTCATGGCCGACCTCGTGCAGGGACGCGATCCGCTCGTCGACATCGGCGGGTTCGACGTGTCCCGCTTCGCCGGGCAACGCCTGCGCCCCGAGATCAACATCGTCTGAGCGCGCCGGTCGTCAGACTGGAGCGCACGCACGCACGAACACCCCGCCCGACCATGGAGGACGTCCCCCGATGAGCACCACGACCACGACCGAGCGCACCGACCTGCCCGGCGCCGACGAGCTGCGGCAGCGGGCCGAACGCGCCGCGCAAGCCTGCGGGCTCGACCTGTCCGCGCACGCGGGCGACGCGGCGGGTCGGTCGCCGCTGACCGGCTCCGTCGTCTCGTCGCTGGCCTGGTCGAGCGCCGCCGACGTCGAGGCGGCGGTGGGGCGCGCGCACGCGGCCTTCCCGGCCTTCCGTGACACCCCGGCTCCGGTGCGCGGCAACCTGGTCAAGCGCCTCGGTGAGCTGCTCACGCAGCACAAGGCCGATCTTGGCGAGCTCGTCAGCATCGAGGCGGGCAAGATCACCTCCGAGGCCCTCGGCGAGGTGCAGGAGATGATCGACATCTGCGACTACGCCGTGGGGCTGTCGCGGCAGCTGTTCGGGCGCACGATGACCAGCGAGCGGCCCGGACACCGGCTTATGGAGACGTGGCACCCGCTCGGCGTCGTCGGCGTCATCAGCGCGTTCAACTTTCCCGTCGCCGTGTGGTCGTGGAACACCGCGGTCGCCCTCGTGTGCGGCGACCCCGTCGTGTGGAAGCCCAGCGAGCAGACCCCGCTGTGCGCGCTGGCCGCCAACGCGCTGCTGCAGCGGGCCCTCGCCGAGTCCGACCTGAGCCCGGACCTCGCGCATGTCGTGCTCGGAGCCGGTGAGGTCGGCCAGGCGCTCGTCGACGACCCCCGGGTCGCGCTGCTGTCGGCGACCGGGTCGACCCGCATGGGCCGCGAGGTCGGGCCGCGGGTCGCCGCCCGATTCGGCCGGGTGCTGCTCGAACTCGGCGGCAACAACGCCGCGATCGTCGGCCCCAGCGCCGATCTCGACCTGACCACCCGCGGCATCGTCTTCGCCGCCGCTGGCACCGCCGGGCAGCGGTGCACGACGATGCGACGGGTCATCGCGCACCGTGACGTCGTCGATGACGTCGTCGAACGCGTCGGCGCCGCGTACCGCAAGCTGCCGGTCGGCAACCCGCTCGTCGAGGGAACCCTCGTCGGGCCGCTCGTGTCGAAGGCCGCGTTCGAGGGTTTCGAGGCCGCGATCGAGCAGGCCAAGGAGGCCGGGGGAGAGGTCATCGCCGGGGGCGCCCGCGTCGACGTCGGCGGGGCCGACGCGTACTACGTCGAGCCGACGGTCATCCGCATGCCGCAGCAGTCGCAGGTCGTGTGCACCGAGACGTTCGCGCCGATCCTGTACGTGCTCGACTACGCCGACCTCGACGAGGCGATTGCGCTGAACAACGGTGTGCCGCAAGGGTTGTCGTCGTCGATCTTCACCCAGGACCAGGCCGAGGCGGAGCGCTTCGTGGCCGCCTCCGGCTCCGACTGCGGAATCGTCAACGTCAACATCGGCACCTCCGGGGCCGAGATCGGCGGTGCGTTCGGCGGCGAGAAGGAGACCGGCGGCGGACGCGAGTCGGGCTCCGACGCCTGGCGCGCCTACATGCGCCGCGCGACGAACACGATCAACTACTCCGGGGAGTTGCCGCTGGCCCAGGGCGTCACCTTCGACGTCTGACGCTGGTCGTTCAGTCCCGAGCGGCGCGAGGTGCGCTCAGCGCCCGGTCGCCAAGGAGCGGCGCACCGACCTGGCCGCCCCGGCCAGATCCCCGGCACACATGGCCGAAGGCTGCCCTTTCGGTCGAGGGCTCGTACTGCAGCCCTAGCCTTCGGCCGAAAGGGCAGCCTTCGGCCGAATGGGGGGAGGGGTGAGGGGGTGGGTCAGTGGTGGCGGGGGTGGTACATCGACTCGATCTGGCGGGCGTAGCGCTCCTCGACGACGTGGCGTTTGACCTTCAGGGTGGCGGTGAGTTCGCCGGCCTCCTCGGTGAGGTCCTCCGGGAGGAGGGTGAAGGCGCGGACCGCCTCGGCCCGCGACACCTGGGCCGATGCTTCGTCGACGGCGCTCTGCACGAGGGCCCGTAGCTGCTGGTTGTCACACAACTGTGTGAGGTCTGACCCGTCGATGCCGTTGTCGCGGGCCCACGCCCGGGCGCCGTCGGCGTCGAGGGTGATGAGGGCGCTGACGAACGGGCGGCCCTCGCCGACGAGCAGCGCGTGCCCGATGACCGGGTGGGCGCGCAGCGCCTCCTCGATCGGCCCGGGCACGACGTTCTTGCCGCCCGCGGTGACGATGATCTCCTTGCTGCGGCCGGTGATCCACACGAAGCCGTCGGCGTCGATGGAGCCGAGGTCACCGGTGCGAAACCAGCCGTCGTCGAAGGCCTCGACGCTCGCCTGGTGGTTGCCCCAGTACTCCTCGAACACGACCCGTCCGCGCACCTGCAGCTCCCCGGAGCCGGTGACCCGCACCGCGTTGCCGCCGACGGGCCGTCCGACGCTGCCGACGCGGGTCGCACCGCGCTCGTTGACGGTGATCGCCGCGCACGTCTCGGTGAGCCCGTACCCCTCGTAGATCGGCACCCCGAGGCCGCGGAAGAAGTGCGTGAGGTCGGGCCGCAGCGCGCCGCCGCCGGAGATCGCATACTCGCACTGCCCCCCGAGCGCGGACCGCACCGCGCGGTAGACGAGCCGGTCGAAGACCGCGTGCTCGGCGCGCAGCCGCAGACCGGGCCCCGCCGCACCGGAGTCCGACGGCTCCTGCGCCCGGCTCCACTCGATCGCGACGCGCTCGGCGCGGCGGAAGATCTCGGCCTTCGCCGGGCCGCCGTGCCGGGCCGCGGATCGGACTCCGGCGTGCACCTTTTCGAACACCCGCGGCACGCCGAGCACGACGTGCGGTCGGAAGACGCCCAGCTGCTCGACGAGCGTGGCGGTGTCGGCCCAGAAACCGACGGTCGCGCCGCCGGCGCTCAGCGCGTAGGTGACCGCGCGGGCCAGCACGTGCGCCAGCGGCAGGAACATCAGCGTGCGCCGGCCGGGCACCGCGACCTCGCCGATCGGTTGGGAGAGCAGCGCGCGGGTCTCGGCGGCGAGGTTCGCGTGGGTGAGCACGCAGCCCTTGGGGCGCCCGGTCGTCCCCGAGGTGTAGACGATCGAGGCGGGGGCCGCGAGCGTCACCCCCGAGGCCCGCTCCTCGACGCGCTCGGCGGGCACGTCGCGACCGGCCGCCCGCAGCCGCTGGAGCGCACCCGCGGCGGAGTCGTCGATGACGAGCACCTCCACGTGCCCGAGGTCGGCGCGCTCGACGAGGCGGCGCATCGCCTCGGTCTCCACGATGATGAGGCGGGCGCCGGAGTCGCGCACGATCCACTCGACCTGGGCGGCCGAGGAGGTGGGGTAGATCGGCACGGTGACACCGCCGACGGCCCAGACCGCCGAGTCGAGCAGCAGCCACTCGTACCGGGTGCCCGACATGAGGGCGACGCGGGAGCCGGTGTCGACGCCGAATCCGAGCAGCCCGCGGGCGGATTCGACGACGGCGCCGAGGTGGTCGGCGGCGCTGCGCACGCGCCAGGCGCCGTCGGTGTAGAGCTCGAACGAGGCGTGCTGCGGGCGCAGGGCCGCCTGCCGCCAGGCCAGCCGCGCGAGGTTGTCGCGCTCGGTCAGCTCGAACGTCGGCGGCCGGTCCGTCTCGCGGCGGGTGCGCTCGGGGGCGTGCGGGCTGGGCGGCGTGGACACGCACGGCACGCTACCTCGCGCACGCGCAGCGGCCCGCACCCGTCGAGGGCGCGGGCCGTGCCGGTGAGAGGCGCGGTTGGATCAGGAGCGCGGCTCGATCTCACCCATCGGGCCGAAGCCGGTGATCTCCTCGGCGTCGACGTAGATGATCTGCGGCTGCGCCGAGACGATGTCGGGCATGTCCTCGACGAACCGGGAGAAGTGCTCGGTCTTCGTGTGCGCGCCGCCGGCGTCGGAGTTGGTGAACCCCTCGATGCAGATGTACGTCTGCGGCTCCAGCACGCTCTGCGCGAACTCGAAGAACTCGCACCCCGGCTCGGCGTTGACCGCCTCGGCGTAGTAGCTCGACAGCTCCTTCCACTCCGCGAGCTTGTCGGTGCGGATCGGGAACTTCACGGTGATGAGGATCATGCGGTCTCCTTCGCTCGCTTCCTGCCAGTGCGCGCGCCGGCGCGCCGGCCTGGCTTACCTGCTCGAATCTAGCCGCCGGCCGCGCCGGGCTCTCGTCGAGCCGGTGTCTCACTCTGCGACGGTGACGCCCTATGCGCTAATTTATCCAATATAACTGGTAGAAAATGAAGGAGACCGAGATGGCCGACACCGAACTCGACGTGCGCGACGAGCCGCCCGCCCGCCGTCACCAGCTGATCTTCGAGACCTACGGGGCGCTCGCGCGGGGCGCGGCGTTCGTGCTCGTCAACGACCACGACCCCAAGCCGCTCTACTACCAGTTCGCGGCCGAGCACGCCGGCGAGTTCACCTGGGACTACCTCGAGCAGGGCCCGGAGCGCTGGCAGGTGCGGATCGGCCGACCGGACGCCGCCTGACGTGGCCGGCCTGCCGAACCACGGCCCGATCGGCGAACTCGACGTCACCGAATGGGTCGGGGAGCCGCCCGGTTCGCTCGCCGAACTACGCGGCCGGGTGGTGGCCATCGAGGCCTTCCAGATGCTGTGCCCGGGGTGCGTGCAGCACCACGGCCTGCCGCAGGCGCAGCGGCTGCACCGGCTGTTTCGCCCCGAGGACGTCGTGGTCCTCGGGCTGCACACGGTCTTCGAGCATCACGACGTCATGGGGCCCGAGGCGCTGCGGGTGTTCCTCAGCGAGTTCGCGATCACCTTTCCCGTGGCGATCGACCGGCCGCAGCCGGGCGGCATGCCCGCGACGATGAGCCGGCTCGGGCTGCCGGGCACGCCCTCGCTGCTGCTCCTCGACCGGGCCGGTGACCTGCGCTTCCACCGGTTCGGGCAGGTCGACGACCTCACCCTCGGCGCCGCCGTCGGTGCGCTCGTCGCGTGAGCGCCGGAACCTGGCGTCGTCAGCCGATCGTGAGCTCGGAGTCGGTGTAGACCGCGACGGGCGTCGCCGCGAAGACGAGCCGGGTGTCGCCGCCGCGGGTGCGTGGCACGTACGCCGCCACCCGGAGGCCGGGGCGAACGTCGGGCTCCAGCCAGACCTCGCGCACGCCGCTCCACCCCGGGCAGCCCTCCGTCAACTCCCAGGTCCACACGGGCTCGTTGCCGGCACCCGGCGAGCGGTCGGCCGGTGCGAGGCGGGCGCGCACCATCTGGTCGGTGGCGTACGGCGAGCGGGCGCGCTGGTCGTTGATCTGGGCGCGCACGAGCCGAGGCGACCGCAGTAACCGCCAGGCCGGCACGGCCCTGGCGACACCCGCGACGCTGATATGCATCGAGAAGACGGACATCTGGGCGGTGAACAGCTCGTCGAGACCTCCGCCCATGCTCAGATCGACCACCGCCACGGCCAGTGTGCCGCCGATGAACACCGCGAGCAGCCCGCCCCACAGGAGCACGGTGTTGCGGGCCTTGCGCCGCAGGTCGGTGAGCCGGGCCGGGTCGAGCCGGTCGGGCGCGTCGACCGGGTCGCTCGAGTCGCTCGGGTCGCGTTCGCTCGATTCGGTCGGCGCGAACCGGGTGGGGTGATCGGCCTCGGGGGTGGTGTACGGCCAAATCACCTGCGCCTGCCCGTCCGTCTCCACGACGACCGGCGTGCGGCGGGCCATCGAGAACTGCGCGTCCACCCACACGCGCCGGCCCGGCTCCGGAGGCGTGGGGCGCAGGCCGATGCGCCAGCCCCACCGACTCCCCGGCTCCGGGTGGTGCTTGCGGTCGTCGGGTCGTGCCGGGGAGGGCTCGGGCTCGTCGTCGAGGCGCACCGCGATGCGCGCGCCGCCGCTCGCGACGACCGTGGCCGGCCGCAGGTCGGTGACGTGCCGACACACGGATCCCGCCGCGTACTGCCAACGCGGTACCGACGCCCAGGCAAACACGGTCGCAGCGACGAGAAAATGCCGGTGACCAGGGGCGCTGAGCCGAACCCGCCCCCGTAGGGAGGCGGGAACGCCGCCCAGGCCGCGACGCCCAGTACGAGCAGCACGAGGGGCCACACCGTCCAACGCCACCGGTTCAGCCGGCGGCGCTGCTCGCGCAGTGCGGTGAGCGCGGCCTCGCGCGTCAACCCGTCGACCCCCTGCGCAGACGGGCGCGGTGTGGGCCCGGCTGTGGCTTGGGTTGGCCGCCCCGCCGGTGTCTTGTCGCTCATCTCGCCCCCTGACCCGCTCTCGACGGACCGCCCCCGCAACACCCCATCGCCGCGGTCCGGGCGAACAGGATAGGCAGTTCCACGCGCCGCGCAGGCCCGCGCGCCACTCCCGGGCGGATGCGCAAGCGGGCTTCGCTGCAGGTCAGCCGGTTTCGTCGCCGCCGGGGCCGGTCCCGTCGGCCACACTCGCCGGCGGCGACGGCACCAGCAGCGGGCTGCCGCCGGCACCCGGCCGAGCCGCCCGCCGCGGGTACCATGACGTCATGGCCGCCACCCCGCGCCCGACGAGGCCCGAATTCCCCGACGGATACGGACTCCCCGAGACCACCGACGGGTTGCTCGACTGGAGCCGGGTCGAGCAGCGGCTGCGCGAAGCGCAGCACTACTGGATCGCCAGCGTGCGCACCGACGGCCGGCCGCATTCGGTGCCGCGCTGGGGCGTCTGGCTCGACGGCGCGTTCTGGTACGACGGCGCCCCGACGACCCGGCACACCCGCAACGTCGAAGCCAACCCGCACGTCACGCTCACGCTGGAGAGCGGCACCCAGGTGGTCATCGTCGAGGGCGAATCCCACGCCACGCGAGCCGATCCCGAGGGCCTAGGGGCGAGGCTCGCGCAGGCCTTCGGCAAGTACGCCGACGGCGGCTACAGCCCGGCTCCCGATGCCTGGTCCGGCGCCGACGGCGGCGGCCTGCGCGTCATCACCCCGCGCCTCGTGCTCGCCTGGTTCGACTTTCCGACCGACTGCACCCGCTTCACGTTCTGACCCGCCGAGCCGCCGAGCGGCCGAGCACCGAGCCACCGAGCCGGCGAGCTGCCGAGCCGCCGAGCCGCTGACGCGCCGAGCCGGAGACCAGGCAGCCAACCGCCGAGCCAGCCAACCACCGAGCCAGCCAGACGTCGAGCCGGCGAGCCGGCACCCGCACGACACCGCCTCCTGACCGCACGTGAACCTGTGCCGTCGGCCCGGACCGCCCGGCTGCCGCGGAACCGACTCCGCGGAGGGCGTCCGGCGGCAACCGCCCGGTCCGGTCCCGGCCGCCGAGACCGCCCGCTCACACCCCGAGACGGAGGCGGAGTCAGACGACGACCTTGGGCCGAGGGCAAAGGCGCAGGTCACGCAGCGCCGAAACGCACAGTTTGGCCAAGTGGCCAAACTTTGCCACACTAGAGCCTGTCAACGCCTCGGCGTCCCGCGGCCGCGCATTCGTGCCACCCGCCACCTGCGACGTGCCACGCGCCAAGGGCCACCCGCCGCCGCACCCGAGGCCCGAATCGACTCCCGAAGGTGCCCTGTGTCCGCCGTCCGCCGCTGGTCCGCGCTCGCCGTGCTCGCGCTGCCGGTGCTGCTCATCAGCATCGACATGAGCGTGCTCGGCATCGCCGTGCCCGCGCTCAGCGCCGATCTGCAGCCCAGCTCCACGCAGCTGCTGTGGATCATCGACCTTTACTCGTTCCTGCTCGCGGGCCTGCTCGTGCTCGCCGGCAGCCTCGGCGACCGCTTCGGCCGCCGGCTGCTGCTGCTCATCGGGGCGCCCGCGTTCGGGCTCGCCTCGGTGCTGGCGGCCTTCGCGACGAGCCCGGAGATGCTCATCGCCGCCCGCGCCCTGCTCGGCGTCGGCGGCGCCACGCTCATGCCCTCGACGCTCGGCCTGCTGCGCACGATCTTCCCCGACCGCCGCGAGCGCCGCACCGCCATCGCCGTGTGGGCCACCGCCTTCTCCGGCGGCGCCGCGCTCGGCCCGGTGCTCGGCGGTGTGCTGCTCGAACACTTCTGGTGGGGCTCGGTCTTCCTCATCAACGCCCCGGTCATGGTCGTCTTCCTCGCGGCCGCGGTGTGGCTGCTGCCCGAGTCGAAGGACCCGCACCCCGGACCCTTCGATATCCCCTCGGCGCTGCTGTCGATCGCCGGTCTGCTGCCGGTCGTGTACGCCCTGAAGTCCGGTGTGCGCCACCCGAGCTGGACCGCCCTGGCCGCCCTCGTCGTCGGCCTCGCGCTGCTCGTCGTCTTCGTCCGCCGCCAGCGCCGCCTGGCCCACCCGATGATCGACGTCGGCCTCTTCGCGCGGCCCGGCTTCTCGGCGGCGGTGCTCACCAACGTCATCGCGGTCTTCAGCATGCTCGGCGCCCTGTTCTTCTTCCCGCAGTACCTCATGCTCGTGCAGGGCATGGGCTCGGCCGAGGCGGGTCTGTGGTTGCTGCCGCTGGCGGCCGCCACGGTCGCCGGCACCTTGACGTCGCCGCAACTCGCCAAGGTGCTGCCGGTGCGCATCGTCATCGTCATCGGGCTCGTGCTCATCGGCGTGGGCTTCGTCGTCGCCACCGGGCTCGACGCGGGCGCCGGCATCGGCACGTTCGCCGCGGCCTCCGTGCTCATCGGCGTCGGCGCCGGGCTCGCCGAGACCCTCACCAACGACGTCATCCTCACGACCGCGCCGCCCGCCCGCGCCGGGGCCGCCGCGGCGATCTCGGAGACGGGGTACGAGTTCGGCGGAGCGTTGGGCACCGCGGTCCTCGGCACGATCGGCATGGCCGTCTACGCCCGCGGCCTCGCCGCGCTCGAGGGGCTGCCGGGGCTGGGTGCGGCCGATCTGGCCTCCGCGCAGGAGACGCTCGGCGCCGCCCACGACCGGGCCGCGCACCTGCCGGAGCCGGTGGCCTCGACCCTGCGCGACGCCGCCTCCTCGGCCTTCGTCACCGGCATGGACACCGTCGCCCTCGTCTGCGCGATCGCCATGCTCGGCGCCCTCGTCATCGCCTGGCGCGGCCTGGCAGTGCCCGCCGTCGACGGGGCCACCGCCGACCGCGCC
>NZ_BCNQ01000001.1 GCF_001515525.1 Piscicoccus intestinalis NBRC 104926 | reverse complement strand
CCTCGGCGGCGCGGGCGAGCCGGCGCAACTTCTTGTCGGAGGCGGTGCGCTCCCCCACGTCCTGGGCCTCCCAGGTGCCGTCGGGGGCACCCTCGCCGAAGCCGGCGGCCTCGGCCTCGTCGCTGCCGTAGGCGCCCTTGGCGGGCCGGCGCTTGCGCAGCGGCGGCGTGACGCCCGGCGCGAGTCGCCGTGTCGTCAGCAGGAATCCGGTGTGCCCGTGCATGCGGTGCTCGGGCCGCACGGCCAGGCCCTCGAGGTGCCAGCCGCGCACGAGCGACTCCCACGCCTGGGGCTCGGTGAAGCCGCCGTGGGCGCGGGCCGTCTCCGCCACCCGAGACAGCTGGGTGGCGGTGGCGACGTAGCAGATGAGCACCCCGCCGGGCGCGAGGGCGTCGGCGACGACGTCGAGGCACTCCCAGGGGGCGAGCATGTCGAGGACGACGCGGTCGATGCTGGCATCCTTGACGGCCAGCGGCAGGCTGCCGACGAGGTCGCCGACGGTGACCTTCCATGCCGGGTGCGGGCCGCCGAAGAAGTCCTCGACGTTGCCGCGGGCGATCTCGGCGAACTCGCCGCGGCGCTCGAAGGAGTGCACGAGCCCGTCGTCGCCGACGGCCCGCAGCAGCGACATCGTCAGGGCGCCGGAACCGACTCCGGCCTCGACGACCCGGGCCCCGGGAAAGATGTCGGCCATTGCGACGATCTGCCCGGAATCCTTGGGGTAGATGACCGCGGCGCCGCGCGGCATCGACATGACGTAGTCCGAGAGCATCGGGCGCAGCGCGAGGTACTCCACGCCGGTCGTGTTGGTGACCGTCGAGCCGTCAGGGCTGCCGATGAGGTCGTCGTGGCGCAGGCTGCCGCGGTGCGTGAAGAACTGCTTGCCCGCCTCGAGGGTGATCGTGTGCATCCGGCCCTTGGGGTCGATCAGCTGCACGCGCTCGCCCGCGGTGAACAGCCCGCGGCGCCGGTGCGCCCCGGTGGGGCCCGTGGAAGCGGCGGGGCCGGTTGGGGAAAAACTCATGATGCCCGCAAGTCTAGGTGGCGCTGTCCACGCGGTTAGCGCGGCGGGGAGGAGCGGGCGGAGCCGGTCGCCAGCGCGGAGACGGTGCCGCCGTCGAGCGCGCCCCACGGGGCGCCGCCGGGCTCGCGCAGCAGCAGCAGCGGCAGGCGGCGCTCGACGAGGGTGTCGACGGCCGAGCCGAGATCCGGTGCGCCCGAGGGGAGGTCGAGCACCCATCCGGGCGGCATGAGGCGCAGGCACGACTCGGCGGGCGCGTCGTCGGCCCCCGACTCGCCGGCCTGCCGGACCGCGTCGGAGTCGAGGATCCCCAGGGGGGTGCCGTCGTCGTCGAGGATCGCGACGACGACACCGCGGCGCACCGCCTCCGCATCGAGGTGCTGCAGCGGCGGGAGCCGGGAGATCGGGTCGCGGCGCCCCATCGTGACGACGGGGTTGGCCACGGCGCGCACGTCGAGCCGCGCGAGGCGGCCGCGCAGACGCCCGGTGGTGATCGCCTGCCCGGCGCCGAACCAGAGGAACGCGCCGATGAGAGCGATCCAGGCCATGGTCCACAGGCTGGGGTACTCGCCGCGCAGCAGCGGCGTGCCGGCGAACCACAGCACGACGGCGATCGTCACGATGCGCCCGGACCACCCCGCGGCGATGAGCCCGAGGTGGCGGCGACCGGTGGTCTTCCAGACGAGGGCGTCGAGCAGGAAACCCCCGTCGAGCGGCAGCCCCGGCAGGAGGTTGAAGACGGCGACGAAGCCGTTGGTCCACGTGGCGGCCCAAACGAGCAGCCCGAGCACGTCGCCGCGCACGTACGGCAGCAGCAGCCAGCCGATGAGGCAGAGCAGCAGGTTGGCCAGCGGTCCGGTGACGGCGACGAGGGCGCTGCGCCCGGGGGTGGCGCGGGCCGCGTCGTAAGCGGTGTGCCCGCCCATGAGGTCGGCGGCGATGCGATGCACCCGGTACCCGCAGGCCAGCGCGGTGAGGGCGTGCGCGGCCTCGTGCACGAGCACGCTGAGCAGCAGCAGGACCGCGTAGGCGAGGGCCACGGCGTAGGCCCACGGCCCCAGCGACGGCATCGTGTACGCGACCTGCGGGCCGAAGAACGCGAGCATGACGATCGCGATGACGACCCAGCCGCCGCCGATGTAGATCGGGATGCCGCGCAGGGAGCCGATCCGCCAGCCGGAGTGCTCCTCCGGGGCGGTCGACGACGCCGAGGACTCCGACGAGGCCGACGAGGCCGACGAGGATTCTCGGTGCGGCTCCGGCTCGCTCGGCGGCGGGCCCTGCGGGGTCGACATGCGATTCACCGTACGACACCGGCTCTCGGCGAGCCGGGGGCGCGGCGGTCAGCCGTCGCCTCCGCATCCGTCGCCCCCGCAGCCATCGGGGGCGCCGTGACGAGTTCGACGGCGCCGCTGGCGCGCGGGTCGAGGGCGAGCACGACGGCGTCGTCGGGGATCGGCGGCGCGACCCCGCCGAAGGCGGGACACAGCTGCTTGTGCCCGCACCAGTCGCACAGCCGCGACGGGCGCGGGCGGAAGTCGCCGTCGGTGGCGGCCCGTTCGATCGCGACCCACAGGGCTTTGACCTTGCGTTCGACCGCCCGCAGGTCGTGCTCGTCGGGCTCGTAGGTCAGCAGTTCGCCGCTGCCGAGGTAGACGAGTTGCAGGCGGGTGGGCACCCGACCGTGCAGGCGCCACAGCACGAGCGCGTAGAACTTCATCTGGAACAGCGCCTTGCCCTCGAAGAGGTGCGAGGGCGCGCGGCCGGTCTTGTAGTCGACGACGCGCATGCGCCCGTCGGGGGCCACGTCGAGCCGGTCGACGTAGCCGCGCAGGATCAGCCCGTCGATCTCGGTCTCCACGTACAGCTCTCGCTCGGCGGGTTCGAGCCGGGTCGGGTCTTCCAGGGTGAACCAGCGTTCGATGAGGCGCAGCGCGTCGTCGAACCACGACTGGAGCCGGGCCGGGTCGGCCTCGTCGACGAGATCGGACAGCTCGGGTCGCTCATCGACCATCCGCGTCCATTGCCCGGGCAACAACTCGCCCGCCGCGTCGCGGGTGCGGCCACCGGCGGGCAGGTCGAAGAGCCGCTCGAGCACCGCGTGCACGAGGGTGCCGCGGGCCATCGCCGGGGTGGCCGGCTCGGGCAGCCGGTCGACCACGCGGAAGCGATACAGCAGCGGGCACTGCATGAAGTCCGCGGCGCGGCTCGGGGACAGGGCGGGAACCATGCGAGAAACCCTATGGGCGACCACCGACAAGCTGCCGGAGCCGGTCCGGTGCGGCGGCCCAGCAGCCCCGGCACAGCGAAGAACCGCAGGTCAGGCGGGCGGGCGTCGGTAGTGGTAGGTGTGCTGCACAGTGAACCCGAGCCGGCGGTAGAGCTCGACGGCAGCCGTGTTGGCCGCCTCCACCTGCAGATAGGCGAAGCGGGCGCCGGAGCTGCGGGCGCGCTGCAGCAGGAGCCCGGTCACCGCCTCCCCGAGCCCCTGCCGGCGGCGGTGCGGCACGACCTCCAGGCACGAGAGCCCGGCCCAGTCGTCGGTGCGCACCAGCCGTCCGGCGGCCACCGGCTCCCCGGCTTCCAAGGCCGTCACGTACGTCGCCGGCGCGGACGTCAGCACCGGCACGGCCGCGGGCTGACGCGCCACGTCACCGCCGCGCACGACGCCCGCCCAGGGTCCGTCGGGCTCGCCGGCCCAGGCGATCTCCACGCCATCGGGCGCCTCGGGCGCCCCGCCGGCCGAGGGCACCTGGCGCAGGTCGGCGACGAGGAAGAGCGTCGGGTCGACCGGCTCCCAGCCGAGGCCGGCGGCCGCCGACTCCACCGACTCCACCGACACCACGGACGACCCCGCGCCCACCGCGTGCGCGAGCTGCAGCACGGGAGGCAGCCCCCACCCGGCATACACCTCGGCGACGAGTTCGATGGCCGCCTCCACCGGCAGGCCGGGGTCGCCCACGACGAGGCACGAGTTGGCTCGCTTGGTCCAGCCTCCGCCGACGCGCAGCAGCCAGCCGCCGAGACGGTACAGCTGCGTGCCGGGCCAGCCGCGCGCGGCCAGCTCCTCGAGCGCCTCGGGCGAGGAGGCGGGCCGCACCGGCCGCGGCGGGATGACCCGCCGGGCCACCACGTCACCGGCCGCGACGACAGCCGCCGGACCCGCCGGCGGCAGCAGGACCACCCCGGTCGAATCCGAGCGCAGCACATGCCCGACGACGTCGGTCTGGGAGCCGTCGGCCAGCCGGCGCCGCAGCGACCACCGCGGGGTCGTCTCCCAGAAGTCGGCGGGCAGGGCGAGGAGCCCGCCCGGCGTGGGTGCGCTCACCCCTGCGGGCCGGCCGCGCGCGTCAGGGGCAGCAGGTCCGCCGCCCGCACGCCCGCCAGCGACGGCAGCACGGTCAGCCCGTCGCGGGGCGGCACCTGCACGACGAGCGGCACGGCGATCGTGCGGGCACCCGACGCGAACGCGGACGCCACCCCGGTCACCGAGTCCTCGATGGCCACGCAGTCGCCCACGTCGACCCCCAGCTCGCGGGCGGCCACGAGGTACGGCTCGGGGTGCGGCTTGCCGCGCTCCACCTCGTCGCCGGAGAGCACGACGTCGAAGCTGCCCTCGGGCAGTCCGGCGACGACGACGTCGACCATCGCGCGCCACGACATCGTCACCAGCGCGCACGGCACGCCCAGCGACCGCAGTTCGGCGAGCAGTTCCAGCGCGCCCGGCCGCCACGGCACCTCCTCGCGGAGCCGGTCGATGACCCCGGACTGCAGAGCGTCGACGAGCGCCTCCGGCTCCAGGTCGACCGGCGAGTGCTCGCGGATGTACGCGGCGGTGACGAGCAGATCGTTTCCCACAAGGTTGTGTGCGTGTTCGTCGCTCCACACCCCGCCGTAGGACTCGACGAGGCGGTGCTCCTGCTCGATCCAGTACGGCTCGGTGTCGAGCAGCGTGCCGTCCATGTCCCAGAGCACCGCCGCCGGCAGGCCGCCACTCGGCACGTCCGACGTCACACTCTTGTGTGCACTGTTCGACGCCATCTCAGACCTTGAAGTACTTCGCCTCGGGGTGGTGCACGACGAGCGCGTCGGTCGACTGCTCAGGGTGCAGCTGCAGTTCCTCGCTCAACTCCACGCCGATCCGCTCCGGCTCCAGCAGCGACACCAGCGTCGCGCGGTCCTCCAGCTCCGGGCAGGCCGGGTAGCCGAAGGAGTACCGGCAGCCGCGGAAGCGCACGTCGAGCACCTCGTCGAGGTCGAGCGACTCGGGGTCGGCGAAGCCCAGCTCGGAGCGCACCCGCGCGTGCCAGAACTCCGCGAGCGCCTCGGTGAGCTGCACCGAGAGGCCGTGCAGCTCGAGGTAGTCGCGGTAGGCGTTCTGCTCGTAGAGCTTTCCGGTGACCCCGGAGACCTTCTCACCCATCGTCACGAGCTGCAGCTCGATGACGTCGGGCCGCCCGTCGGCGTCGTACTTCTCCTTGGCGCGGAAGAAGTCCGCCAGGCACAGCCGCCGGTCGCGCCGCTGCCGCGGGAACGTGAACCGGGCCCGCTCGCTGCCCTTCGCCTCGCCGTTCGGCCCGTCCTCGTGCCAGAGCACCACGAGATCGTTGCCCTGCGAGTAGCACGGGAAGTACCCGTAGACGACGGCCGGCTCCATGATGTCCTCGGTCTTGATGCGGTCCAGCCACATCCGCAGCCGCGGCCGCCCGTCGGACTCGACGAGCTCCTCGTACGAGGCGCCGCCCTCCCCGCGCGTCGGCTTGAGCCCCCACTGCCCGAGGAACGTCGCCCGCTCGTCGAGGTAGGCGGAGAACTCCGCGAGCGAGACGCCCTTGACCACCCGGGTGCCCCAGAACGGCGGGGTCGGGATGTCGTTGTCGTCGGCCACGTCCGAGCGGTTCGTGTCGGTGACGTCGGCGCCCTCCTCGTGCGGGGTGGCCGCCCGCACCCGCCGCTTGCGCAGCTCGGGCAGCACGTCGTCGAGGGAGACCGACGGGTCGTTCTTGGCCTTGGCGATCGCGTCCATGAGCCGCAGCCCCTCGAACGCGTCGCGGGCGTAGCGCACGTGCCCGTCGTAGATCTCCGCGAGGTCCTGCTCGACGTAGGCGCGGGTCAGCGCGGCGCCGCCGAGCAGCACCGGCCATTGCGCCGCGAGCCCGCGGGCGTTGAACTCCTCGAGGTTCTGCTTCATGACGACCGTCGACTTCACCAGCAGCCCCGACATGCCGATCGCGTCGACCTTGGCCTCGGTGGCGGCGTCGATGATCTCGTTGACGGTCTTCTTGATGCCGATGTTGACGACGTCGTAGCCGTTGTTGCTGAGGATGATGTCGACGAGGTTCTTGCCGATGTCGTGCACGTCGCCCTTGACGGTGGCCAGCAGCACCTTGGCCTTGGCCCGGGACGTCCCGCCGCCCGACTCCTGCTCCTCGATCGTCGGCTCCAGGTGCGCCACGGCGGCCTTCATCGTCTCGGCCGACTGCAGCACGAACGGCAGCTGCATCTTGCCGGAGCCGAACAGGTCGCCGACGACCTTCATGCCGGCCAGCAGGTGGTCGTTGATGATGTCCAGCGCGCGGGTGCCCTCGGCGAGCGACTCGTCGAGATCGGCCTCCAGGCCGTTGCGCTCACCGTCGATGATGCGCCGCTGCAGGCGCTCCCCCAGCGGCAGCGCCGCGAGCTCGGCGGCCCGCGACTCCTTGAGGGAGGCCGAGTCGACCCCCTCGAACAGCTCGAGCATGCGCGCCAGCGGGTCGTACGTGCACTCCCCCGCGTCGTCGAACTCCCGCTTGTCCCAGACGAGGTCGAGCGCGACCTTGAGCTGCTCCTCGGGGATCCGCGCGACCGGCAGGATCTTCGCGGAGTTGACGATCGCGCTGCTCAGCCCCGCCTTGGCGGCCTCGTCGAGGAAGACCGAGTTGAGCACCACCCGCGCCGCCGGCTTGAGGCCGAAGCTCACGTTGGAGACGCCCAGCGTCGTCTGCACACCCGGGTACTTCGTCGTGATCGCGCGGATCGCCTCGATGGTCTCGATGGCGTCGCGGCGGGTCTCCTCCTGCCCGGTGGCGATCGGGAACGTCAGGGCGTCGACGACGACGTCCTCGACGCGAAAGCCCTTCTCGACGAGGGAGTCGATGAGCCGGGAGGCGATCGCCACCTTCTTGTCGGTGGTGCGCGCCTGCCCCTCCTCGTCGATCGTCAGCGCGACGAGCGCCGCGCCGTGCTCGCTCGCCAGCGCCGTCATGCGGGCGAACCGGGAGTCGGGCCCGTCGCCGTCCTCGTAGTTGACCGAGTTGATGACCGCGCGCCCGCCCAGGCGCTCCAGCCCCGCCTCGACGACGGCCGGCTCGGTGGAGTCGAGCACGAGCGGCAGCGTGGAACTGGTGGCGAGCCGGGAGACGAGTTCGCTCATGTCGCCGGCGCCGTCGCGGCCCACGTAGTCGACACAGACGTCGAGCAGGTGGGCGCCCTCGCGGGTCATGTCCTTGGCGATCTCGACGCAGTCGTCCCAGCGCTGCGCGAGCATCGCCTCGCGGAAGGCCTTGGAGCCGTTGGCGTTCGTGCGCTCCCCGATCGAGAGGTAGGAGGCGTCCTGCCGGAACGGCACCGAGGTGTACAGCGAGGAGACCGCGGCCTCCTCGACCGGCTCCCGGGTCGTGACCTCGCGGCCGCCGACGGCCTCGACGACGGCGCGCAGGTGCTCGGGGGTGGTGCCGCAGCAGCCGCCGACGATCGACACGCCGTAGTCGCGGGTGAACTGCTCGTGGGCGGAGGCGAGTTCGGCCGGAGTCAGCGGGTAGTGGGCGCCGTCCTTGCCCAGCTGCGGCAGGCCCGCGTTGGGCAGCACGCTGAGCGGGATCGTCGAGTACCGCGACAGGTGCCGCAGGTGCTCGCTCATCTCCGCGGGGCCGGTGGCGCAGTTGAGGCCGATGACGTCGACGCCCAGCGGCTCCAGCGTCGTCAGCGCGGCGCCGATCTCGGAGCCCATGAGCATCGTGCCGGTCGTCTCGATCGTCACCTGCGCGATGATCGGCAGGTCGGCCTCGCGGGCGGCCAGGGCCCGCTTGCAGCCGACGATCGCGGCCTTGGCCTGCAGCAGGTCCTGGCAGGTCTCGACGAGCAGGGCGTCGGCGCCGCCGTCGATGAGCCCGAGCGCGCACTGCTCGTAGGCGTCGCGCAGCTGGGAGTAGGGGGCGTGCAGCAGCGAGGGCAGCTTGGTGCCCGGTCCGATGGAGCCGAGCACGAACCGGGGCTGCTCGTCGGTGCTGTAGGCGTCGGCGACCTCACGCGCGATGCGGGCGCCCGCCTCCGCGAGTTCGTAGGTGCGCTCGGGGATGTCGTACTCGCCGAGGTTGCCGAGGTTGGCGCCGAAGGTGTTGGTCTCGATCGCGTCGACCCCCACCTGCAGGTACTCCTCGTGCACCGAGCGCACGATGTCGGGTCGGGTGACGTTGAGGATCTCGTTGCAGCCTTCGAGCTGCTGGAAGTCATCCAGAGAGGGGTCCGCCGCCTGCAGCATCGTGCCCATCGCGCCGTCGGCGACGATGACGCGACGGCCCAGAAGGCTACGGAGAGTAGGGCGTGCGGAGGACTCGGAGCGGCTGCTCACAGTGGCGGGCTTTCTACTGGCGAACGGGACGACTCATGCTAACGACCCGACGCGGCGCGACCTTCCCGCCCGCCGGTCGCCCGCCTCCGGCGCGCCGACCACCCGGTTCCCGCCCGACAGACCGCCGCGCGCGTGCCGACGCTGCTGGACCGAGTGCGTAGGGTGGGGGAATGAGCAGTCTTTCCGAGAGCCGGCGGGTGTCCTCGTGATCGAGGTCGAGGACCTTCCCGAGCTCGTCGACCCCGTGGTCATCGCGGCCTTCGAGGGCTGGAACGACGCCGGGGAGGCGGCCACCGCGGTCGTCGAACACCTCGCGCAGACGTGGGAGGCCGAGCCGATCGCGGCGATCGACCCGGAGGAGTACTACGACTTCCAGGTGAACCGGCCGCGCATCGGCTCGACCGACGGCGTGCGTCGCATCACGTGGCCGACGACGCGGGTGATGTACGCCCCGCGCCGCGCGGCCGGCCGCGACATCCTGCTCATCCAGGGCATCGAGCCGTCGACGCGGTGGCGCTCGTTCGTCGTCGAACTGCTGTCGCTGGCCGACGAGGTCGACGCGTCGATGGTCCTGTGTCTCGGTTCGCTGCTCGCCGACGTGCCGCACACGCGGCCGCTGCCGGTCGGCACGTACTCCGAGGACGCCTCGCTGGCGCACTCCCTCGACCTCGAGCCGAGCACCTACGAGGGCCCGTGCGGGATCGTCGGCGTGCTCGCCGACGCCTCCCACCAGGCGGAGATCCCGACGATCTCGTGCTGGGTGTCGGTGCCGCACTACGCGGGTGGCACCCCGTCTCCGAAGGCGGCGCTCGCGCTGCTCGACCAGGTCGAGGAGCTGCTCGACCTGCGCGTGCCGCGCGGCGACCTGGAGGACCTGTCGAAGGCGTGGGAGCGCGGTGTCGACGAGCTCGCCGCGGGCGACGACGAGGTGGCCGAGTACGTGCAGGCCCTCGAACAGGCCACCGACACGGCCGAACACCCCGAAGCGTCAGGCGACGCCATCGCCCGCGAGTTCGAGCGCTACCTGCGCCGCCGCGACGAGCCCGGCGCCTGAGGCGGTTCACGCGGGCGCGTTTCAGTCCCTGAAAGCCTGTTCTTGGCTGGCGGGACGGGGCCGGGCGGCTGCCGCGGGACCGGCTCCGCGGAGGTGGCTCAGCGGGAGCCGGCCGGTCCGGTGCGATGGCACAGGCTCCCGTGCGGACAACGGAGACGGGCCGGCCCGGGCTCGCCTGACAGCGCGCCTTACAGCTCCACGCCCAGCAGGGCGTCGACGGTCTCGCGCGCCAGCCGGGCGCCGGAACCGTCTCCGTCGCGGGCGAGCATGCAGGCGTCGACGGCGGCCAGGGCCGCGGGGGTGTCGAGGTCGTCGGAAAGCAGCTCACGCACGTCGACCAACAGCCGCTGCGCCTGATCCGCGGAGACGGTCTCGACCCCGGCTCGCCACGCCGCGAGCCGCTGCTGCGCGGACTGCAGGGCGTCGGCGGTCCAGTCCCACGGGGTGCGGTAGTGGTGATCGAGCAGCACGAGTCGGATGGCCATCGGGTCGACACCCTCGGCGCGCAGCGTCGAGACGAGCACGAGGTTGCCCTTGGACTTGCTCATCTTCGACCCGTCCAGGCCCACCATCTCCTGGTGCATGTAGACCCGCGCGAAGGAGCCTGCGCCATAAAGGCTTTCGGCCTGCACTCCGCTCATCTCGTGGTGCGGGAACACGAGGTCGATGCCGCCGCCCTGCACGTCGAACGCGGTGCCGAGATGGTCGACGGCGATGCACGTGCACTCGATGTGCCAGCCGGGCCGACCCGCCGGCAGCCCCGCCGCCTCCCACGAGGGCTCCCCCGCCCGGGCCGCGCGCCACAGCAGCGGGTCGAGGGGGTCGCGCTTGCCCGCCCGGTCGGGATCGCCGCCGCGGTCGGCGTAGACCTCGAGCATCTGCTCCCGCGTCCAACCGCTGACCTCGCCGAACCGCGGGCAGCGCGCCAGGTCGAGATAGACGTCGGCCGACCCCGGCGCCTGCGCGTCGTCGGCCGGCACCTCGTACGCCGCGCCGGAGTCCAGCAGCTGCCGCACGCCCGCCGCGATCGAGTCCATGCTCTCGACGACCCCGCAGTAGCCGCCGGGCGCGATGACCCGCAGCGCCGCCATGTCGTCACCGAACAGCGCGATCTCGCGGGCGGCCAGGTCGCGCCAGTCGATGCCGTCGCGCTCCGCCCGCTCCAGGAGCGGGTCGTCGACGTCGGTGATGTTCTGCGCGTAGCGCACCGGGCGCCCGCCGTCGAGCAGCACCCGGTGCAACACGTCGAACGTCACGTACGTGGCCGCGTGACCCATGTGGGTCGCGTCGTAGGGGGTGATGCCGCAGACGTACAGGCCGGCCGGCGCGTGCGGATCGTCCGCCCGCGCGGAGTCGACGAGGCCGGGGCCGAGCACCGCCAGGCCGCGGCGGGAGGAGTCGTAAACCCGTGGAGGGGTGCCGGTTCCGTGGTCGGACAGGTCGGGAACGGCCGGGGAACTCCAGGATCTCACCGCGCCAGCGTAACCGCCCTGCTCGCCGGTCCCGTCCGGCGGTCCGTCGACGCACGGCGCCCGATCCCGACGGCCCGGCCGGGCGGGTTCACAGGTTCACAGGGCCGGCCACGGCACCGAGGGCCAGTCGGGGTTGGGATGCGGGTGCCGGCCGGTGCGCAGCAGGTCCCGGACCCGCCGGCGCAGGGCGCCGATCTCGCCATCGGTCAAGAGCTGCCCCAGCCGCCCGCTCACCGCCGAGTCGGGCGCGAGCGCGGCGCGCAGCCGCTCCAGCCGCTCCACATCGGCCGGCGGCAACCGGCGACCGGCCCACCCCCACAGCACGGTGCGCAGCTTGTCGTGCGCGTGCAGCGTCACCCCGTGGTCGATGCACCACAGCCGGCCGTCCTGGCCGGCGAGCAGGTGGGTGCCCTTGCGGTCGCTGTTGTTGATGACCGCGTCGAGCACGGCCACCGAGCGCAGGTCGGCCCGGTCGGCGTGCGCGACGATGACCCGTCCCCCGGTCGCCAGGCTCCCCGCGATCACCGGCAGCCAGCCCTGGGGCAGCGCCGCAGGGTCGAAGAGGTCGACGAACCGGTCGCTGTGCTCGACGTCGGTGTCGACCTCGATCTCGTCGGCGACCTCGAGTTCCTCCGGCTCCTCGACCGGCTCCGGCTCCTCCTCCAGCGGCACCTGCGTGACCCACCGCTGCACGGAGCCGGGCCCGAACGGTCCGTCGCGAAGCACCGTCGGCGGCACGACGTCCCAGCCCCCGGCGGTCGCGACGACCCACGTGGCGACCTCCCGGAACGCCAGGTACCCGTCGGGAAAGTCCCACAGCGGCCGCTCCCCGGAGACCGGTTTGTAGATCGCGTGCTCCCCGCTGCCGTCCTCGAGCCGGGTCAGCAGCGTCGTGTTCGAGGAGTCCAGCAACTGCCCGAGCACGGTCAACGGCGCCGAGCGCAGCCGTTCCCGCACCGCCGCCTCGGCGTTCACGCCCGCCTCGGCCGGTGCGCCCGCCTCGGGATCCGGCCGGCCCGACTCCGCCCGATCGCGCCCACTCACGTCAGCGCTTGTACCCGTTGGCGCGCGGACAGATGTGCCCCTCGGGGTCCAAGGGGGTGGCGCAGAACGGGCACGGAGGCCGGCCGGCCGCCACCACCGACACGCTGCGCCGGGCGAAGGCCCGCGCCACCGCCGGGTCGAGCACCACGCGCATGACGAGTTGATGGGGGTCGGTCGCCGGGTCGCGCTCCTCCTCCATCGACTCCAGGGCCTCGGGCGAGTCGTAGGCGTCGCCCGCCGCGTGGCACTCGATGACGAGGCGCTCCCGCTCCGGATCCCAGCTCAGCCCCATGGTGCCGACCGTGAACTCCTCCTCGATCGGGGTGTCCAGGGGGGCGTTGTCGACGTGGCGCTGCGCCGCCTGCTCGGTGGCCGAGCCCCCGGCGAAGGAGTCAAGCAGGTCGTTGACCCGGTCGGCGAGCACCTGCACCTGAGCCTTCTCCACCGCCACCGTCGTCGTGCGACCCGAGGCGGTCGCCTGCAGGAAGAACTGACGCTGCCCGGGCGGACCGACCGTGCCCGTGACGAACCGGTCCGGTGGATCGAAGGCGATGAGTGCCATACCTCGACCTTAACCGCGCCGCGGCGAGCCGTTCGTGCGCAGGTCCGGAGTCGGCGCGCTCCGTTCCACTTCCGGTTTCGCTCGGGATCGTGCAGACATCGTGCAGACATCGTTGCGACCCCGCAACGACGGACCGCTCCGCGACCTTCCCACCTGTCGAGACGGACAATTCGTGGACCACCGCTGCCCGTGCAAGGAATTCGCGGTGTGACGACGACACCACGGCCTCCGGAGTGCCTCGACGTGCACTTCCTGGTGTCCTGTGGGGATGACCGTTGTCGGCTTCCACGCCTCCCACGAACAGATATCGCCCAGCCAGCTGCTCGCCGACGTGCAGGCCGCCGAGCAGGCCGGCTTCGACGCCGCCATGTGCTCGGACCACTTCGAGCCGTGGAGCTCACGGCAGGGCCAGTCGGGCTACACGTGGTCATGGCTCGGAGCCGCCCTGGCCACGACCGGCCTGAGCTTCGGCACCGTCACCGCCCCCGGCCAGCGCTACCACCCGGCGATCATCGCCCAGGCCAGCGCCACCCTCGCCCAGATGTTCCCCGAGCGCTTCTGGATGTGCCTAGGCACCGGTCAGTGGATGAACGAGCACATCACCGGCGACCCCTGGCCGAGCAAGGACCAGCGCAACCAGCGCCTGCTCGAGTGCATCGACATCATCCGGCGCCTGCACCGCGGCGAAACCGTCTCCCATCGCGGCCTCGTCACCGTCGAGAACGCCAAACTGTGGACGCTGCCCGACGTGCCGCCCAAACTCATCCAACCCGCGATCTCCCCCGAGACCGCCGCGATGGGCGCGCGCTGGGGCGCCGACGGCGTCGCCACCATCAACGCCCCGGTCGACCACGTGCGCCGCGTCGTCGACTCCTACCGCGACGCCGGCGGCGACGGCCAACTCTTCCTCCAGGTGCACCTCTCCTGGGCGCCCACGCAGGACGAGGCATGGGCCATCGCCCGCGACCAGTGGCGCACCAACACCTTCGCTCCCCCCGCCAACGTCGACCTCACCTGCGAGCAACTCGAGGAGGTCAGCAAGCACGTGCCCGACGACGCCGTCGGCCGCTCCGTCCTCATCGACTCAGACATCCACCGCCTCGCCGCCCGCATCCGCGAACTGACCGACCTCGGGTTCGACCGCGTCTACCTGCACTTCGTCGGCCAGCACCAACGGCCGTTCATCGACGCCGCCGCCGAACACCTTCTGCCCGCCCTGCGCTGACCGCCGACCCAAGGAGCCCATGCGCATCACCGACACGTCCGACCGCTGGTGGAAGAACGCCGTCGTCTACAGCATCGACGTCGAGACCTTCGCCGACAGCAACAACGACGGCATCGGCGACCTGCCCGGCCTCGCCCAGCGCATCCACTACCTCGCCGAACTCGGCATCACCGTGCTGTGGCTCATGCCCTTCTACCCCAGCCCCGACCGCGACGACGGCTACGACATCACCGACTTCTACAACGTCGACCCGCGCCTCGGCACCCTCGGCGACATGGTCGAAGTCATCCGCACCGCCCACGACCGCGGCATCCGCGTCATCGCCGACCTCGTCATCAACCACACCTCCGACGAACACCCCTGGTTCAAAGAGGCCCGCAAGAGCGTCGACAACCCCTACCGCGACTGGTACGTCTGGCGCGACACCACCCCGCCCGACACCTCCGACAAAGTCGTCTTCCCCGACGCCGAAGACTCCATCTGGGAGAAAGACCAGACCACCGGCCAGTGGTACCTGCACAACTTCTACAAATTCCAACCCGACCTCAACATCGCCAACCCCAAAGTCCGCGACGAGATCTTCAAGATCGTCGGATTCTGGACCCAGATGGGCATCGACGGCTTCCGCGTCGACGCCGTCCCCTTCATCCTCGAGACCACCGGCTACACCGCCGCCGAGAAGAGACAACTCGGCGACCCCCAGGACTTCCTGCGCGAGATCACCTCCTTCCTCGGACGCCGCACCGGAGACGGCATCCTCCTCGGCGAGGTCAACATCCCCTACAAGCAGCAGCACACCTACTTCGGCGGCGACCGCGGCGACGGCCTGACCATGCAATTCGACTTCATCGGCATGCAGTCGCTGTACCTCTCCCTCGCCCGCCACGACGCCCGCCCCCTCGTCAAAGCCCTCACCCAGCGCGGCTCCTTCCCCCTCGGCCCCGAAAGCCAGTGGGCCAACTTCCTGCGCAACCACGACGAACTCACCCTCGACAAACTCACCGACAAACAGCGCGAGGAAGTCTTCGCCGCCTTCGGCCCGGAGCCCGACATGCAAGTCTTCGGCCGCGGACTCAAACGACGGGTCCCCTCGATGATGGAAGGCGACCCCCGCCGCATCCGCATGGCCTACAGCCTCCTCTTCAGCCTCCCCGGCACCCCGTCCCTCTTCTACGGCGAAGAGATCGGCATGGGCGAGAACCTCGCCGAGTCCGGCCGCATGGCCGTGCGCACCCCCATGCAATGGACCTCAGAGCCCGACGGCGGCTTTTCCGACGCACCCCCCGACAAACTCGTCGCGCCCCTGCCCACCGACGGGTTCAGCCCCGAGCACGTCAACGTCGCCGACCAACGCTCCGACCCCGACTCCATGCTCTCCTTCATCCGCCGGCTCATCTTCCGCTACCGCCAGCACCCCGAACTAGGCTGGGGCACCTTCGAAGTCGTCGACCAGCCCGACCACGCCGTGCTCGTGCACAGCTCCCGCTGGGAGGACCATCGGGTCGTCGCCGTGCACAATTTCGACGCCGGAGGCCGACGGGTCGAGTTCACCCTGACGGACGTCGAGCCGGGCACCACCCTCGTCGACGTCTTCGGCGACGAGCGCCTGTCCATGGACGACGGCCGCATCGAGCTGACCCTCGACGGCTACGGCTTCCGGTGGCTGCGCGTTCAGCAGCCCGGCGACCATCGGCTCTGGTGACCTTCGCAGGGCTTCAGTCGTTTGTGCCCCCGTCGTTTGTCCCGTCGCTTGTCCCCCGTCGGGCCGCGTGGCGGGCGGTGGGCCCTGCGGTCGGCGACCATCCGCCCGACCTGCGCTAGCGCTCCGGTCGGGCTCCCGCCAGACCCAGCCAGCCTCCCTTAGGGCCCACCGCCCGCCACGCTCCTTTGTCTGCGCGCGTCACCTTTGCGGGCGTCACTCGGGCTCAGACGCCGCCGCCTACTGCTGCGTCGCCGGGGTGCGGCTCGTCGGTCTCTGAGGAAACCTGCTTCGGCGGGGGCGCTAGGCGGCTGAGGTCGGCGCCGGTGTCGTTGACGCGCTCGACGAACGGCCGCCCCGGCGTGTACCGCACCACCGACAGGGAGGCGGGCCCGGCGACGAACCGCTGGAACTGGTCCAGGTGCGACCCGGCCGCGTCCGCGAGGATCGCCTTGATCACGTCGCCGTGCGAAACCGCCATCCACAGGGCGTGCTCGCCGTGCTCGGCGGCCACCTGCGCGTCGAGACGGCGCACCGCCGCCACCGCCCGCGCCGACATCGCCGCGATGCTCTCCGCCGGATAGTCGTCGCCCTCGGGGAAGACCGCCGCGCTCGGCTGGTCCTGCACGACCCGCCACAGCGGCTCCTTGGCGAGCTCGCTCAAGGGCCGGCCCGTCCACGCCCCGTAGCGGCACTCCCCCAGGTCCTCGACGACCTCCAGCGGCGCCCGGCCCTGCCCCACGAGTTCCGCGGTGCGGCGGCATCGTTCGAGGGGGCTTGTCGCGATGAATGCGATCGGCAGGTCAGCCAGGCGGAGCCCGAGCTCGTGCGCCGCCGCCTCGCCGTGCTCATCGAGGTGGACGCCCGGCGTCCAGCCGGCGAGGGTGCCGGAGGCGTTGGCGGCGGTACGTCCGTGGCGCACGAGCAGGCAGGTCGGCACCGCTCCACTGTACGCACCCGTACGTCGGCACGCGGACCCGCGCGCGTCGGCGGACGTGCCGCACCGCCACGGCCTCCTGTGTGGTGACATAGCAGTCGTGATCGTCGACAAGGCCGTCTACCTCGACGGTCGGCGCGTGGCCTGCGCCGACCCCAGCGACGAACTCGAGGCGCTGCGCGAGCGCGGCCAGGGCTTCCTGTGGATCGGTGTGAAGGATCCGGCGGACGCCGAGTTCGCCGAGATCAACGACGAACTGCGGCTGCACCCGCTGGCCGTCGAGGATGCCGTCAAGGGCAACCAACGCCCCAAGGTGGACTTCTACGACGAGTCGATGTTCGTCGTGCTGAAAACCCTGCACTACATCGACGAGACCAGCGACGTCGAGACCGGCGAACTCATGCTGTTCGTCGGTGACCAGTTCGTACTCACCGTGCGTCGCAGCGAGGTCAACCCGCTCGCGGACGTGCGGGCCCGGCTCGAGCAGCGCCCCGAGCTGCTGCGGTTCGGCCCGGTGTCGGTGCTGCACGGGGTGCTCGACCACGTCGTCGACACCTACCGCGAGATCGACCTCGAGCTCGCCGACGACCTGGCCGACATCGAGGAGGCGGTCTTCGCCGGTGAGGGCCGCGACCTCGGGCAGGAGATCTACAAGCTCAAGCGCGAGGTGCTGGAGTTCAAGCGGGGCGCGGTGCCGCTGGTCATGCCGCTGAAGCGCCTGGTCAACGGCGACGAGAGCGCCCACGTCCCGAAGAAGCTGCGGCCGTTCTTCGGCGACGTGCTCGACCACCTGCTGCAGGTCGTCGAGCACGCGGAGGCGTACGACCGGCTGCTCTCGGACGTGCTGTCGGCCTACCTGTCGCAGGTCGCGTTGCGCCAGAACGACGACATGCGCAAAATCTCCGCCTGGGTCGCGATGGCCGCCGTGCCGACGATGATCGCCGGCATCTACGGGCAGAACTTCGACTTCATGCCCGAACTGCACTGGGAGTACGGCTACTTCATCTCACTCGGGGTGATGGGCGCGGTCGTGCTGTTGCTGTACTACCTCTTCCGCCGCTCGGGCTGGCTGTGACGGCCCCTCACGTGGCGGTCAGGAGACCGGTGCCCAGCGCCCCGATGAGCACGAGGCCCAGGGCGATCCGGTAGTAGATGAACGCGCGCAGCGAGTTGCTCGCCACGAACCGCAGCAGCCACGCGATCGAGGCGTAGGCGACGACGAACGAGACGAGCAGGCCGACGGCCATCGGCCCCCAGCCGATGATCGTCGTGTCGACGTCCTTCAGGCCGAACAAACCCGCGGCGGTGAGCGCGGGAATCGCGAGGAAGAACGAAAGCCGGGTTGCGACGACCCGGTTGATGCCGGCCAGCAGCCCGGCGGAGATCGTGGCGCCCGACCGAGACACCCCGGGCACGAGCGAGAAACACTGCACGAGACCGAGGATCACGCCGTCGCGGACCGTCACGTCGGTCTCCTCGCGCTCACGGCCGGCGCGCACCGTGCGGTCGTAGACGATCTCGGCGACCCACATGACGGCGCTCCAGGCGATGAGCGCGCCGGCGACGACCCACAAAGAGCGCAGCGGCCCCTCGATGATCGTGCGCCCGAAGAACCCGACGATGCCGACCGGCAGGGATCCGACGATGACCGCCCACGCGAGCGTGTAGTCCTGCCCGCGGGCGCCGGCGTCGCGCAGGCCGGCGATCCAGGCGCGGAAGAGCCGGGTGATGTCCTTCCAGAAGTACAGCAGCGTGGCCGCGATCGCGCCGATCTGGATCGTCGCGGTGTAGCCGGTCACCGTGGGGTTGTCGATCTGCAGCCCGAGCAGCTTCTCGGTGATCGTCAGGTGGCCGGTCGAGGAGACCGGGAGGTATTCGGTGAGCCCCTCGACGATGCCGAGGATGATGGCGTCCAGGTAGGACAGGTACACGCTCGCCCCTTCGACTGGTTGTGCCGGTGCGTGACAAAGGCGCGTCGCCTGCGCGACGCGCCGTTGCGAAACACTAGTGCGCGATCCTGTAGGAGCCCTGAAGCCCACGCGGCGCGGTGGGCTAAATCACGGTGTGGGAGCGCCTTATTGCCGACGAGGGGGCCGGCAACCGAACGCCGCGCCCGGGCGTGCCGAGCGCGGCGCAGGGAGCAGGACCGTTACGAGTGAGGCCGGCCGGGGCGGCGCGGCGCGGGGCCCTGGCCCTCGTCGCGGTCGAACTCCTCGTCGTCGAGCCCGACGTACGGTTCGCCGTCGTCGTCCTCGTCGTCGAAGTCCTCGTCCTCGTCGTCCTCGTCGTCCTCGTCGTCCTCGTCGTCGTCATCCTCGTCGAAGTCGTCGTCCTCATCGTCGTCATCGTCGTCCTCGCTGTAGATCTCCAGCGGGGTGACCTCTTCGTAGGCGTCCATGAGGGCGTCCTCGTAGCGGTCGAATGCCTCGGCCACGTCCTGGTAGGCGGCGACGACCGCGGGGTCGTTCTCGCCGCGGCGCGCGGAAGCCGCCTCGAGATGACGCTCGAGAGCGGAGACGAAGGTAGCCAGGGCGGCTCGAGGGTCGACACTCATGTAGACGAACGTACCTTGTCGAAGGCCCTTGCCGGTACCGGGATTGAGACGCGTCGGCTCGTGCTGTACGGCGGGTGAACGCGCGGTGTCGCGCGTGCGTCGCGGTCGGGTCGGGGGCGAGGTGTCGGCGGGGTGTCGATGGTGCGGCCGCGGGTCGCGACGGGTCTCGCACGAGGCGGTGTCGATGGCCGACAATGGTCGCGATGGTCGAGTACGAGTACCGCACGGTGACGTTCAACCGCGACGTGTCGCGGTCCGAGGCGCGGCGCGTTCTGGCGGAGCACGCCGAATACGAGCAGTGGGAGTTGTTCCGGATGCGTCTGTACTTCGGTGGCGCGCGACGCGCGTTGTTGCGCCGCAAGATCATCCGGGTACGCCGCACGGCCTGAGCCGTCGACCACGCGTGGACGGACTCAGGCCGTGCGGGTGCGCTGCCCGATCGGACTCAGCCAGGAGTCACTCGATGTGGCTCAGTCGACCGGTAGGGCGCGGGGATGCTCAGTTGCGCAGCTGGCGGCACTTCTCGACCGCCTGCTGGTACTCGGTGGCCGCCTGCTGAGCGGCGGTGGCCTTGGTCTGCAGGTCGATCTGCTCCAGCGCCCGCGTCTGCTCGGCCACGCCGTTGAGGTCCATCCGGGTGGCGGCCGCGGCGGCCTGCTGCATCGCGGTGATCGCCTGGGGCACGTCCTGCATGAGGGCGCTGTCGGCGCCGACGGCCGCGTCGGCCTGGTCGAGCGCGGCGTTGCACTCCTGCGAGAGGGCTGCCTCGGTGGGGGTGGCGGTCACGGTGACGGTCGTGGTCTCGCCGGGGCTGGGGTTGGCCGATCCGAGCGAGCTACAGCCGGCGAGCAGACCGGGCACGAGCAGGGCAGCGGCGGCGAGTGCGTGGTTACGATTCATGCCCCGAGCATAGGCGGCAAGGAGGCCCGCGGTCCCGGCCACAATCCGCGAATATGTCACGCGAAGACCGGTGCGACCCGGCTGTGCACCCGGGCTTCGCTGACCCGCACCGCTCCTCACGGTCTCCGGGGCGCACCCGTCGATTCCTTCCTGGACCGAGGCTGCGCGACTCGTGAAAACGGCCTGGTCGAGCCCGCCGCGGCCGGCTGCGTCAGGGGGTGTATTCGATGGGGCTGTTCGGCCCGAGCGGCACCCCGAAGAGCATCCACACGACGAGCAGGATCGTCCACGACACGAGGTAGGCGATCGACGGGCTCACGTGCGACGTGCGCGCACGAGGGCGTTCGACGCATCCGTCGCATCGAAGACGAAGTTGGCATACATACTCGGCCTGGGCGTCGGGCGGTGGCCGCATCGCCGCAGGTCAGAGGCGTGGCTGCCAGCTGCGGCGGCGAGTGTGTGAGTCAAGTTCGTCCCGGCCAACGAGTTCAGCTCCCTGAAACCTCGGTCAGGGCGGCCGAACGCCCGGGAACCCGCGCTGCCGCCGGCATCGACGGTCGGTGCGAGGGCTGGGGTGAGTTGTGGTGTCCGGAGGGGGACTTGAACCCCCGCTCAGTCGTGCTCGGTTCGCGTTGCTGCTGGTCAGGGTGTGTCACGGGTATCGGGTTTTGACCACCGTACCCCGGAAATGACTGGTTTCGTGGTCCCTCAGGGACCACCTATCGGCACAGGGACGCCCCACTGTTAGGCCACACGAGGAGACTCCGTCAGGCCGCGCCCCGCGTCACGCCGCGCCCCGCGAACAGCCCCGACCGAGCGGGGCGATTCCCGGACAGGTGTTCCGCCGTTCCCGGGGTCCGGCCCGCCACCCTGCTCAAGCGTCACCTCATCCGGCACGAACGGGCACCCGTGATCGCACAGTCCTGGCGTCAGGCTCTGCGCTACACGGCATTTGTCCACCCAGTCCTCGCCCCTGGTCACGCACACACTCACCGTCGGCTTCCCCTTCCGTGCCAGTCGATTTCGCGCAGTCAGCCTACTGCGCACGTCCGACACGGCGGCCCGCCAAGCGCTCCCCGGGGTTCCCGCCGTCACAGGTCAGCGCTACTCCCCCTCGGGCTCGGCGCCGTCGGTTGCCCCATCGAACTGGTTGATCGAGACCAACAGGTGCCCCAACGCCGCCTTCCGGCTCACCGCCGTCGGGAACCGGTCGACGAACGCCGCCGCGTACTCCGCGGCGTACTCGGCCTCCACCGACTGCGCCGGCGTCACGAGCTGCAGCCCGTAGTACTCCAGGGCCGCGTGCATGCGGGATGCGTTGCCTTCCAGGCCCCGCTCGATCCGGGACAGCGTGTTGTACGCCACACCCATGGCTGCGGCGGCTTCCTTCTGCGATTCCCCTGCGGCTTCTCGTGCGCGTCGGATCTGCGCCCCGATCTGGCGCAGTTGGTCGGTGCGGTCCACTCGATGTTCCTGTCAGTCGGTGTTTTCCCAGGTCACTGGCAGGCTAGCGCAGCTAGTCGGGGTCGGCTCTGCACTGTGACGCGCGCTATTGACACAGCTGGCCGGGGCCTGTTAAGCGTTCCAGACCCGACACGCTGCTGGCGCAATTCCTCCTAGCGTTGTTGCGCCGCAACGGAGTTGAGGTGTACTGTCCTGCTCATGGGAAGCGCAAACAGCGCAACCACGGCGCAAGCTACGAGGGGAGCAACGATGCGATACGCACGCAAGAGCGTGGAAGCGTCGATCGCTTCCGTCGCCGACGCCATGGGGATCAGCGCAGACACCCTCCGCGCCTACGAAGCGGACCGGGCCACCGTCACCGCAGACATCACCCGACGTCACGCCCACGCCCTCGAACTCGTGTCGAGGCGGCAGCGATGACCGGCATCAGCGACTGGCTCTCACCCGAGCAACTCGCCACCGAACTTTCCAGACCCGGCCAAGAAGTTAACGCCGACTGGATCCGACGGCAGATGCGCAACAACCGCATCCCGTCCGTGAAGGTCGGCAACAAGCGCTGGTTCACCCCGGCGTGCCGAGAGCAGATGGAACACAAGCAGAGCCACCGTGAGCCGATCGACATCTCCGGATTCGGCCGCGCCGGACGCCGACGAGCGTCCTAACCCCTGATCGCTGGTCCCGGCCTCCTTCGGAGCGTCGCCCCCCCTGGCGTCCCGTATGCGCGGCTTCCCCCCGAGCTATGAGCGCGGGGCCGGGACCAGCACACCAACCAACTCGCAGCACCGCCACGCGGTGATGCAGCGCTGCCCGAAAACAGGTCGGCAGCCCGTTCAAGCCGGGCCAGCGCACGCAAGCAAGGCCCGGCCCCGCTCGATCACCTCGGGCACATGGAGCCGCGAGCACACGGCAGCACTTGACAACACCCCATAGAACACGGCGACCGCGACATACGAGCCCGCCCTACCCGCACAGCACGAGCGTCGGGACGGCGGCAGCAGACGGTGGTGAAGGCCAGGACTCGGGCGAGAGCCCGTCTGCCTGGAGGGACCAACTCACTGCCAGGAACCAGCGGGCGACCGTTTCCGAACCCGACCACGACCGGGGTGACTAGTCGTGGGAGCCCATAGCGGAGTGCAGGCACTAGGCGCGCAGCGCGGTGCCGAGCGATAGACCGAGGACCGACCTCGGAGCCGAGGGTTCGTTTGATTCACCTGTGAGCCCGAGGGTTTCGGGGTAGCCGAATCCGCCGCCCAGGCCAGTGGGGGCGACCCGAGCGTGCGCGGGGCACATCCGCACGCAAGTCGGCCTCAGGGCGCGTGTCCGTCAGGCGCTCAGCGCGGGACACAGCGATAGACCCCTCGACGGGGACCTGAGGCACTGGGATTAGTCGACCTTTTAGAAGGGACGAGCGGTGATCGCAAAGTTGACGGCCGAGCAAGAGGCCACGTTGGAGAAGGTGCGGGATGAGTGGCTCGCTGTCGGCCTGTCCACCGAGCCAGCTGACCGGGCCGCGGCCGAGAACGGGGTCCGCGCAGCGTATCGGCGTGCCGGGCTCACCCCTCCACGTGTGATGGTGTGGCTCGACTCCCCGCTAGCAGGGTGCATCGGATCAGCCATGCTCCGCCCCGACCAGGTCCGGGACCAGGTCTGGGGCCAGGTCCGGGCCCAGGTCGGGGCCCAGGTATGGCCCCAGGTCTGGGGCCATGTCCGGGCCCAGGTCCGGGGCCAGGTCTGGGACCAGGTCCGGGCCCAGGTCCGGGGCCAGGTCTGGGACCAGGTCCGGGCCCAGGTCCGGGCCCAGGTCGGGGACCAGGTCGGGGACCAGGTCGGGGACCAGGTCTGGGGCCAGGTCGGGGGCCAGGTCTGGGGCCAGGTCCGGGGCCAGGTCGGGGGCCAGGTCGGCGGCGCCGTCTGGGGTCAGCATGACGCGGGGTTCCTCGGCTGGTGCGACGCGCTGCATCGGATCGGCGTAACCATCGACGTCGAAGGGCTGTCGCTCGTCGCGCGAAACGCCGGCTGGTGGTGGCCCATGCGCGACGCGGCCATCCTCACGGACCGTCCCGAGACACTCCACCGTGACCCGCAAGGCCGACTGCACTGCACCACCGGCCCGGCCCTGCGATACCGCGACGGATGGGGCGTCTACGCCGTCCACGGTGTCCGTGTCCCCGCCGACCTCATCGAGGACGGTTGGGACGTGCAGCGCGTCCTCAGCGAAGGCAACGCGGAGGTGCGTCGGGTCGCGATCGAACTCACAGGCTGGGACCAGTTCATTCACGCGGCCGGGATGCAGCTCGTCGCGTCCGCCCCGGACCCCGGTAACTCACCTCACACACTGGAGCTGTACGACCTCCCCGACCGCCTGCGGGATATGTACGACGACGAGGCGCGCATCCTGCTGTGCACCAACGGGTCCGTAGAGCCGGACGGTGCGCGCCGCCGCTACGGCCTGCCCGTCCCCGCCCACCACGACGACCCTGTCGCCGCCGCGGCCGACCTGTACGGGTGGCCTGTCGAGGCGTACCGGCGTCTCGAAGTCCGCCGCTGAACACCAACCCCGAGACGAGAGAAGGACAAACAATGTCCACCAGCACCATCAACTCCATGACCGCGCAGACGGGCGTCACCGTCCTCGACCACATCGACCCGTCCGCTGACGTCCCGGTGGTGAGCGTCGCCGCCGCGCAGGGTGATGTGTCGATCCTGCGGGTGACCACCGCTCCCGCGAAGACCCCGCTGCCCGCCCGCGTCGACGTCGTCCGCGGCGAGGCCGGCGGCAACACCCACTCCCTCCACCCGTCCGGCGAGTGTTTCTGGGACGCGCACGCTGCGTCGTCCGTGACTGACCTGACCTTGGGGACGCTCACCGTCCCCGACGGGTCGACCGCGGTCCTGGCGCATCCCGAGCACGGGTTCCTGGAGATCGCACCCGGAACGTACCGTGTCGGGCGCCAGCGTGAGTACGCCGGTGAATGGGCGTACGTCGCCGACTGATCCCCGGCGCGGCAGGTCGCGGGGCCTCCAGCCCGTCCCGGCCGCTTGATGCGCCACACGCGCGGTCCAACAACATCCTCGGAGCCCGAAGGGATCGGGCAGCCGACACCGCCCCCAGGCCAGTGGGAGGCGACCCGGGCGCGCAGCGGGGCACAGTCTGCGCGACAACATCAGCCGACCTCGGGTTGGTCTCGACAACGCGAGCACGTTCTGACTGAGACCAACCCACGGCTGACCGCCGCACCGCGGCGGTTCCTCGCAGCAGATCGCGTAAGCCGACCCCGTACCGCACGCGAACCGGTACGGAGGCCGCATCGAAACAGAAGCTGAACCCGGTGTGATCCCGGGGCGAGGAGCGGGATCGGCTACCGCCGCCCACCCCCCCCGAGAGAAGGAGAACCCGTATGACCCGCACCATCCGCATGGTCCTCGCGACCGCTGCCCTCGCCGCCGGCATCGGCACGTTCGGCGCTGTCGGCGCCAACGCCGCCCCGGTCGCGGCCCCCGCGCCCGCCTCCCACGGGACGGCGGTCACGCAGGGCTGGGGCGGCTGCGCGCCCGCCCCGTTCGGGCTGTGGCGCAGCCCGAGGTACTGACCGACGACCGAATGGTGTGGCCCGCCCCAGCGGATTTGGGGCGGGCCACACGCCATTCCTACCACCACACAGGAGCACCGAATGCCCAAGTACACCGTCTACGTCCCGGGCGACCCGGACCTCGACAATGCGGAGGTCGAGTCGTGAGCGTCGACAAGGCCCGCGCGGTTCACGGCCGCCTCATCCACCGCCTCCGCCAGGCTGCCGCAGCGGGGCAGCGGCCCGACTGGGCCGACCGGGCCGCCCACATGGTCATCGACCTCGAAGCACGCATGTGGGCCGCCGGTATCACCCCACCCCCGAGGCCGTTGTAGGGCGGACGGTCATTCCTGGTGGTTCGACTCCACCAGCGCCCACGCACGCGGCCAGGCGCGGCGAGGCATGGCGAGGCGTGGCTCGGCGAGGCCAGGCGCGGCCTGGCTTGGCACGGCCGGGCGAGGCGGGTCTGGGCATGGCATGGCCGGGCAAGGCATGGAAGCACGGCCCAGGGTTGACGGTCTCCGTCTCGGTTCGACTCCGAGAAACCCACGCTCGCGGCTCGGCACGGCCCGGCAAGGCGGGGCAGGGCGGGGCGCGGCAAGGCAGGGCGTGGCGTGGCAGGGATAGGGGCGGACGGTTCTACCGCGTGGTTCGACTCCACGCCGCCCCACACACGCGGGCAAGACAAGACAAGGCAGAGACAACAACGACACAGGAGAACAGCATGCGTTTCCGAATCACCATCACCGGCACGGCCCCGATGCTCATGCACAACGGCCGCCTCGCGAACCCACTCGACCCCGCCACCCAGGCACTCAAGACCCTCACCGCGAAGCGGAAGAAAACCGACGACGACCTCATCGACATCGCCCGCGCCGAGTTCCTCGGCGGCCTATACATCGACCCCGACGTCGGCCCCTACGTCCCCGGCGAGAACGTCGAACGCGTGATCCTCGACGCCGCGAAGCTCACCAAGAACGGCATGAACGTCAAACGCGGCCTGTTCATCGAGACCGACGTCAACCCCATCGCCTACCACGGCCCGCGCACCGCCGAGGGCCTCTGGGAAGACGAGAACTTCCGACTCATCCGCACCGTCCGCAACCAGCAGAACCGCGTTTCCCGCTGCCGCCCCATGTTCACCGACTGGCGCACCTCCGCCGAAGGCACCATCGACGAATCCGTCCTCGACTTCCGCACCCTCGCCGCGATCGTCGAACAGGCCGGAGCCTACGTCGGGCTCGGCGACTGGCGACCCCGCTACGGCCGATTCACCGCCGAACTCGAAAGGACCACCGAGTGACCTTGGCACCCCCGTTCCAGCCGAAAGGCGAACGCGCCCGCTGGCGCATCATCTACGACGTCCTCGCGGCCCTCGGCCCCGGGGACGTCCTCACATACGACCGATGCGCCGGACTCCTCGACCTCGACCCCCTCAAAGACCGCGGCCTGATCCAAGGCGCCGTACGCGACGCCGCCCGCCGCAACGAAGTCGACAACAAACACGCCATCGAAGCCATCCCCAACAAGGGCTACCGGGTCGTTGAAGCAGTCGAGCACGCACGCCTCGCGAAGAACTACCAGCGGCGATCCGTGGTCGCACTCAAGGCCGGGAAATCGAAGGTCGTAAACGTCAACATGGCCGGACTCGACCCCGACACCCGCCGCGGCTTCGAACTCATGGCCGTCGCGTTCGCCCGGCAAGAGGACTTCAACCGGCGCCTCGACATCAGACAGCGGCGCCTCGAACAGTCCGTCGCCGCCGTCACCCAGACCGTCGACCGGTCCGCCGAGGAAGTCGCTGAACTCCGCGCCCGCCTCGAACGACTCGAACGACAGCAGCACACCGACTAGCAGCAACCCGCCCGGGGCCACCCACGGCCCCGGGCACCCAAACCCGTGAGGGGCGGCGCCTACCGAACAGGCACCGCCCCTCAACTCATGAACGGAGCCACCCCGTGCACACCGCCGACCAGCTCGACCTCCGCGGCCTCGACACCAAGACCCGCCACACCGTGGCCGCCCGCGCCACGACCTCCACCGCAGCCCGACAGGCCACCAGCCGCCCCGACCTCATCGCCACCATCCTCAACCCCGACGAGGACTGGCTGTGGCTCGACGACTACACCGCCGACGAACTCCGCGACCTCGCCGGGCAAATCGGAGACGCCTGGCCCGACGCCACTCAGTGGCTCAACCACGTCGCCGACTGCATCGAACGGCAGGAGGCGTGCATCGCCGACTCCCGGTACGCGTGGAGCCACCGATGACCACCCTGTACATCCTCCCGAACCCGGATGACGCCGACCCCGGCTTCACCGACGGGGAGCCCGTCGACCCGGAAGGGCACGTCGGCCCCGCCCGATGGGCCACCGTCACCCCCCTGCGCCGCAAGACGGTCCCCGGATGCCCGTGGTGCGAAGCGCAACCCGGCGGCCCCTGGCACGACCCCAGCACCAGATGCCTCGACACCAACAAGACCCACTGCACATGTGGGAGGTGCTTCTGATGAACGACCTCATCGGCTACAGCATCGGCGTGATCGTCCTCCTCGCCGTCACCGGCGGCCTCGCGTGGGCCGTCGCGAACCTCTGCTTCCGAGAAGCCTGCCCCCACTGCGGCGCCGAACCCGACACCACCGTCATCGACACCCAGGAACGGGAACACCACGTCTGCGCAGCCTGCGCCTACAAGCGGTGGCCCAACGCCACCGACATCACCCAAGAGCGCGCGTCATGACCTGGACCTCCTGGCTCATCCTCACCGCAATGTGCGCACCCATCGTGTGGGCACTCATCGACACACTCCGCGACCACCGCCGAGCCGACCTCGCCGCACGCGCCGCCGAACAGGCCGCCGCCGAGAAACAGCGCCTCACCGCTCGCGCCGCACAGATAAGCGCCACCGCAGTCGCGGCCGAACGCGAAAAGGCGCGCCGCGAAGTCCACGAACACGCCCTCGACCACCTAACCGACAGCGACGTCGACACCCTCTTCGACCGCATCATCAGCCGCTACGACGAGGACAGCCACCGATGAACCGCGGCCCCTATCCCATCGCTGACCACGGCCTCGACACCAGCGCCGACGCCCACTACGCCAACGACTGGTGGGACGACCGAGCCGACCGCGCATTCGACGAACGCGCCGCCGCCGCCGAATGGGACTGGCTCACCCGCAACGACCCACCCCCGGCAGCCAAACCCGACCCGTGGGGACAGGACAAGGAGAACCGATGAACCCCACCGTGTGGACCATCGGGGTCACCATCACCACGTTCGCGTTCCTGCTCGGGCTCTCCACGATCAACCTCATCCGCAAGAAACGCCCCATCGACCGAGCGGTCATGGCCGCGACCTCCGCAGCCGCGGTGGCCCTGACCGGACTGGCCCTGCTCCTCTACATCGCGGCGAACCAATGACCGATACCGCCACGGCGCGGGTCGTGACCGGCATGCCCGACCCGGACTACCGGGCCGTCCCCGCCGTGTCCCAAACCTCCCTCAAACGCATCCTCGACTGCCCAGCCCGCTACAAATGGGCACTCGACCACCCCGAACCCCCACGGGACGCGTTCGACTTCGGGCACGTCGTCCACGCCATGATCCTCGGCCGCGGCGCCGATATCGCACGCCTCGACTTCCCCGACCGCCGCACCAACGCCTACAAGGACGCCGTCAAGACCGCCCGGGCAGCCGGAAAGGCCCCGCTACTCGCGGCCCACTACGACCAGGCCGCCGCGTGCGCCCAAGCCGTCCTCGCCCACCCGTTCGCGTCCCAGCTCCTCGCGCTCCCCGGCGACTCCGAAGTCGCCCTGTTTTGGACCGACGAGGAAACCGGGATCAACTGCAAGGCACTCATCGACCGGGCCGGGGAACTCCCCGACGGCACGCGGCTCCTCATCGACGTCAAGACCACCGCATCGAGCGCCGACCCCGACGGGTTCGCCAACGGGTCAGCCCGCTACGGCTACCACGTCCAAGCCGCGTTCTACACCGACGCCTGGCGCCGGATCACCGGCGAGGACGACGTGCGGTTCCTGTTCGTCGTGGTCGAGAAAGACGCCCCACACCTCGTCTCCATCGACGAATACGACGACGACTCCACCGCCGCCGGCCGCGCCCGGTACCGCGACGCACTCACCACCCTCGCCACCTGCCAGCGCAATGACACGTGGCCCGGCTACACCGACCAAATCATCCGCACCATCCGCCTACCAAGGTGGGCCCTCACCGAAGGAGACACCCCGTGAGCACCGACCTCGACACCTACCAGCCCAACGAGCAGACCATCGCCGCCGTCACCACCAACCGGCCCACCGGCGGCTCACTCATCCGCGAAGCCGCCCTCCAGATGCACGACGCCTACGAACTCGCGAAAGTCCTCTGCGCCACCGGCATCGTCCCCGCCCACTTCCGCGGCAAACCGCAGGAAGGCGCCGCCGCCATCATGTTCGGCGCGTCCCTCGGCCTCGACCCCATCAACGCACTCCGCGGCCTCTACAACGTCCACGGCACCACCAGCATGTACGCCCGCATGATGGCCGCCCTCGTCCTGCGCGACGGCCACGAACTGTGGACCGTGTCCTCCACCGACGACCGCGTCATCGTCCAGGGACGCCGCCGCGGCAGCGACACCATCGAAGAAGGCGACTGGGACTACGCCCGCGCGAAGAAGGCCGGGTACACCAAGAACGACAAGTACCAGTCCGACCCGCAGGCCATGCTCTACGCCAAGGCCGTCTCCGAGGTGAGCCGCAAGATCGCCCCCGACACCCTGAACGGCATCTACACCGTTGAGGAGATGGAGATCGAGCGGGGCGAGTCCCGACCCTCCGGGCCCGGCACCGGCCGCAAGCCCGTCACCCTCGACTCCCTCACCAACACCCGCATCGTCCACGACGCCCCCCGGGCCGAACCCGAACAGCAGCGGGAGACCGTGGACACCACCACCGGCGAAGTCACCGTCACCACTGACGAGCCCGCCAGCCGCGACCAGCTCGCCCGCATCGGCGCCGCCTTCGACGAGGTCTTCACCGACTCCGCCCGCACCAACACCGGCAAGGAACGCCGCGCCTCCTACCTGCGCGACGTCCTCGGCCGCGATGCCACCGCCGGCGACCTCACCGGCAGCGAAGCCGACCTCGTCCTCGCCGCACTCACCGAAGACCAGACCAGCGACGGAGACGAGCAATGACCGCCACCGTCGAACGGCCCGCCCCCACCCCACAAGACCCGGGGGCGGGCCGCTACCGGCTCCAACTCGGCCCCGGACTCGTCGCCCACACCGACTGGGACCGCGACGGCACCACCACCATCACCATCCGCCACCGCCCCACCACAGACGAAGACGACAACCGACCCTTCTAACCCAGCACGCCACAGCGGGGCCGGACACCTGCGGACCGAACACGCAGGACCGGCCCCGCGGCGCGCCACCACACGGGAGCAGCCACGTGGGCGACTGGATCAACCACCCGACACAAATCGTCACCAGCGGCGGACGCAAGAGCCTCCCGAAGTGCACCGCCGGGCCCGTCATAGCGCCCGACACCATCGACGGCCACCACGTCACGCCGTGCATCATCACCGGCCAATGCGACGCCCCGACCAGAGACCCCAGCCACGCGAAGTGCTGGCAAGCCGACGGCGTCGAACCACCCAGCCACGACCTCGGCGCGTGCCCCGGCCCGCACCGGCTCCGCTGCCGCTGCAACTGCCACAACACCATGGTCTTGTTCTAAGGAAGCGACACAATGCGCATCGACCTGTACCTGCCCGACCTCGCCGCAGACGACGCCAACTGGCGAGACTCCGCCCTCTGCGCACAAACCGACCCAGAAGAGTTCTTCCCAGACAAAGGCGGCGGCACCAGCCAAGCCAAACGCGTCTGCGCCGCCTGCACCGTCCGCACCGAATGCCTCGAATACGCCCTCGCCCACGACGAACGCTTCGGCATCTGGGGCGGCACGTCCGAGCGGGAACGGCGCCGCCTCAAACGAGGAAACGCGGCATGACCAGCGACGAACGAGAGGACAACCCGCCATGCGACGGTTCGTGACGAACTACATCTGGGACGCCATCGCGGCCGCCTACGGCCGTTGAGCGGCCTGCGCAGTTCCCCACTACCTTACCTAGCCCGAGCGGCCCGTCACGAACCGTCGTGGCGGGCCGCTCCCACACCCCCAGGAGACACACGCGTGACCGTGACCCTGACTGACTTCTTCTGCGGGGCCGGCGGCAGCTCGACCGGCGCCATCGCTGTCCCCGGCGTCGAGGTGAAGGTCGCCGCGAACCACTGGAAACTCGCCGTCGACGTCCACAACGCCAACCACCAGAACGCGCTACACATCCAAGCCGACATCTCACAGTACGACCCGCGGTTGGTGCCGCGCACCGACATCGCGTGGCTGTCCCCGTCGTGCACGCACCACTCCATCGCGCAAGGCAAAGCGCGTCGCGTCATCGACGGGCAGCCCGACCTATTCGGCGAGATCCTCCCCGACGAGGCCGCGGAACGGTCACGCGCCACCATGTGGGACGTCGTCCGGTACTCCGAACACCACCGGTACCGGGCCGTGATCGTCGAGAACGTCCTCGACGTAATGAAGTGGCTCCCGTACCGAGCGTGGCTCCTGGCGATGGACTCCCTCGGCTACGACCACGAGGTGCTGTCGATCAACTCGATGCACGCGCAGCACGCGGGCCTCCCGGCTCCGCAGTCGCGGGACCGGTTCTACGCCGTGTTCTGGCGCAAGGGTGACCGGCGCCCCGACCTGGACGCGATCCAACGTCCGCGGGCGTGGTGCCCGTCATGTGACCGTCTGGTGGAGACCCGGAAGTCGTGGAAGAACGGCCGCACGGCCGGCCGGTACCGCGCGCAGTACGTGTTCGTGTGCAGTACTGCGCGGTGCGGTGCGCTGGTCGAGCCCGGCTGGCTGCCCGCATACACGGCGATCGACTGGTCGATTCCCGGGAAGAGGATCGGGGACCGCGACAATCCCCTCGCGGACAAGACCCGCGCTCGGATCGCCGCCGGGATCGCCCGCTACTGGCGTGCACCGTCATTGGATGAGCCTTCGGCGACGGTCGCGGCGTCGGGAAACCATATAGGACTGGCCGTTCCGCTTCACCTGGAAGCCGCGGGCAACACCTACGACGCGTCGAACCCGAAGCACGCGCGCTACGGCGACCCGAACTCGTACTACCGGGTGTGGCCCGTCAGCGACCAGCTGCGCACCATCCACACCGTGGAGTCCAAGGCGCTCATCGTGCCCGTGGAAGGCCGCGAAGGGAAGCATGCCCGTGCCGCCGGTGAACCGATGCGGACGCAGACGACCCGACTGGAAACAGCCGTCGTGACGCCGTTCATCGCTGAACTACGCGGTGGCGGTTCTGACGCCCGGTCCGTCGAGTCGGCGCTCTCCACAGTCACCGCATCCGGGAACCACCACGCCCTCGTGATGCGGAACAACAGCGGCGGCGACGAGATGACCACACCGGCCCATGAAGTGATGCGGACCGTCACCACGGCAGGCCACCAATCGCTCATCACGCCAGGCGACATCGAGGCCGCGAACGCGCAGATCGACGACTGCTTGTTCCGGATGCTTGAGCCGTCCGAAGCCGCCCGAGCGATGGCGTTCCCGACCACCTACGAGTGGGCCGGGACACGTCGCGAGCGTACCCGCTTAGCGGGAAACGCCGTCACACCGCCGACGGCGAGGGACATCGTCGGCGCGGTCGCCGCCGCCCTGAACTGACCACCGAGGGAGACCCCGATGGACCGCCCTTGTTCCTGCTGGATCGCACCCAAGCTCGCCTTGCACGACGGGCACTGCTGCTTCCTGCACGGCCTCGGCGACTGCCACGAGGACGTCCTTGACGCCGCCGACCGGATCACCGGCTCCCGCGACGCCACGTTCAACCTCGACGACCGCACCAAGACACGGCTCATCGCGGAAGTCATCGACCGGCTGTACCCGAGTGCCATCCCCGACGACCTCGACGAGTACGGCACCCCACCACTTCCACTCGGCGGACACACGTGACCTGCACGGAGTGCCGCGCGGCAATCGCCGCCCGGCTCACAGACACACCCGGCGACCCATGCCAGCGGTGCGCCGCCACCCACATCAAGGGCCACCCCCCAACACGGGCGGGTGGCCCTCACTCATCCCCCGAGGAGGACCCGTGGACCACGCCATAGACAACAGCGACGACTACTGGAACGACCCGATGCGCCGCGAAGACCGGTGCCCGAAATGCATCACGTCGCTGGAAACACCGCAACGTCTGATCACCACGGAACAGACAGGATTCGCCGCCGCATACCGGTGCCGCCGCTGTTCACACGAATGGGTAACCAACTGGTCCTGGCGGTGACCAGAGACGAGGAACTAGAGGGGCAGAAGGGAGGTAGTCAGAATGCGCATCCGAAGCATCCGGCCGGAATTCTGGAGGTCTGAGGATGTAGCGGCCATGGACTGGCACACGAGGCTGATTTTCATCGGGTTGTGGTCCTACGTCGATGACAACGGCGTCGGCCGGGACGACGAGCGGATGATCGTCGCGGACCTGTTCTCCCTCGACATGGATGCTCACGGAAGCCTCCGTGAGCCCTCACTGAGGGTTCAATCGGCACTCACGCACCTCTCAAAGCACGGTCAGATCACCCGCTACGAAGTCGACGGGCGCCGTTTTCTCCACATCACGTCGTGGAAAACACATCAGAAGATCAATCGGCCTACCGAGAGCCGCTATCCCCTCCCCACCAGCGACAATGCCGTCTCAGTGAGTCATCACGACGGCCTCACTGAGGACTCAGTGAGGCCTCAAGCAAATGTTGCCCTTGGAGAAGGGGAGAAGGGGAGAAGGGGAGAAGGGGAGAAGAAGTCGGAACTTCGTCCCGACGCCGCCCGCATCCTCGACCTCCTCGACGCCCGCGTCACCGCCAACCGCCACCAGAAGCCAGCACGCAACAAGGGCAACCTCGACGCCGCCCGGCTCCTCACCACCAGCGACGGCTACCCACTCCCCGAGATCGAACGCATCATCGAGTTCGCCACCCAAGACCAGTTCTGGCGGGCGAACATCCGCTCCATGGCGAAGTTCCGGGAGAAATACACCACCCTGCGTGCACAAGCCGAATCCAAAGGCTGGCTCAACCCCGGCGCGAACATCCGCTCCATCAACGGCCGACAGCGACGCGACATCGACGCGCACGGCAATGAAATCCCGGAGGCCCTGCGATGAATCAGCCTGACCCGGCACTCATCAAGGCCGAAGCCACCATCACCGGCTGCCTCATCACCAAGCCCGAATGCCGGGAAACGGTGTGGGAAACCATCCGCGTCGAAGACCTCACCCCGCCGCACCGGCAGATCGCCGAAGCCGTCCAGGGACTCCACGTCCGCGGCGAGGACGTCTCGGCACTGTCCGTCATCGATGAGATGACGAAACGCGGGACCCTCGGACGCGCCGGTGGCGCCGCGTCAGTGACCGGGGTCACCGAGTTCGGGTTCGGTGATCCCGGGTACGCGCTGGACATCGTGGCCAGGCACGCCAGGCTCCGGAAGCTCGGTGCCATCGGCGCTCGGGCGTTGCAGCTCGCGGAGAAGCCAGACGCAGACCCTCACGACCTCGCAGCGAAGATCGCCGGCGCAGCCCAGGCCGTCGTGGATGGGATCGAGTCGGCGGGTGAGGTCACCACCCAGACGCTCGGGGAGTTCCTCGACACGCAGGACGACCCGTTCGACTGGGTCATCCCGGACCTGCTCGAACACGGTGACCGGCTGATCCTGACCGGCGGTGAAGGTCTCGGGAAGAGCGTGCTGTGCCGGCAGATCGCGGTGTGCGCCGCGGCGGGTGTGCACCCGTTCACGTACGCCCGGTTCGAGCCGCAGCGTGTGCTGCTCGTGGACTGCGAGAACGGCCCGGCGAAGCTGCGGCGGGCGCTCCGGTCGCTGCGGGTTGTGGCTCGTCAGGCGGGTCATGATCCGGAGCTGAACATGTGGGTGGAGACGGTCCCGTCGGGGCTGGACTTGACGAAGCCGGAGGACGAGTTGTGGCTGGTACGTCGGGTGACGGCGTTGCAGCCGGATCTTCTGGTGACGGGCCCGATCTACCGGCTGCACGCGGCGAACCCGAACGATGAAGAGCCTGCTCGGAAGGTTTCGCAGGTGCTCGACCGGTGTCGTGCCGCGTCGTCGTGCGCGTTGATGACGGAGGCGCACGCGCCGCATGCGCAGGGCAATGGTGAGCGTCCGTTGCGGCCGACGGGGTCCTCGTTGTGGATTCGGTGGCCGGAGTTTGGTTACGGCATCCGGTTGGCGGACGGGTCGTCGCTTGAGGAGCGGGTGGTGTCGTTCAGCGGGTGGCGTGGTGATCGTGAGTCGCGGGGGTGGCCGAAGCGGTTGCGTCCGGGGACGTCGTGGCCGTGGGAGGACGACGCTGCGGAGCCGGTTCGTGACCCGAATCTGGCGCACGTGTACCAGATGCCTCGGTGATCGCGGTGGTGTCTATCGACGGGGATGGGGCGCCGTTGTGGCGCCCAGAAAGGGGTGACTTCATGGATGGAACGCAGCCCGCCGCGTCGTGGCGGGTGCGGTGGCCGGTCCTGGATGATTCGTGGACGCTGGCGAGGCTGCGGGCGGCAGCGTTGCCGGAGTTCCACAGGCTCGCTGCCCGGGCTGGGGTGCTCGCGGTGCCGCCGATCGCGTGGGCGGTTGAGGAGGACGATGCCGGTCTTTGGCTGGTCGGGGAGGCGGCGGCGGAGACCCTCGCGGGGATCGCTGCGAGGGCCGCGTCGTGACGAAGACGCAGACGCGGGTGTGGCGGATCCGGTTGCCGTACGTGAAGCCGCCGTTGTCGTTGAACGCGCGTCAGCATTGGGCGGCGCGGGCTCGGGAGACGCGCAGGGTGCGGTCGGATGTGCGGCTGCTGGTGCGGGCTGCGCGGGTTCCGCCGCTGTCGAGGGTGCGGGTGCAGTTGGAGTACACGCCGCGGGACGGCAGGCGGCGGGACACGGACAACCTGGTCGCCACGTTGAAGGCGGTGTGTGACGGGGTGGTTGACGCGGGCGTGGTGCCGGATGACACCCCGGAGTTCATGGGCAAGCCGGAGCCGGTGATCACGGCCCCGGACCGTGTGGATCCGCATCTGCGGCTGCTGCTCGTCGAGGAGGTCTTGTGACGCGGGTGTTCCGGGCTGGCCTGTTGTGGTGGGTCGCCGTGTGCGCGCGGTGTGGGTGGGCGTCGTCGGGTATGTCGAGGTCGGGTATGCGCCGTTTGTCCCGGTTTCATGAGGCGGCGCACTCACGAGCATCCCGGGCCTGACCTGAAATACCCCCGAATTCGCTACAGGGAGCCTCCCAGGACTGTCGCGCATGCCGGTCAGGTGTACGTGGACTTCCGGCTCCCGAAAACCCAGCAGAATCGCTTACAGAAGCCCGGTGATCCGTTGGGGTGCCGGGCTGCCGACATGAAAGGGCACAGAGCATGCTCGACACGACGACGGGGGCCGCGCAGTGACGGCCCCGAAGACGCCCCCGGACGCGCCCGGGGCGCAGAACCCGATGGTGTACAAGACCCCGGATGGTTGGGTCGCGCACTGCCCCGGCTGCCACGTCCGTGTGTGCGGCTCATGGGAGGGCGCGATGGTCAACGCGGAAGCGATGTGGGCGGTCCACCACGGGTGGTCGCCGATGGACATCGCCGCCCGCCGGATCGCGGCCTACATCGACCGCATCGAGGCCGCCCTCGATGGTGGGGGTGGGGAGTGAACAAGCAGCAGGCCATCCGGGCGGTTTCGACCCGCGCCGAGGTCGACGAGCCGACCACGCGCAGGGTGTTGGAGGTGTTCTTCGACGTCGTGGTCCGTGAGGTCGCGGCGGGCGGGACAGTGAGCGTGGCGGCGTTCGGTTCGTTCGAGCGGGTCGAGAAGGCTGCGCGGGTGGGCAGGAACCCGCGGAAGGGTGAGGGCCTGGTGATCCCGCCGACGCGGGCGCCGAAGTTCCGGCCGTTCCCCGCGTTCCGCGAGTTCGTGGCGGACCCTCAGCTACTGCCGGATCGGCCGGTCGGTCAGCGCAAGCCACGTGACCGTGCTGCCGCTTGACGGGCCGTTGTGGTGGGTGACGTTCGACCCTGGCGCGGCCCGCTGTGCGCGCGTGTCCGGGTACGCGAAACCGGCTGGGTGGCGGCGCCGTCAAGGCGGCTGGCTGTGGTTCACCACGGCACCCGAGCGGCTCGACGAGGCGCCCTACCGGTTCCGCGTCATCGACCCCGGGCCGTGCGCGCCGTGGGCGCCGCTCGCAGCGGCCGGTCTGATGTTCCAGGGCGGCTGGGAGCCGCCTGTTCCTGAGCGGCCCGTGTGGTGGCTGTCTCTCACCCCCGTTCGGGTCGAACCGGCCTGAACATTTCGCACACAAAAGTGGGCGGTCACCCATCGGGGGTGGCCGCCCTTCCTCATCGAAAGGACACGAATCATGAACCCTGACCCGATCCCCACCCCGGGCGGTACCGCGACAGCGGCGGCCCAGGCTGGCGCTGGCGTGTGGAACCAGTCTTCGCAGCTCGCGCAGCTCGCGAACTCCAGTACCGGGCTCGCGCCGTCCATGTCGTTCCTCGTCGGAGTGTTGTTGTTCCTCCTGGCCGTCGCGGTCGGGTGGCTCGCCATCGCCCAGAGCTTCTCCGCGGGGAAGGGCAACACCCAGAAGACCCGTCAGCAGGGCGTCGTCATGGCCTCCGCGATCGGGTGGGGCACCGTGTCCGCGATCGGGTTCGTGGTGTTCCTCGTCGGCGCTGCCGGGTGGTTCCTGCGGGCGGCGTTCTCCGGCTGATGATCTACGAGTCCGACGACGCGGCGAACCGTGTCGAGGAGATCGCGACCGAGCTTCCCGGGGAGTTCCGCTGGCACATGTGGATCCGCGGTTTCGCGGGGATGGCCGTCACGGTCCCGGCGTACGGGGTGGCGTTCTGGTCCGTCGGGACCGTGCTTGGCGCGGGCCCGTGGTGGCTGATCGCCGCCGCCCTGGCGGCGGTTGTCGCGGGGTTCGCGACCGTGGTCTCGGTACTGCGGGTCGTGGGCCGTCACGAGAAACCGCAGAAGCCTCTCCCGTACCTGCTGTGGGTGCTGCGGTCGGAAGCCGCGGCGCCCCGCCGCCCTGACACGACCGCTGTCGGGGCCTCACCTATCCCGGTCGCTACCGGCCCCCTCACCGTGGGGGCGCCGGTGGCGCCTCCTACCCGATTCAGGAGTCGATGTGACTACCCCTCTTGCCCGCCTGACGGCGTGGCGTAGCAGCCGGGCCGAGCGTGCCCGGATCCGCGCGGAGGAGCCGTACGCGCACGGCCGGTTCCTCACCCACCCGGCCGCCGGAACCACGTTCGCGTTCTGGCTGCTGAACGACGTCGACACCATCGGTCTCGGCGCCGGGGTCGACAAGGTCATCGCCGCGCAGGCCGGCATGTACCCGGACCTGGTCGGGCGGCGCCTGGTGTGGTTCGGGTGGCACGAGTCGCCGGACCGGGCGGCGTTCCGGGCGGCGCAGGACGCCGAGTACCCGGGCGCGTCCGGGGAATACCTGGACCGGATGGCGGACGCGTTCGTGCACTCCTCGCTGGGTGCGGCGTGGTGGCGGTGCGTCCTGGCGGTCCGGGTCGCCGACCGTGCGGTGGCGCGGGAGCATCTGCCGCTGTGCGAGCCGGGCGCGCCGCTCGCGCCGGAGCTGTCCGAGTTCGCTCAGGTGCAGCACGAGGTCCGTCTCCTCGATGACGTGATCGGCGGGTACGGGCGTCGCCTGACCGCCGGGCAGATCGAGGACCTGCACCGGGAGTTCACCCGCATGGGCCTCCCCGGCGCCGGGGCGGTTACGCCGTCGGCGGACCCGATGCAGCCGAACACGCACCTGTCGACGCTCCACGCGGGTGACCGGGTGGAGCAGTGGGTGCCGGTGGTGCGTGTCGACACCGCCCCGACCGGGTTCGACTCGGCCGCGCAGCCGCCGTGGCTGGCGTGGTTCGGGCGCCGCCCGGGCCGCACCTACCTGGTCGCGCAGGGCACCGTCGTATCCCCCGGGGAGCTGCGCAAAGACATGCAGCTGCGGTTGCGGGAGAACCGCTCCCACGAGCGTTCCTCGGCGAAGGCCGGGTACGACCCGACACCCGAGGTCGAGGACGGCATCGCCCGCGCCGTGCAGGTCAACCGTGAACTGCGCGCGCAGGACCGCATCGACTCCTACCGGGTGCAGGCCGTCGTGAAGGTCGCCCTCCCACGGGACACGCACGAGGCGGCGGCGAAGGCCGTCACCTCGGTTGTGAAGGACGCCGACGACCAGATCCACGCGACCGTCAGCCACGAACTCGGGCAGTACGCGGACTGGGAGTCGATGGAGCCTGGCCGGCTGTTCCGGCTCGACGGGCATGTCACGCAGGATTCGGCTCGGGTGTGGGCCGCTGGGGTCCCGAACTCCTCCGGGCGTGCTGGTGCGACGGTCGGGCAGTTGTTCGGCGCGGTTGACGGCACCCGGGAGAACCTCGTCATGGACTGGTGGGAGGGCCCTAGGGCGAAGACCAGCCGCACCGACGTCGAAGGGTCCGGCGTGACCCTCGTCGTCGGCGGTCTCGGTACGGGGAAGTCCACGGTCGGTGTCGGCGCCGCCGCCCACTGCCACGAGGTCGGCCGGCGGGTCATCATCACGGACCCGTCGCCGCATTCGGGGATGGCGCGTCTGGTGAAGACGCCGGGTGTGGACGGGCGTGAGATACCGGTGACGACACAGGCCCCTCAGGGGGCGTTGATGCCGCACGTGCTGATCCCGGACCCGGTGCAGACCGACGGCACCAGCGACGCCGAACACGCTGGTGCGTTGCGGGCGGCGCGGGCTGAGCGGGTGGCGTTCGCGGTCGACATGACCCGGGCGTGCGCGTGGGAACTCGCTGACGACCGTGACGCGATGCGGGCTGTGTCCGCGGCGTGCAACGAGGTCGGCGGCGCCTACGGGCAGCACTCCTCGACGATCCTGGATGCCCTCGACCGCGAGGGCGACGCCGGGCGGCGGGTCGGGAAGCTGCTGCGCGGGAAGCGTGACTCGCTTGAGGGGATGCTGTGCTTCCCGGCGGGTGACGTGGACGCGGATCGGTTGACGAGGTCCGTGTCGTCGGCGGGCGTGACGGTGCTGACGATGCCGGGTATCGAAATCCCGGACATCGGTCTGGACCGCCATGACTGGACGGTCGGGATGCACCAGTCGGTGCCGATCCTGCTCGGCGCGTCTCGTCTGGCGGGACTCAGCCTGTGGGCTGACACGGACCCGAAGATGCAGATCGATGACGAGCTGGGTGTGACTCTCGCTGGGCACTCGGCGATGGCGACGTTGATGCGCCGGTCGGCGTACACGTCGCGGAAGGTTGATGCGGCGATTCTGTGGCTGATGCAGACCCCGACGGCCATGTCCCGGCTCGGTGATGACCTGATCGGGTCGCTGGTGGGTCAGACGCTGTGCGGCCGGGTGGTCGGCGCGAACGCTGAGGTGATGGCGCGGATGATGCGACTCGCTCCGGTGGACGCGGCCCGGCTTCCGTCGCTTGGGACGGGTGATTTCACGGTCCGCGGTTTCGATGGTCGGGTGCGGCACGTGCATCACGACACCGGCTGGTGGGCGCCCGACGTGAGGCGGGCGTCGTTGACGACTCCGTCGAAGGAGGCTCCGAAGATGGCCACGTTGTGGGGTGAGCGGGCGTCATGACCCGCTTGCGTAGGTTGGCTGCCACTGCTGGTGTGGCGGCCGTTTTCATGCTGGGTGGGGGTGGGGCCGCGTTCGCTGCGGACCCCACCCCTGCCCCGACGCCGCAGCCGACAGCCACCGAGCAGGGGGCGTCGGCGGGTGACCTCGCCGGTGCCGCTTTGCGCGGCGCTGTCCGAGGCCTCATCCCCGGCTTGGGTGCCGCGGAGGCGTTGAAAGGCGCAGCGGGCGCGGCGGCCGGGTCGGACGCCGGTCAGGCAGCTGCGGCAGCGGTGATCGGGGACCGGTGCAAGATCCTCCCGACGGTCGGGACCCCCACGGACGGCCTGGCGGGCCGGATCGACCCGGGCCCGTCGCATCCGGGGACCGGGTTCTACTCCACCTACGGGTGGGGCGGTCTCGCGCCGGTGATCCACGACCCAGGCTGCCCGGTCGGCCTGGACTTGTCCACGACGGGTGCGCAGAAGCGGGTCGCTGACCCGGCGAACTCGACCGCGGGGAACCTGATTCAGGCGCAGGTGACGATGCTCGCCGCGTCGACACAGGCCGCGCAGATCGTCCTCGAACCCGCGGACGGCCTGTGGCAGGTGTTGACGCCGTTGACGTCGTTCGTCCGGTACACGATGGGCTACCGGGCGTGGCTGTTCTTCTTCACCGCGCTCGTCGGTGCCACCGCGTTGTGGCACGCGTTCCGCGCCGGGAACGGCGACACCGCCGAGTCCCGGGAGAAGACGTGGAAGGGCGCGGTGATCCTCGCCGCCGGCGCGATCACCCTCGCTGTGCCGATCACGGCCGGGTCGCTCGTGTCGCAGGGCGTGACGGCCGTGTACTCCACGATGGCGACCGGCACGGCGTCATCGGCGGGTCAGGCCGGTGCGTCGGCGGACGCAGCGATCGGTGACGTGCTGTGGGAGCAGATCGTGTGGCCCACCTACGTCGACATCAACTTCGGCGCCGACAAGGCCGCTGCGGACAAGTACGCGATGCGACTGTTCGCGGCGGGCGCGATGACCCGGGCCGAGCAGGCGCAGGCCGCAGCCGACCCGGCCTACGCGGCGCAGTTGGACGCGGCGAAGAAGGCCGACTACCTCGCGGTCGCGAAGGCGTACAAGGCCGAGTTCCCCGCGACCTACGAGCGGACCCTCGCCGGATCCGATACATCGGAGCGTCCGTGGAAGGCACTCCTCGGAGCGGTCGGGGCGTTCCCCGCGGCGTACTTCCTGCTGTGGACGCTGTTCTGGGTCGGCGCCGCCCGCCTCGCGCTTGAGCTGGTGGTGGCGTTCACGCCGGCGGCAGCTCTGGTGGCGCAGTTCCCGGAGTGCCAGTGGATGGCCCGCGCGGCAGTCGGGTGGCTGTCGACGTTCTTCGTGACAGCGTTCGCCGCGACCGTGGTGTACGTCGCGTTCACGGTCGGTGTGGTCGGCGGGATTCTGTCGGCTACGACGGTGGGCACGATGGGGAAGTTCGGGTGGATGCTCGCGATTCTCGTCGTGGCCCGCATGGCATGGCGTCGTGGCCGGTCGAAGCTGTATGCGCGGACTGGTGTGGATCAGTCGGCGCGTGGCGTGGTCGGGGTGTTGCGGCAGATCCTTCGGGAGCTGCAGATCAGCAACCGCGACCGCGGCCGTGGTGGTGATGGGTCGGGCGCTCAGGATGCTGGGCGTCCCGGATGGACGCGGCGTCGCCGCGCCGCGACCGGCCAGGTCCCGGGGCAGGCTGCGTGGGAACCCGGCTCCGCCGACACTGGCGCCGCCGAGCAGGCCGCCCCGCTGCCGCAGCAGCGGCCGGTGCGGTTCATCCCCGCCGAGCAGTTCGACACCGAACAGCAGCAGCAGCGGTCGGACGCGTCCACGCAGGTCGTCCAAGGGGTTGTCGTCACCGACGCCCCGGACTCGAGCGGCGCGCCGGAGCCGCGGATTCGGCGGCTGCCCGACCCGGTCGACACAACCTCGCCGGGCTACTCGCCGCGAGTGAACAAGATCCCGCCGGATTCGGCGCGGTTGTCGGATGAGGTTCGCGCTGAGCTGGCCCGGCTGCGGGTGGCTGCGGCGACGACGATCACACAGAAGGAGCACACGAATGTCCTCGTCGAGGTCGCGGCGGTCACTCGCAGGGTCGAGTAGGTCGCGTTCTGTCGCGGCGTGGTTTCTGCGGCGGCCATCCCGGGTTGGGGTGGCCGCCGCGGTCGTCGCGGTGCTGGTGGTGTTGCTGTTCGGGCGGGCCGTGTGGATGTCGGCGCACGGCGCTCGGGAGGCGACGTGGATGCAGGGGCAGCGGTCGTCGTGTGAGGGCGCGGTGCGTGGGTTCGCGGTCGACTTCTTCGGGCCGGACCGGTCGGATTGGCCGGGGTCGGTGGCGCGCTGGGTGGAGCCGCAGCTGCGGGCCGGAGTGTCGGCGATCGACCCGGATCAGGTGCCGGTTGGTACCCCGGTGGTGGAGGCCACGGCCGGTCAGGTCCCGCGGTGTGACGTGTGGCTGCGGGTGACCCCGGCCGGCGGTCAGGGTGTGACGCCGCGGGTGCGGGTGACGGCGGTGCAGCAGTTGCGTGGTGACTGGCTGGTGCAGTCGTGGGAGCCGGTGGACAACCCGGTGACCTCCACCGACGGCGACGTTGAGGGCGGGTCGTGAGGGGTGAGGGCCTGGTGGCGGTTGCTCTGGTCGGGCTTGGCGTGTTCGCGTCGTGCTCCGGTGGCGGCGGTGGTGGGGGTGAGACGTTCACCCCTGCTGGCGCTGCTGCTGCGGCGCCGGCGGCCGCGCAAGCCCGTCAGGCCGCGCCGGGCAGTAGTGCCGCGTCTCTTGCTGGCTGTGTCGGTCCAGTGCCGAACCTGGACCGGGAGCAGGCTGACATCGCGGTCCGCGGGTACCGGGCGGCTCAGCGCGCCGGGACCGGGGCGGAGGGCGCGCGGATCATCGTCGCGGCCGGGCTGGTGGAGTCGCGGTTGAAGAATCTGCCGAACGGTGACCGGGACTCGAAGGGATGGTTGCAGCAGCGTCCGTCGAAGGGCTGGATGAATTCGACCGACGTCGACAGGGCCGCGGATGACTTCTTCGCGGAGATGAAGCGGTTGGTGCCGGGCTGGCGCGGCATGGATCCGGGCGCGGTGGCGCAGGCTGTGCAGCGGTCGGCGTACCCGACGAGGTATGCGGATCAGATGGAGCGGGCGTCGGCGATTGTCGCGGCGATCGAGGGTAAGGCCGCGTCGTGTAAAGCACCGGCCCCCGTGGCTGCTGTCGGTGATTGCCCGGCGTCTGGTTCTTCCGCGGAGAAGGGTTTGCAGCCGAAGGCGTTGCGGGTGTTGAGGTGCGGGAAGAAAGCGTGGCCGTACATCACGGAGCTCGGTGGTGTCGGTGGCCGCCCTGGCCCGTCGGATCACCCGTCTGGTCGGGCAGTGGATTTCATGGTCCCTGGCTGGAACACCACGGATGGTCGGGCGAAGGGTTGGGAGGTTGCGCGCTGGTTCGAGAAGAACGCCGCGGGGTTGAACGTGAAGTACGTCATTTGGGATGCGAAGATCTGGAACCCGAGCCGCGCCGGTGAAGGGTGGCGGCCGTACCGTAACCCGTCGCTTTCTACAGCGAAGACGGAGGCGCAGCGGAACACGATGCAGCATTTGGACCACGTGCATGTGTCGGTGACGTCATGATGGGTGGCGTGACTGGATGCCCGGCTGATGACCCGCTTGTTCAGCGTCTCGCCGCGGCGGTGGAGGCGACCGCTAATCCGATGGTTCTCGTAACGCAGCCGGATCTCGCGGCGGCGGCGCTTGTGTCGATGCGGGTCGGTGTTTCTCAGGAGCACGCGGATTGGTGGGCACGTACCGGGCAGGTTCGTGTGACGGGCTGGTTGAACGACACGCTTGGTTCATCTCCGGCGGTGAACATGTGGGCGGCGGCGTGTGTGATGCATGCGTCGATCGCGGCTGATCTTCCGGTGGATGATGATCATGAGGTGGATATCGCGGATTGGGCGGCGTTGGCGGTGGCGTGGGACGCGGGCCGCCGTGATGTCCCGTTGACTCAATCTTTCGGTCAGGATTTGGGAGGTTTCGATGATGCTGGAGCGTGAGCCGCGGCCTGGTGATTTCTGCGTGCTGCGCGGTGATGTGGTGGAGGCGGTGTCGTTTCTGCAGGATCGGGTTGTGGCGTCGGCTGGGCAGCTTGGTGTTGTCCGGTCGGTTGAGCGTCCGCTTCTGCTGTTCGGTGCGGCGCGGGTCGAGGTGGTGTTGATCGGCACGGGCCGTGTCGTCACTGCCAGGCCGGAGCAGGTCGGGGTTCTCGACGCTTTCCCGACGGTGGAGGCGGCGTCGTGAGAGAACGTGGTTTCTGGACAGTGTTGGCCGCCCCGCTCGCATTGTGGGGCGGTTTTCATTTCGCCGGCCCGCGGTTGTGGACCGTGGCGTTCATCATGGCTGCCACGCTTTACGCGTGGTGGCGTGACGCGAATTCGCCCGATCGTCGGGTGACGCGCCCGATCCTGGCGTGGTTCATTCCCGCGTTGGCGTGGTGTCTGGTGTCGACCGCCGCCGGATTCGCCGGTTGGGGGTCGCCGCAGTGGTGGCTTCTGCCGGGGATGCTGGCGCCGGTGACGTTGTGGCTGTGGGTTGCGGTCGTCGCGTGGTGGCCCCGCATCGAACCCGACGACGACCTCGAGGAGCCGGAGGAGGTGGAGGCTCCGACGCGGACGCTGTACGTGGTGGACCGGACCCCGCCGCCGGAGCCGCTCGTTACCGTGCCGCCGCGGGTGGTCACCTTGCATCAGCGGCCGGTGATGGTGGACCTCGGCGGCGACGACGAGGAGCCCGAGACGGAGCCGGATGAGTCGCTGCCGGGGCGTCTTGAGCAGGTGTGGCCGGAGCGCCGGAAGACCCCGAAGGGCGCGGTTCACGTCGCGGATCTGGCGGGCCTGACTGGTGTGCCGGAGGCCGAGCTCGGGGCAGCGTTGGACGCTGCGGGGAAGGCTGAGCGGGTGTCCGCGCGGCCCCTCGCCGGCGGGGCTCCGAGCAGTGAGAAGGGCCTGAAATGGGCTGCGCTACAAGCCTGGGTGTGCGCTACGTCGTGCGCTACGCCCGGAGAGGGGTGTGACCTGCACAGATAGGGGTTTGCGCTACGTGCGCTACGCCCCGTTGCGCGGGTGTCTGTTTGTGCTCAGGACGTGTAGCGCGCGCTACACGGAATCGTGGTTCGAGAGGGGCTCGCCGACGCCTGTCGGGGGCTCCTCTCGCGCTGTCTGGAAGGTGGTTCGGCGTGGCTGAACGTGTGGTGATCGAGGGTCCGGGGCGTCGCGTTCCGGAGGCTGTGGTTGATGTTGGGGCGTCGTGGTCGCGGTCCCGGAACCCGTTCATCGGGTCCCGGGCGGGTGAGTTCGAGCGATACCGGTGTCCGGCGGGTGATCCGTGGTGTCACGCGGAGCTGCTGTTGCGGGTCGCGGCGGGTGAGGAGCCGTGACGGGTGATGAGTCCCCGATCGTTCCCACGTCGGGGTTCAGGTGGCGGGTGACGGTCGAGCTTGTGGGTGCCGAGGTTCCGTTTCAGAGGTCGGTGGTGGCGACCGGGTGGGACGCCCGGTCGGCTGTCGGCCAGGCTGCGGCGACGCCGTTGGTGTTCTGGCGCGACCCCGAAGCCACGGCCTACGAGGGCGGCGACGGATGCCCCGAATGCGGGGCTCCGATGGTCTGGTCAAACCGCGATGATACAGACGGCGTGTGTGGCGCTGAATGCAAGAAGGAACAGCGGTCACTGTCGTGATGGGTGTTTCTCACATGGCGTCGGGTTTCGCCACGGGCTTGTGGTCGAGTCTCGCTGTGGCGCCGCTTGGTGTTCCGGCTCAGGTGGTGTGGACGTTCACGTCTGCTGCGTTTTCGCTGGCGCCGGATATTGACCATCCTGGGTCGAATGCGGCGCGGATGTGGGGGCCGTTGTCTCGTGTCCCTGCGGGCGTTGTTGGGCGTGTGTTTGGTCATCGTGGCGCGACGCACCAGATTGTTGGAGCGTCGATAGGGACGGCGGTTCTTGTCGCTGTCGCGTGGATGGCGCCTTACGGGCAGGCGTTCACGGTGGCGTTCGCTGTCGGGATGCTCTTGTCGGCCGGTGCGAATGTGCAGGGCGGCGCGAACATTCTCGTGTCGGCGGCGTGCGGGTACGGCGCGACCACGCTCGATTGGGATGCGTGGTGGCTGCCGATACCCGCCGCCATAGGGGTCGCCACACACATTGTCGGTGATTCCCTCACCACAAGCGGAGCCCCCGGACGCGACGGCCGTCGCTGGGGGCTCCGCGCTTTCACCACCGGCTCGCCCGCCGAAGCGGCCGTGTGTGTTCTCATCGCCGCGTCGATCGCGGCATTCCCTCTCCGCGAGCAGCTCGCGGAGCGACTGATCGGAGCATGGTGACACCGAGAGATAAGGGCCGGTACACGATCACAATCGAGCGTGACGGGTTCGTGTTCGAGCCGGTCACGGTGATGGCCCGCACGATCGCGGGCGCTTTGCACGCGGCGTGGCGGATTCACCAGTCGCAGTGGCAGGCCGGGAAGGACGAGAAGTGAGTCATGGATGGATCAGCCACTACGCGATCGGCGAAGCGATCCGCAAGCACGATGGCGCAGCGACCGTGAAAGAGATCGCGGACACTATGCACGCCCGCGCGCTGCGGCGTCTGACGTTGTCGGATTCGCCGGCGCTCGTGGAGCTGCTGGCGTGGATTGAGGATCAGGAGGTGGAGCCGCCGTGATGAGGTTCGTCGTGGCTGCGCTGGTGGGGGCCGCGTTCACTGTGGTGGGCGCGGCCCCTGCGCATGCGCAGGACATTGTGGTGCAGCCTGGCGGGTCGGTGCAGGCCGCGTTGGATCGGGCGCAGCCGGGTGACACGGTGCGGCTCGCGCCCGGGGTGTACCGGGAGGCGATCAGGTCGGTTCGTGGCGGCGCACCGAACGCGCCGATCACGCTCACGGGGCCGGGGGCGACGCTCGTCGCGGACGGGCACGTCATCGACATCGACCACCCGTACATCACTGTCTCGGACCTCGCGGTGTACGGGCAGCCGGGCATCCCGTGGGCCGCGTACCCGGCGAACCCGTCGCTGCAGGAGGCGCGGGCGTTCAAGGAGGCTCAGCAGGGCGCCGCGGTGGATTCACGGCTCGTGTACATCGGGGCGAACGCGGCCGGGGTGCATGACGTGACGTTGGACAGGTTGATTCTGCGGGGCGCTGGCGGTGAGTGCGTGCGGATGCGCTCGAACGCCACAAACAACCGTGTGCAGAACAGCGTTGTCGACTGGTGCGGCATGTTCGCGAAGGCGAAGAACGCTGACCCGTTCCACAACGGTGAAGGCGTCTACGTTGGCACGTCGCCGAAGTCCACGGGTCAGCCGATGCCCGGCACCGACCAGTCGCAGCGGAACTGGGTGACCGGTAACCGGATCGCCACGTGGGGGTCGGAGTGCTTCAACGTGAAGGAGGCCGCTACCCGCAACGTGTTCCAGGGCAACTCGTGCACCGGCAGTATCGAGACGACCAACGGTTCCCTCGTGGAGCTGCGCGGCCCCGGGAACGTCGCGACCGGCAACGCGTACGGCGCGACGGCCGGGCAGATCGTGAAGGTGAAGGCTGATCCGGGGTTCTCAGCCGCCGGGAACCAGGTCGACCAGCCAGGGGCGGCGTCAGCTCCGGGTGTGCCGTCGGCGGAGCCGTCGATCCCGGCGTCGATCGCCGCCCCCAAACCCCAGCCCACGCAGCCGCAGCCGACGCGGCAGGGGTCGGGGTCGAAGCTCGGGGCGCGGTCTGGTCTGCCGTACGACATCGGTGTGTTCGCGCACTCCCCGGACCGGGTCGCGCGGTTCGAGGAAGCGATCGGACGCCCAGTGGACGTGTGGCAGGTCGCGCCGCAGCGTGAGCAGGGCGATGACGTGATGATCTCCGAGACGAAACGCATTGTCGGAGAGGCCCCGGACGGGGTCGGGTTCGACGTCGCGATCCCGCTCGTGTCAACCGATGTTGCGCGGCAGATCGCGGCGGCGGTGTGCGTGAAAGACCCCGACGCGTACATCCGTCCCGGGTGGGAGTTCAACCTGTCCGGGTCGTGGGATTGGACTGTCGACAGGATCGGCCCGGACGCGTTCAAGGCCGGGTTCGTCAACTCCGCAAGGGGCATCCGCGCGGGCTGCCCGACGGCCCGGCTGGAGTGGAACCCGAACACGGGTCAGGGCGGCGTCCAGAAGGCCGTCGCGGACGCGTGGCCCGGTGACCAGTGGGTCGATGTGATCGGCGTCGACGCCTACGACTGGTCCAACGAGGACCCCATGGACGGCGACGGGCAACTCAACGACTGGGCAGAGTTCGCCAAGACCAAGGGCCTGCCGCTGTCGCTGCCGGAATGGGGCGCTCACGGGAAGGACGGCCGCGGCGACAACCCGGCGTTCGTCAACGACGTGTTGGCGTGGGCGGCGCGGAACAACGTGGCGATGATCTCGTACTTCGACGAGCCCGCCGCGTACATCGCGAACTCGGTGGGTGACGGGCAGATGCCGAAGGTCGGTGCCGCGCTCAAGGCCGGGTTCGCTGCCGCCGCCGGCGGGAAGGGTGTGGCTCCCCGCTCGACGCCGACACAGGCCCCGGCCGCCCCGGCGCCGTCGGCGTCCGCTTCACCGGCGCCGCAGGTTGGGACGCCGGTCCCTGCCGAGCAGGCCCCTGGCATCGGGTTGCCGCCGATTCAGGCGCCTCCGAAGCCGTCGGTGCCGTCGTGGCTGCGTCCGGTGGAGCAGGACGCGGGGGTGCCGCAGTACGAACTCCAGTGGGGCGACAACGGCCTCACGATTCGGAAGGAGAAGTGATGGATGGACCAGTGACGAAGACCGGTATCAGGGAACGGCTGTTCGCGCTTGCACGTGCGCTGGGTGCCGACCCGACGGTCGCTGCGACGGCGCAGGCGGTCGAGAGGGCGGTGCGTGATCTGGATGAGGCGATGACTGGGCATGGTGAGCGCGTTGAGCGTCTCGTCTACAAGCCGGGCATGAACTGTCGCGAGTCGTACGAGTTTGTTGGTATGGCGTGGGAGTCTGGTCCGTTCGCGCACGAGGTGTGGCGGATGGACGAACTCGGTGGGCGCGGTGAGCCATGTGGAGTGGCGTGTCCGTCGACGGCGCTGATCCTGCCTGACGGTCAGGAGGTGTGGCCTGGTGAGACGATCGTGCGGCGCGGGGCTGCTGGCGGGTTCTCTTTCGAGGTGGAGCCGTGGGAGTGAGCAGTGCTGTCCTGGTGGCCGCCGTGACCTTCTCGGTTGCGGCGGCATCGTCGTCTCCGGGTGAGGTCGTGTCGTGGTCTGGCCCTGGCGGGTTGTCGTCGGTGTCCAGGTCGTGGGAGGCGCCGCGTGACGCCGGGTGCCGGGTGGTGTTCCTGCCTGGTGATGAGGAGCCGTCGGACGGTGACGAGGATCCGGGCGGCCTGTGGGCGTCCGGGGCGGAGCCGGGTTACACGTCGAGGATGCGTGACGCCGCCGTCGAGGCGGGCTGCGGGTTCTCGCAGCTGCGGACCCCGGATCGGGTGTCGGGCACCTGGTACAAGCAGGGTGCGCGGAACGCGGAGTGGATCCGTTCGTGGGTGTCCGCGCACACACGCCCGGGCGACCGGGTGTGGTTCGTCGGGTACTCGGGCGGCGCGCAGGAGTTCCGCTACCTGACCGCCGCGTACGCCGGGCGGATGCCGCCTGGTGGTGCGGTGCTGTTCGGCGGTGGAGGCCCCGCCGGCGGAGGCCCCGCCGCGGCTCCGGCCGGGTATCGGGTGGTGCGGGTCACCGGCACCGGCGACACGGCCGGTAACGCGTCGGACGGGTACGCCGCCCTCGCCGACGCCCGGGCGGGTCACGCCGCTGATGTCGAGGGCGGCGCGCGGGCGTCGCTCGAGACCCCTGCTGTGGATCACGGCGGGGTCATCGATCACATGGGCGCGGCCGTCGGCCGCGCACTCAAGGAGTCCCCGGCCACACGGGCCGGGGTTAGTGAAGGAGAGAGCATGATCGCAAGTGCAGTTGTGGCGGGCGCGATGGTTCTGGGTGGTGGGGCGACTGAGCCGACCCCCGCAGCGACCGAGGATGTGAAGTCCCCGGCGGCCGTGAGCCAGCAGGCGTCGGTGGGGGAGGGCACCTCGACCGGGCAGCCCACCGCTGAGGCAACGTCGGGGGTGCCGTCTGGGATCGGTGTCCCGACCGTGCCGTTCGCGCAGCCCACCCAGTCCACGCAGGAGCCGTCGGCGGATTCGACGGCTCCCGCGGCCCCCGGTCTGGCGCCGGTTACCCCGGCGAGCCCGACGCAGGTCCCGTCGCAGCAGTCGGGCGGGTTCGGTTCGTGGATCTTCCCGCTGTTCATCGGCCAGGACGGCCGCCCGACGCAGCCCACGCAGGAGCAGCAGTCGGGGTTCGCGGCGTGGTTCCAGAGCCTGTTCGGTGGCGGGCAGCCGCAGATCACGGCGCCGGCGCCGCAGGCCCCCGCGCAGGGCGTGCCGGCCCCGTCATCGGACCCGACGTTGGGTCTGGCGCTCCCGGGCACGCAGCCGACGGCCCCGTCGGAGTCGGCTACGGGCGGCGGCGAGGTCGCCGGTGACTCCCAGGACCACGACGCAGAGGAGGGTCAGGACAAGGCAGGCGAGTCCGACCAGGGCGGCGGCCAGGGTCAGGACGACGGGAAGGACAGCAAGAGCGACAGCGACAGCGGCGAGTAACCACACGCACGGCACATCGCGCGGGCCGGGACCACACCTGAGGGTCCCGGCCCGCGCACGTCTGGAAGGGAAGAACGGATGGAGGAGGAGGAGTCGTGAAGCTCCCTGAGGATCCCGGGTACGGGACGATCTGCCGCAGCCCGTACGGGAATCTGTGGGTCCGCACGGGCTGCGACGAGGAACACCCGTGGAACCCGGTCGACTCCACGGGCATGTGCATCGATGACGGGTACGTGCGGGAGAAGGGGTGGGAGGTTATCTGGTCCCCGGACGAGCCCGCCGCGCCGGAGCCTGCGCACCGCCTGGTGATCGAGGACGGGTTCGTCCTGTTCGAGTGCCATGCTCCGGCGGATGCGCTGTGCCGGGCCGTGTACGACTGCGGCTGCGAGGAGTGGTTTGCGGCCGGCGTCGAGGATGGTGTGCCGTGGCACGAGTGCGCGGGCGAGTCGTGGGAGCGGAAGGTGCGCCACTTCGGCCGGTTCGACCCGCGTGAGTGCAACGCCCGTGACTGGATCGAAGGTGACCCGATCGAGTGCCAGGCACGCGGCACGGACGGTCAGGTCGTGATCCCGGTCGATGTCGCCTGGACCGGCCACGGCGTGGAATGGAAACCGGCCAAGGGAGGCGCACGGTGAACGGCATGAAGTCGACCAGGCCGCGGCGTATCCAGCGGCGGCGGGTCAATGGGTGGCGGATGCCAGAAGGCGCCGTCTACGTCGGGCGCGGGACACGCTGGGGCAACCCGTTCCGTGTCGGGAAGACGCAGATGCGGTCACCGCGGCTCGACGGCCAGACCGGCTGGGAGCACGAGGGGCGGCTGTGCAAGACGTCCGGGGAAGGACACGCGTTCCACCACGGCGACGGGCAGGTCACGTGGCACGACATCCGGGACGCCACCGCCCAGGAGTGCGTCGACCTGTACCGGGAATGGGTAACCGCCCGTCCCGTGTCGCTCGGTTGGAGCCCTCAAGGGATGGTCGCGGAGATACGCGAGCACCTCCGTGGTCGTGACCTGGCGTGCTGGTGTCCGCTTGACGCGCCGTGTCACGCCGATGTCCTCCTGGACATCGCGAACGAGGGAGGTGTGCGATGACCGGCGATGAGCACAGGATCACGGTCACCCGGCAAGCCGTGTTCGACGCATTGGCGTCTGGCCGGTTGACGTGGTGGGGGCAGCGCGACTTGGACGGCGATCCGATGCAGCGCGGCGACACGATCGTGTTCCACCTGAGCGCAGTGAACGTCCGTGGCGAGCGGCCATCGCCGCTGCGGATGGTCGTGACCGATGCCCGGGACCTCACGGTGTCGCTCCCGATCGGCGGGTCTGAGCAGACGGGTGACGTGTTCGTGGCGCGGATCCTGTCGCTGCGGCCGGATAGTGATGGTTCCGGGTGATGGCGCGGGTTGCGTGTGCGGCGGCGGCTTCGGTCGCCGCCGCGCTCGTCTCGGCGGCCCCGGCTGCCGCGGTCGATGGTCCGAGGTGGGTGCCGGCGTTCGTGACGGCGTACACCTGGGCGGACAACACCCCGGCGGGCGGGGCGATATCGCATGGCATGTGGCACAGGGAGGCGGGCGGCACCGGCACCTACGAAGACCCGGTGACGCTCGCGGTCGGGCACGACCTGTCCACCGGGGCCGATGTGCTCGACTGGCCGGCCGGGACCCGGTTCTACGACCCGGGGCTGCGCCGGTATCTCGGGGTTGAGGACACGTGTGGTGACGGCCCGGCCCCGCAGAACGGGGCGTGTCACGTACCGGGCGAGGGCGCCGCGCCGGGAGTCACAACCCAGGTCGACGTGTGGATCGACGGCCGCGGCCTGTCGCCGGACGCGTCGGCCCGGTGCGCATCTGCGGTGACGTCGTCGCGGTGGCTGATCGTGAACCCCCAGCCCGGCTACCCGGTGGACCCCGGCGAGATCGCTGTGAGGTGCCCTAACGTGACGGGAGGACAGCAGTGACCGAACTGCATCACGCGCTCGTCGAACTGTGTGGGCTCGCGTTGTGGCCCGCGCAGGTCGCCCCTGACGTGACGGGCGCGACAGCGTTCCGGAACAGCATCGTGCACCGCGTCATCGACGGCGACACGTTGGACGTGTGGCTCATCCGCAAAGAAGACACGGGCGTGTTCACCGCTGGTCTGCGCCGCGTCCGGCTCGCGCACGTCGACACCCCAGAGTTGCGGTCAAAAGACCCGGCTGAGCGGGCCGCCGCGGCCGCGGCGCGGGACCGGGTGCTGGAGCTGGCCAGGCCGGGGCAGCTCGCGACCGTCTACGAGTACGACCGGGACAAGTACGGCCGGACCCTCGCCACCATCGAGGTCACCGGCATCGACATCGGCCAGACGCTCCTCGCCGAGGGCCTCGCGGACGCGTACGAAGGAGAAACACGATGAGGAAGATCCCGACGCTGTTTCAGCGTGACCCCGACGACCGCCGTCACGTGATCCCCGGGGAGGTGACACCAGGGTGTGAGTGGGTCCTCGCCGGTGAAGGTGTCGCGACCCGGAAGTGGGACGGCACCTGCTGTCTTCTGGACGATGCCGGGGCGTGGTGGGCGCGGCGGGAGGTTAAGCCCGGGAAGAACCCTCCGCCCGGCTGGCGCGAAGTCGACCGTGACGAGGCCACCGGGAAGCGCGTCGGCTGGGAGCCCATCGAACAGTCCGGGTTCGCCCGATGGCACGCCGAAGCACTGGAGCAATCCTCGCTGTGGGAGCCGTGGACGTACGAACTCATCGGCCCGAGGATCAACGGGAACCCGGACCGTGCCAGCTCCCACCTGCTCGTGGCACACGGCTCCCTGTTCGGTTTGGGTGCGGATCCGCTGGCCCTTCCAGCTGACGCGATTGCGGATGCTCGTCGTCTCGGCTGGGAAGGGATCGTGTGGTGGCGCGACCCGGGCGACCCGGACTGCGACAAGGCCAAGTTGAAGGTCAGAGACTTCCCGGAGGTGAACCCATCGTGATCTTGCCGTCGGAGTACCGGTGCCAGTGTGGCGCGGTCGTGTACATCGGCAACGCGGCGTGCCCCCGCTGCAGGGAACCGAACCCCGCAGCTAGTGGATAGTTCGCGTGCGGCCCGGTTTCCTGGTGGGAGGCTGGGCCGCATGTGGCGCGAAATCAACCCAGACCAGCTCGACCAGATCGGAGACGTCATGCCTCGGAGAGCACCCCGCGTCACCGCTGAACACTCGCAGGAAGCGAGTAGCTGCCGCACCATGGACGGCCGTGAATGGGTCACGTCCGATGAGATCGAGGTGCGCGTCACCTGCACGGTGGACAGAATCGGCCCGGCGACCGAGCAGCTACGTCGCGCGGTGGCTGATGTCGAACGGCAACTGTCGCAGATAGGCCAGCGCGTCCTCGTCGCCGGCCAGGACGGAGCACAGGACTCGACCGCCCGCAGTTACCCGGACCTCAAGGAGATGTCGCTGCGGGCACAGTGGGCGGCACATCGCCAGGGGCTCGCACCCGAGCCGGAGGAAGGAGCGCAGGATGAGTGATGTGAAGCGCGCACGCAAGTTCGCTGGTGCGAACAACGCACCGGAATACATGATTGTCGAGCCTCGCGCTGATGGCACGGTGCGGGTGACGGTCGCGGAGAACCAGGATCAGATGCACAGTGCCAGGTTCGAGGCGGCGTGTGTCCTCACGGCGCGGCAGATGACGAGGCTTGCGCGGCTCGTGATCAACGGAGACATCTGAGGACCAAGGGGCGAGGAGAACAGGATGAGTGAGGCCCGTCGAGAAGGATGCCGGTTCGACCACCCCGAGAAGGAACGCTATCTCGGCGCGCAGACCGGTGACATGCTGTGTCGCACGTGTGGAGAAGCGTGGCCGAAGTCGAATCCGCCTGCGGAGCCGCCGTGCGTGACGGGGGCGCGAGATGAGCGGTGAGACCAGCTGGCGTCGCGGGTCCCAGCGCAACGGAACCCGCGTTGAGCAGGATCCATCCTGGGCCTCCGCCACGGACAAGAAGGCAGCCAAGCTGTGGGGGTCCGGGTGGCGCAGAATCCACTGGTGGCCGTATGGGCCCAACGTGTGGCTGGAGTCCCGAGAAGCGTTGCTCACGTGGGCCGAGGCCACTGGTGCCAGGCCGTCACGTGGCCAGCCGTGTGGGCACTGGCTGCGGTCTGGTCGGTGCGGCGTCGCTGTGTGCCGAGAGCGATTCCGCGAGCGTCGTTGGGCAGATCACGTGACGACCTGGTTGATGCCGGAAGGTCGGAGGCTGGTCGTTTCTCAGCCGTATCTGGAAGCCGATGATGTCAGCGAGATGCTGCCCAAGGACGAGTTCAGATGCGTGGTGGACGACCGTGGAGGATGGTACGGGGCCGGGACCGTCTGGGTGGAGGTCTGGTCACGCTGAGCCCCTCTCGGCGGAACGCCGATAACGGAGATTATGTCATTACGGCCCAAACGGGGCCTCCCCCAACGCAACGACAGGAGACGAATGCACATGTCAGGTACCCGCCTCCCGTTCCCGTTCACTGGGAACAGGGACGACCCGCTTCCCGCCCCGCCGGATAAGGTTCTGAACTGGATGATCCACTGCGTCGCGTACGAAGCGGCGAAGTTCATCCTGCGCGACCTACATGAGGCTGACGAGTACCACCCGGGCTTCATGCACCCTGGCGACTCATTCGGGGATGTTCTCTGTTGGCTCTGGACTGAGCGCGACTACTTCCGTGCTGCCAATATGACGTCTGACCTACTGAGCCAGATCCGCGTTTGGACGAACCCGGTGCCTGACCCTCGGCCGACGCTTGAGCAGCTTCTCTCCGGTATCAGGTACTGCATCCATTCCGAAAGGTGGGGTTTGTCTGAATCTGGCCGTGAGGAGATCATCGCGTTCCTGCGCGCCGGAGTCCCTCCGTTCTACGGCGACAGCTACGACGAGCCGTGACCTGCGATTTGGCCCCCCGCCGTGTGCGGGGGGCCTTTTCGTGTTTACGGGCGTTCACTCCCTGGTCGTTTATGCTGGTCAGCGGCGGGGGAACGCCGTGTGTCCGGGCTGTCGGGGATCCTGATTCTTGCGTGAAGGGAACCCGTGTGACGGTCGTGTCTGTTGAGAAGCGCTGCGAACGGTCTGATCTGCCGGCGTCGATGTGTGCGCATTGCGCGGGGCATGGCGGGGTGCCGTCGATTGACGTCGCCCCCACGCCTGCTCGGCCGCCGCGGTTGCGGGTGGTGCGTGACCCCGAGGTCCCGGTCCGCCGAGCCGAACCGGCACCGGCCTCGTCGGTGCGGGTGGAGTATCCGGTGTTGTGCGCGTCCGGCCGGTGCCGCCCCGACGAGCACGGCGGCCCCCGCGAAACCGGCGGACGGTCCCACGTGTGCCCGGTCTGTGAGGACCGGGCGCGGGAGAACCTCGACGCGCTGGCGGCGGCGTGGCCTGATCTGCAGAAGCGTCTCACCGCGCTGCGGTCGCCGTGGGGCAGCGAGCCCGTCACCGGTGGCGGCTCGACCGGGATCGACTTGGACGAGCGGGTGTCGGGTACCGCGCACGCCGCGGCCGAGCTGGTCGCGTTTTACTCGCGGCTGGTGATCGCGGAGCGCGGGCACACTCCCCCGGCCGCGTCACCCTCGAGCCTGGCGAGGTGGTTGGCGCGGTCGCAGACGCCGTGGCTGTGCGCCCACCCCGACCAGGGCGTCGCCGCCTCCTACGTCGGTGATGTGGCGGACGCGTGGCGTGACGTGCGCGCCGCCGCTTACCCCGTCGGTACCAAGACCATCCGTCTCCCCCTGCGCTGCTCGAAGCTGTGCCCCGTCCCCCACGACGACGGCACGATGCCCGAACCAGACGACGACGGCGAATGGCCCGACGGGACCAGGTTCGTCCCGTGCCCCGGCGGCATGACCGCCACCATCCACCCCGACCTGCAATACGTCCCCGACCTCGTGTGCGACCTCAACCATGGGCATCGTGTCCCGCCGGCGGAGTGGCAGCGCACCGGGTGGAAGTCCGCGGCGAAGAATCAGGCCGCGACACACCGACTGTTGCAGACCGTTGACACATCCGGGGTACTTGACAGATCATCGGTACGAGTGGACACGTGACTAAGGAGGCCCCCGACCCAGCGTCGGGGGCTTTTCGCATGCCCACCCCAAGGACCGTTGGCGGGTGTCAACACCGGAAGCCGTCCCCGTGTGATCACAGCTCGTCGGGTTGCTTCCGCATATCGACCGGTGAAGGGCGACTGGGCCAACCAAAACCCGCACGGGGACGCGCGGATCCTGAAGGCCTGTAGCGGCGCACCTGCACCCGCCAACCCAAACCCGAGGAGGCCCGCGCGTGGCGAATCAGCACACGTTGACGATCCCCCTCAGCCAGGCCACGGAGCGGCAGCTTCTGGTGCACATCGCCTCACGGATGGAGACCCACATGTCCGCTATGACGGATGCCCTTGACAGGCTCGCGGAGGCGGTCGCGAAGGAGATCCGCGACATCCAGACCGACCTGCTCGCGCAGATCGACGCGTTGCAGACCGACAACGAGGCCGCGAAGACGCAGCTTCAGGAGAAGGTCGCTGAGCTGGATGGTGCGGTGGCGCGGGTGAACGCGATGTCCGACAGCCTCGACGCCAACGACGTGCAGCCGGAGCCGAGCCCGGAGCCGAGCCCGGAGGAGCCGCCGTCGGCGGACCCCACCCCCGAGCCCACCCCGGAGCCGGAGCCGACCGTCCCGCCGAACGACACGGCGACCGAGACCCCCGGCGAGCCCGTCCCCGCCCCCGACTTCCCCGAACAGCCGGGCGACACCCCGGCATGATCGCGCGCCGCGCGCGTCCACACACGCGCCGACGCGCCTCACCCAGCCCAGCACGGTTCCCCAACCAAGCGCGGGGCTAGCCAGGTGAGAGCCCGCGGAGCCGCCCACCCCTCGCAGCTCGCGGCGGGCACACACACTCCCCCCCACGGGCGCCAGCTGAGCCCAGGCAGCAGCAAGGCTGACAGCCACGTTCCAAGTGCAGCCAGCCCCGAGTTGGAGCGTCACGCCACGCTGCAACCCGACTAGGGAGGAGCGGCATGGACGGCACCGTGACCGATGTGATCACCATCCGCCGCGTCACCCACCCAACCGGGTTCGAGAAGATCACCGTCGACTGGGAAGGCGACTCCGGCCCCGCCGTGCACCTCGGGATCATCGACGTCGCCCGAGCCCAGATCCTGCGTGACTCCCTCGACGCTGGACGAGCAGGGACGGACTGCGAATGACCCCACGTCTCGGGCGCCGGGTAGAGCACGACCGCAGGTCCCTGAACTACCCCGCCGCTGCAGGCCCGGTGCGCACCGTGACGTGGCGCCGCTACGGCGCCACCCTCGACCAGGGCAACTCAAATGGATGCACGGGTCACGCCATGGCCCACGCGATCAACAGCCGCCCCGTCCACAAGACTGGCGCCCGCCTCCTGAACCACGCGGATGCGATGCGCCTCTACTCCCGCGCCACCCACCTCGACCAGTGGCCCGAAACGTACCCGCCCGACGACGACGGATCATCCGGCCTCGCCGTCGCCAAAGCCGCACGCGAAGCCGCCCACATCACCGCATACCGGTGGTGCTTCGGCCTCGACCACACCCTCGCCGCACTCTCCCTCGGTCCCGTCATGCTCGGCACCAACTGGACCACCGACATGATGCGACCCAACACAGCCGGCCTCGTGCAACCCACAGGCCAGGTCGTCGGCGGACACGAGTACCTAGCCGTCGGCGTCGACCTCCGCAGCAAGACGATCCTCTGCCAGAACTCCTGGGGCACAGCCTGGGGCCTCAAAGGCCGGTTCCGCATGACCTGGGACACCCTCGCCGAGTTGCTCGCACAGCAAGGCGACGCACTCCAACCCGCGTGAGAGTCTGCCTCGACTGCCCGCGCCTCATCCCCAACGGCTCACGCTGCCCAGCCTGCACCCGAGCCAAGGACCAAGAACGAGGAAGCCGAGAGGCACGCGGCTACGGGCACACACACCGCAGACTCAGAGCCGAGTACCAGAACCGCATGAACGCCGGAGAGCGATTCTCCTGCTGGCGATGCGGAAACCCGATCGACCCCGGTAACTGGCATCTCGGCCACACCGACAGCCAAACCGGGTGGACCGGACCCGAGCATCCCGACTGCAACATCGGAGCCGCCAACCGAAACCGGTGAAGGGGTGGGGGCCACCCCGAGCCCGCCCCAGGGCCCCCTCCTGGGCCGAGGGCTCTCCGATGTGCGGAGGGCGCAAACATTTCTGGCTGGGGGGCGCGATGCCTCTCGGTGACCTGATCGCGGTGCGATGCCGCTGAGGGAGTTAGATCATGACGAGTGGCGGTCGCCGCAACCGAAATCACAAGCCCGTGGAGGGTTCTGCGCGGTCTGATGCCCGCGGTTTCACGCTGACGGCGCTTCCTGCTGAGGGATTCCGGGGTCCGGTTCCGGATTGGCCGTTGCCGGTTCCGCTCGAGCGGGAGCTTGAGGTGTGGGAGTGGGCGTGGCGGACGCCGCAGGCGTGTGCGTGGTCGCTCCCTTCGGAGTCGTGGCGTGCGCGGACGGTTGCGTTGTGGGTGCGGGTGTCGGTGCGGTGTGAGGATGCGGACGCTCCGGCGTCGCTGTTCGCGCAGTTGCATCGGCTGGCGGATCAGGTTGGGTTGACGACGGCTGGTCTCGCGGAGATGGGTTGGAAGGTCGCGGTCGATGAGGTCGCGGCGCAGCGTTCGCAGCGGCCGGCGGTGGATCCGGTGAAGCGTGAGCGGCGTCTGCGTGCGGCGGGCGATGCACAGTGATCGTGTCGGCGCAGTCGATTTCCCAACTCTCGGGGATCTGGTAGACGGCTGGATCGAGCAGCATTGCCGCATCCCGGATGGGTTCAAGCGGCGGCGGCCGTTCAAGCAGTACGACTGGCAGTTCTGGGTTGGTGCGAATCACTACCGGGTGCGTGAGGACGCGACGTATGACCCGGATGATCCGCCGCTGAATCAGGCGTTCACGTACCGCCGGTCTGAGGTCGTGATGGCCCAGAAGGCTCTCGCGTTGGACACGCCGGTTGCGACTACCGATGGGTGGTCGACGATCGGTGATGTTCCTGTCGGTGCGTTCGTGTTTGATGAGTCGGGTCGGCCGACGCGCGTGTTGTCGAAGTCTCCGGTGTGGCGCTCGGACACGTACCGGGTGGCGTTCTCTGATGGTTCGTCGCTCGTCGCTTGCAAGGATCACCAGTGGTGGGTTGAGCGTCGGTCTCGTCGTGGTGTGAAGATCGAGCGGGTCCGCACGGAGGACTTGGTTGGGAACCTCCGCGACGGCGGCGGTGCTCACCGGTATCGGGTGCCGAACGCGAAGCCGGTGCAGTTGCCGGATGCGGAGTTGCCTGTTCCGCCGTACACGCTGGGCGCGTGGCTTGGTGACGGGTGCCGTGCTGATGGTCGGGTCGTCGGTGTCGACGATGAGGTGTTCGACCGCATCGCGGCTGACGGTTTCCGGGTGACGCGCACGTCGGTCCAGAAGCGCCGGCAGGTGCACGGCCTGATGGTGTTACTGCGAGGCGCGGGCGTGCTCGGCAACAAGCACATACCGGAGCGGTACCTGTGGGCGTCCGAGCGGCAGCGGTGGGAGTTGCTGCAGGGCCTGATGGATACCGACGGCTACGCGGATGAGCGCCAGGGGAAGTGCGAGTTCACGACGACTCTGCCGGCGTTGAGGGACGGCGTGACAGCGTTGTTGTGGTCGCTGGGCGTCAAGGTCCGTTGCTACGAGGGCGTTGCCACGTTGAATGGGGTAGCGACTGGCCCGAAGTGGCGGATTGCGTTCGCGGCGCGTTCTGACATGCCGGTGTTCTCGTTGCCGCGTAAGCAGCAGCGGTTGAAGCCTCCGGGGCGCGGGCACGGTCAGTTCCAGCATCGGCGGATTGTCGCTGTCGACCGCATTGAGACGGTACCGACGCAGTGCATCACCGTCGAGGCGGACTCGCACGTGTTCCTAGCTGGCCGGGAGTTCATCCCCACCTGCAACACCGGCAAGGGCCCGATGTCGGCGTGTTACGTCGCGGTGATGGCTGTTGGGCCGGAGTTGTTCGCTGGGTGGGCGAAGCGTGGTGACGTGTGGGATTGCGCGGACCATGGCTGCCCGTGCGGCTGGTATTGGGAGTATGAGCCGGGTGAGCCGATGGGTCGGCGGCATCCGTCGCCGTTGGTGCAGGTGTTGGCGACGTCGCAGGATCAGGTGGACAACATTTGGCGGCCGTTGACGACGATGGTCCGTTTCAACGACTCTCCGCTGCGGAATCTGTTGTTGCCGCGCGAGGAGTTCATTCGGGTCGTGGGTGAGAATCCGGACGACCCGGAGCTGGACCGGATTGACGCGGTGACGTCGGCGGCGCTGTCCCGGCTTGGTAACCCGATTTCAGCGTTCGTGCAGGACGAGCACGGCACGTACACTGCGAGCAATGGGATGATCAAGACGGCGGACACGATGCGTCGTGGCGCGGCCGGCATGGGTGGTCGTGGGATGTGCACGACGAACCCGTGGAATCCTGCGGAGGATTCGTCGGCGCAGCGGGCGTTCGAGACGAACCCGGATGATGTGTTCATCTTCTACCCGGTGCCGCCGGCGGAGTTGTCGTGGATGGATCGGCGGCAGCGGCGGCGGATCATCGAGTTCGCGTATCGGGATTCGCCGCATGTGTCGGTGGATTCGATCATGGCTGAGGCTGATGAGCTGATGGTGCATGATCCGGCGCAGGCTGAGCGGTTCTTCGGTAACCGGGTGGTGCAGGGCGCGGGGTCGTGGCTGCCTGAAGGTGTGTGGGAGTCCGCGTGGGCGGGTCATGAGGTGGGTTGATCCTCCCCCGTCTGGGGCGTCGGTGTGTGGCGGGTTCGACGGCGCGCAGACGGACGACTGGACGGCGATCAAGTTGGAGACGATCGACGGGCTGTTGTTCACCCCGAGGTATGGGCCGGATGCGCGGCCGACGATCTGGAATCCGGCGGAGTGGGGTGGCCGCACCCCCCGTGACGAGGTGCACGCGGCGTGGGACGAGATCGCCCGCACGTACCGTCTTGAGCGGGTGTACTGCGACCCTCCGTTGTGGCAGTCGGAGATCGCGTCGTGGGCGCGGAAATTCGGCGACGAGGTGTTCGTGGAGTGGCCGACGTATCGGGTTCCGCCGATGCATGCGGCGTTGGAGCGGTTCGTGACGGATCTGGGGACTGGGGCGTTGCGGCACGACGGGTGCCCGGTCACTGGGTTGCATGTTGGGAACGCTCGCAGGCTGGCCCGGCCTGGTGACCGGTACATTTTGGGGAAGCCGTCGCAGACGCAGAAGATCGACGCTGCGATGGCCGCGGCGGTGTGTCATAAGGCTGCCGCGGATGCGCGGGCTGCCGGATGGACCAGTGAGATACCGGACACGCGGGTGTTCTGTTTCCGATAACCGAGAGGGGCGCCTGTCTCGTGCTGCTGCGCGCCTCGAAACTCTCTGATGACGAGCAGGTCATCGTGTCGCGCATGTCGGGGAATCTGGGTCGTCAACGCGGCGGGCTGGACCGGCTGGACTCCTACTATGAGGGCCGTCAGCGTCTGCAGCACATGGGGATTGTCGCGCCGGATGAGCTACTGCGGTCGTTCGAGACTGTGGTGAATGTGCCGCGGATGGCTGTTGATGAGCCGACCCGCAGGCAGAAGGTGAGGGCGTTTCAGCGGCGCGGGTCGGCGGACGCTGATGCGGTGTTGCGGGAGGCGTGGGAGGCGAACAACCTCGATTCGCAGGCTCCGCTCGCGGCGAAGGATCGTGGCGTGTTCGGGCGGACGTTCGTGACGGTCGGGACGAACGAGGACGACCCTGAGCATCCGCTGGTGACGGTTGAGGATCCGCGGCAGATGACGTGCCTGGTCGACAACCGGCGGCGTCGGATGGTGGGGGCGTTGCGGAAGTGGCGGCGTGACGCGCTGTCACTGGACGCGCTGGAGACCCTGTATCTGCCGGAGCGGACGGTGTGGCTGTCGCTGCGTGAGGGCGGCTACGTCGTGGAGGACGTCGATGAGCACCGCCTGGGGCAGGTGCCGGTGGTGATGCTGCTGAACCGGCCTCGCGCGGGCCGGTGGGACGGCACGTCGGAGATGGCCGATGTGATCGGCATGACGGACGGCATCGCGCGGCTGATCACGAACATGCTCGTCGCGTCGGAGACGCACGCGGTGCCGGACAAGTGGGCGATCGGCGTGTCCCGCGGTGATTTCGTCGGTGATGACGGGAAGCCGCTGCCGACGTGGGAGACGTACTTCACGGCGATCAAGGCGACCGCGAACCAGAACGCGAAGTTCGGGCAGTTCACCGCGTCGTCGCTGGACAACTTCCACGCGTCGGTGAACAACATGCTCGCCTGGTGCGCCGCGGTGCTTGGGCTCCCGACCCGGTACGCAGGGCAGCAGTCGGTGAACCCGGCCGCTGAGGGCGCGATCCGCGCGGACGAATCACGGCTCGTGATGAACGTCGAGGCGATGAACGCGAACGACGGCGACGCGTGGGCGTGGGTCATGGCCCTGTATGAGCGGTTCCGCACCGGTGAGTGGCTGCAGTCGAACGAGATCCGCACACTCTGGGAGAACCCCGCGACCCCGACCCTGTCGGAGCGGGCCGACGCGATGATGAAGCTGAACTCGCAGGGCCTGATCTCCCGTGAGGGCGTGTGGGACGAACTCGGCTGGGACGAGGCCCGGAAGGACCGTGAGCGGGCGTATCTGGCGGCTGAGGCGCAGGACCCGGCGATTGAGCGGATCATGGCTGGCGTGACGCAGGCCGCCACGCAAACCCAGCTCGAGCGGCCGGTGGCGGGTGCTGTCGTCGGCGGTTGAGCATTACGCGACGCAGGCGCGGATCACGGCGCTTGGTCTGCTCGCGGCGCGCCGGGTACGTGATGAATCACCTGACCGGCTGTTGGCGATCATGATCGGGCTGCAGTTGGCGGCGGCGACCGAGACGTTAGCGGCGTTCGAGGCGATGCTCGCCGAGCAGGGCATCGACCCCTCCCCCGCCGCGGAGGTTCGCCCGGAGGCGCTGGTTGGGGTCGCGTCAGACGGCCGTGACCTAGGGTCGCTGCTGCAGTTGGCGGCGACTGCGGCGCAGTTCGACATGATCGTCGAGACCCAGTTGCAGGACGTTGCCCGGCAGGCCGCGGCTGTGTCACTTGGGACGCACCCGCAGGTGACCGGGTATGTGCGGATGGTCAACCCTGGCGCGTGCGGCCGGTGTGTGATCCTCGCTGGCCGCTGGTACCGGTGGAGCGACGGTTTCCAACGTCACCCGCGGTGCGCGTGCCGGCATATCCCGGCGATGGAGGACGCGGCCGGGGATTTCCGGACGGACCCGCGGGAGTACTTCGACTCGCTGACCGGGGCGGAGCAGGACGCTACGTTCGGGAAGGCCGGGGCTGAGGCGATCCGGCTGGGTGCGGACATGGGGCAGGTCGTGAACGCGCGCCGCGGCATGTCGACTGCACAGGTTAGTGCGCGTTCCGTGCTGGTGACGTCCGAAGGAACGTCGCGAGCTGGTGTTGCTGGGCGTTCCGGTGTGCGCGGGGCGCGGCTGATGCCTGAGTCGATCCTCGCGTCCGCCACGAGCCGTGACGACGCTGTCCGGCTGCTGCGCGAGTACGCGTACATCACCTAAACCACCCGCTGGCGCGACGCCGAGCGGGCTTCAACCGAGCGATTCGGAGCACAACGCATGTCTGGAAGTTCCCTCCCCTACCCGTTCGACCTGTCCGCTCCTGGCGCCGTGGATGCGCTGCTGGCGTTCCACAGGGCTGTGTTCGGCGGCGCCCGCATGGAGGCCGACGACGAGGGCGGGCAGCCCGACGAGCAGCAGGATGAGCAGAAGCCGCCTGAGAAGGAGCCGGAGTCTCGGAGCGATTCCGATGGTCTCGGTGACGCCGGGCGGAAGGCGATCGCTGCCGAGCGGAAGGCCGCTCGGGAGGAGAAGCGCCGCGCTGATGAGGCGCAGGCGCAGTTGGATGAGCTGCGCCGTCAGCAGATGACGGAGCAGGAACGCGCTGTCGCGGAACGCGACGACGCACGCAAGCAGCTCGAGGAGGCCAACGCGAGGTTGGCGGCGTTCGAGCAGGAGCGCACACGGAACGAGGTCGCCGCCGCAAAGGGCCTCTCTCTCGCGCAGGCGCGACGCCTGTCCGGGACGACCCGGGAGGAGTTCGAGGCCGACGCTGACGCCTTCAAGGCGGAGTTGGCGGCTGTCGCGGCTCCCCCGGTGCCGAAGCCTGACCCGTCCGCTGGGGCGGTCGACTCCGGCAAGCCCAGTTCGGTCGCTGACGCGATGCGCGCTTATCAGGCGCGTTCTGCGCGTAGCGGCACCTAAATCACCCGTAATTCAAAGGAAAGGGGCGATCCAGAATGCCTGGCATCGTTTCGAAGACCCTTGGTTCGGGAGACTTCCGGTGGCTTCTCCATACCCACGGGATTCGCGACGCGGTGACCACCGCGATGCTCGACGTCTCCACGTTCACCAAGGCCACTCACTACCCGGACGGGTACTTCAAGTCCGGCCTGATCGTGAACATCGCTGACCCGAAGGCCGTGAAGCCCTTCACCGGAGCAGCCGGGGAGAAGCTCGCGTTCCTCATGGGCGACCACGAGACCGATGGTGTGGAGGACCGCGCCGCCGCGTTCCTGTTCCACGGGTCGATCCGCACCGGGTTCCTCCCCGTGTCCGCCAACCTCCCGGCCGCCGCGCCGGCCGGTTTCTACTTCACGGCTGGGGTGTGATCTGAATGCCTCTGTGGACTGACATCATCACCCCGGTCGAGGCGACCGGTATCGCCCGCGCGGAGCTGCAGGCACGCGAGCAGGCGAAGGGATCGCTGTCGCGGTTCCTGCCGAACGTGTCCGTCGCGGATGACCACGTGAAGTTCATCAAGGGCGAGCACGGCCTGGTGGACGAGGCGTACTACCGGGCGTACAACGCTGCCCCGGAGATCATCTCCTCGGACGTGGTCGGCTCCACGCTGATCGAGCTGGTTGCGATGAGCAACAACCAGCCGATCGACGAGCGGACCCAGAAGGCCCTTCGGCGTCTGCCGGAGGACCAGGTTCGCAAGTCGGTCGAGTGGGCGATTCGTCGTGCGGCGTGGTCGATCGCGGACCGCAACGAGCGGACCCGCGGCCAGGTGATCCACACCGGTAAGGCTCTCGCGAACCAGCACAACTTCATCCTGAACGACGACTTCGGGCGTGACTCTGCGCTGTCGTTCACGGCTCCGGCGCTGTGGTCTGACCCGGCGACGGACCGGATGGAGCAGCTGGACACGTGGCTGGAGCTGTACGCCACGAAGAACCGCGGTGACCGCCCGGGCTGCATCGTCATGTCGGATGCCGCGTTCTCGGCGTTCGCTCGCGGCGCGCAGTTCCACACCGTCCTCGTCGGTGGCGCCACGCGCATGCCGATGGCCGGTGAGGTCAACTCGATCATCGACGCCGCAGGCTACCCGTCGATCGAGAAGTACAACCGGTCCACGAAGTCCGGTTTGGTGCTGCCGAAGGAGTGGATCTACTTCCTTCCGTCGCCGACGGACCCGTTCGACCAGGACGGCACCGAGCTGGGTGCCACGTTCTACGGGCAGACGGTCACGTCGGAGTCCCCGGAGTTCGACATCGCGCCCGGTGAGCAGCCGGGTGTCGTGGTCGGCGTGTACCGGGAGGACCGCATCCCCTACACGGTCGAGGTCATGGCGGACGCGATCACGCTGCCGGTGGCGCGTGACGCGAACCGTGCGATGGCCGTGAAGGTGCTGTGATGCCGAAGTTGACGGGCAACACGGCTGTGATGCGGCCCGACACGCTGGAGGTCGTGACCCTCGCGGAGGGCGACGATCTGCCGGAGTGGGCCGACGGGCTCGTCGGCGCTCACCTCCTCGAGGAGGAGAAGCCGAAGCGCCCGGCACGCCGGAAGACAGACGCCGACAGCGGCGACGACGACGCCAGCGAGTAGCAGCGGCGTGCGGGCGGGGGTCACGTGGTGAGTGTTGAGTTCGTGACTCCCGCCGACGTCGCCGTGTTCGTTCCCGGTATCGGGGACGAGAAGGCAGCGGCGATGATCCGGTCCATCACCGCGCGGGCTGTGGCGATCGCGCCGTGCATCGCCGGTGACGGGCTATCCACCGATCAGGCGGAGACGGTCCGGGCGATCATCCTGGACGCTGTCACCCGTTGGGCCGAGACCGGTGCCGGTGAGGTGACGACACAGACGGCCGGTCCTTTCACGCAGCGGGTCGAGCCCCGCTCGGACCGCCGGGGCGCGTTCCTGCAGTCCGAGTTCCACGATCTGCAGGGTGTCTGCGCGGCCATCGACGGCGCGCGGGATGGGGCGTTCTCGATCATGCTCGGCGGCGGGCGTCTTGCGGCTCACGCCGGTGAGGTAGCTCGAGCACGTGAAGCTGTGTCGTATAGGGACGCGGTCGCGCGTGGCTGGGTCGTTGAAGCGTGGTGGCTGGCGTGATCCCGACGCCGTGGACGATCGGGCACCGAGTGTGGTCCTCATCGGGGGAGCCGGACGCGCACGGGAATGTGGAGGATTCGTGGGCTGATCCGGTGGCGGTGGCGGTGCATGCGGTGTCGCCGCGCCTGTCGGATGAGCCGGTGGAGGCCAGGCGGCATCTTGTTGTGGAGGGCCTGACGGTGTACGCGCCGGCGGGCACGCAGGTGGGTGAGCATGACCGGGTGGTGTGGCCGTTCGTGCAGGACAACACTGGTGCTGTGCTGCTGGCTGGGGATGAGTTCGAGGTGGACGGCCCGGTCGCGGACTGGACGTCTGGGCCGTGGTCGAATCCGGTCGCGGGCGTCACGTTCGACCTGAACAGGGTGGAGGGCTGACGTGGCGGTGCGGATCAAGTTCCACGAGCGCGGGTTCGAGCAGCTGCTGCGGCACCCGAGGATCAAGGCTGATCTGCTGCGGCGGGCGGAGCGTATCCGTGACGCCGCCGGTGGTGAGGATGACGGGTTTGTGGCGGTGTCGGGTGAGGGCGCGACGCGGTCTCGTGCGGCGGTGATCGCGGCGTCGCGTGGTGCGCGGCGCGCGAACGCGAAGACCAACGTTCTGGTGCGGTCGATCGACGCCGGGCGGTGAGGGGTGGCGGCCGTGGTCGGCGCGGAGAGCGTGGACGTGGAGGCGCATGTCATTGCGTATCTGCGGCCGCTGCTGCCCGGGGCGACGGTCGCAACGAGCATCCCGAGGTCGAAGTCTGGTGAGTTGGCGTTCCCTGCGCGGATGGTTCGGGTGTCCCGCACCGGCGGTGTTCGTTGGTCGCCGGCGCATGACCGGCCGACGGTCCTCGTGGAGTGTTGGGCCGGGAAGTCGACGGATGCATGGCGTCTGTGCGCCGATGCACGGGCGGCGCTCCTCGCCCTGGACAACACCCTTGTCCAGGGCGGTGATCCGGCCGCGCCGGCGGGTGCGTGGCTGTCGCATGTGGCGGAAGGCTCCGGGCCGGTGAACTTTGAGGACCCGCGGACGACGATGCCCAGGTATCAGTTCCTGCACGAGCTGCTGGTTCGGTGTGCGGTTCGGTGAATCGTTTGGGGAGGCATCATGGCAGTGAAGTTGAGTCACCCGGTGTTCGGGTCGGTCGTGAAGGTCCCCGAGGCCGATGTCGCCAGGTGGGAGGCGCAGGGCTGGGCGCGTGTCCCGGCGTCGGGTGCGGAGCCGCCGCGAATCCTGCCGAAGCCAGGCGCGGGCCCGCGCGTCGTGGACGGACTGGAAGTCGACGCCGGTGAGTGACGTGTTCGATCGCCCCCCGCGCGGCCGTGACCGTGTGTCGACGGCGACGGCGCTGGCGATGTTCCGTGACGAACTCACCGCGCTCGGGTTCGCGGCGGAGGACGTGCGGGAGCTGGTGCTGGTCGCGTGTGAGGGCGAGATCCGCGGCGACGGGTTGAACGTGAGGAACCCCCGCACCACCTGACTTTTGTAGCAACAACTGAATACATAACCCAGGGCCGGGAAGCACTGGGAAGCGAGAAATCACCGTGGCCAATCTGGTCCAGAATGTCATCGCCGGTAAGCCGCTCGCTACCGGTGGCCTGCTGTCCGGTCCGCTGCTGTCGCCTTTGCCGACGGATACCGTCGCGGCGGTTGACGCGGCGATCGTCGGGGTCGGGTACATCTCCGAAGACGGGGTGTCCATGACCATCGGGCGCGAGACCGACAAGATCAAGGCGTGGGGTGGTGACGTCGTCAAGATCACCCAGAACGAGCACTCCGTCACGCTGCAGTACACGATGATCGAGGCCGCCCGCGCGGACGTGAACCGTGAGGTGTACGGCGAGCCGAACGTCACCGCGACCGCCGCCTCCGCCTCCTCCGGGAACCTGCTGGCGGTGCGGGTCACCGCGGAGCAGCTGCCCCACCGTGTCCGGGTCATGGAGATCAAGGACGGCGACGCCCGCATGCGGCTCGTCGCGCCGGACTCCCAGGTCACCGAGGTCGGCGACATCACCTTCCAGGACTCCTCCATCATCGGCTACCCCGTCACCGTCGAATGTTTCCCCGACGACGAGGGCGTGAAGCTCTACATCTACTCCGACGACGGGAAGAAGCTCGCCCCGTAACAAGCCGGCGTCTGGGGGTTTCCATCCCGGCCCGCCCCCAGACGCCCCATCCATCAGTGCCGGGAATCGAGTATAGGAAGGGGCCGGGATGCCCACGACGCCAGCAGGCGCGAAGAAGCCCGCGGACCGGAAGCCGAAAGCGACGGCGTCTGTCGATGACGACACCGTCACTCTCACCATCGGCGGCGACGAGTTCACGTCCAGGCCGTTGCACGACGTGTTCTCCCCGAAATGGCTGCGGCTGAACCGTCGACGGGACGAGATCGACGCCGGGTACACGATGGTCGAAGACGCGTTCGAGGGCGTGCGGGGATTCCTCGACGCGTGGGACGGGCTGTCGTTCAAGGAGCAGGCCGACTGCATCGGTGAGCTGCAGGCGGCGATGGAGACGAGCCTGGGGGAATTCATGGGCTCGTCGACCTGATCGACGAGCACCCCACCGAGGTCGAGTACGAACTGATCCGCCACGGGCAGCGGCTGCGGGACTTCCCCAACACGCGGTTCCGGTGGCGTGACCTGCTCGTGGTCCTCATGCACGCCCCGGACGATTCCCCGTTCAAGCGGGCCATGTCGGAGTGCGGACACTCCACCTCCGAGCACTTGCAGCTGCTGCTACACCACACCCTCGCGGGTGCGAACTGGCAGCGCGGGTCCGGGAAAGAGAAGGACCGCCCCAAGCTGCCGGAGTGCATGCTCCCGCCGGAGCTGCGGCCGGAGAAGAAACACCTCGGTGACGCCCGCATGAGCCTGGACGAGACCGCGGACTGGCTCGGCTGGTCACTGCCCGAAGCATCCTGACAACGACCGGGTGGGGGTGCTGGTGGCCAACGGCATCGAACTCGCCACTGCGTGGATCTCCATCGTCCCGAGCACTCAAGGGCTTCGCAAGGAAATCGCGGCGGAGATGCGCGGCGTGGAGGCCGACGCGGACCGCACCGGCCGCAACGCGGGCAAGAAGATGGGCGGCGGCATGTCCGGCGCCATGGTCGGCGTCGGGAAAAAGATCTTCGCGCCCCTGGCCGCGGCTGCCGCGACGGTCAGCCTCGGGTCGTTCTTCTCCGACGCCATCAAGGGCGCGTCCGACCTGCAGCAGTCCGTGGGCGGCGTCAACACCGTCTTCGGGAAGCAGGCGGCCGCGATCAACGCCGCGTCCGCGGCGGCGTCGAAGAACCTCGGCCTGTCGAAAAACCAGTACAACGAGCTCGCGACCACGATGGGCGCGATGCTCAAGAACCAAGGTTTCAAGGACTTCGGCGACCAGACACAAATCCTGATCAAGCGCGGCGCCGACCTCGCCGCAACGTTCGGCGGCACCACGAAGGAATCCGTCGAAGCCCTCTCCGCGGCGCTCCGCGGCGAGTACGACCCGCTCGAACGGTACGGCATCACCCTGAACGAGTCGATGATCAACGCCGAACTCGCGGCGAAGGGTCAGGACAAACTCAAGGGCGCCGCGTTGGAGCAGGCCAAGGCGCAAGCCAGGGTCTCGTTGATCATGAAGCAGTCCGCGGCGGCTCAGGGTCAGTTCGCGCGGGAAGCGGACACTTACGCCGGCAAACAGGCACGACTCGCCGCCTCGTGGGAAAACTTCAAGGCGATCGTCGGGTCCGCGTTGCTGCCTGCGATGTCGGCGCTGCTGGACGTGTTCACGGCTGTCGGTGGCGCGATGGGTGACCTGTTCGCCCGTGCCGGCGGCGGTGAGGGCGTGATGGCCCGCCTCAAGGCCGGGTTCGACGCGATCGCGCAGTCCCCGGTGGGGCGCTGGTTCACGCAGTTCGCGCAGCAGGTCGCGGCGAAGGTGTGGCCCGCGCTGCAAGGCATCGGGCAGACGATCACCGGTGACGTGCTGCCGGCGTTCGCGGCGTTCGGTCAGGCGCTGGTGAACTCCCCCATCATCCGCGGGCTGTTGGCGATCTTCGGGCCCGTGGTGATGGGCATGATCGACGGCCTTGTGCGGGTTGTTCGGGGCGCGGTGAACATCATCGGCGGCGCACTGAAGGTCCTCACGGGAATCCTCACGCTGGACTTCGGGAAGGCGTGGGAGGGTCTGGTCCAGATCGTGAAGGGCGCGTTCGATGGGATCATCGGCCTGTTGCAGGTCGGGTTCCTCGGCCGCATCGGCGCGGTGTTGAAGGGCGCAGGGGTGATCCTCGGCGCGGCGTTCAAGGGGATCTTCGGGGCCGCGAAGGGAACGATCGTAGCGTCGGTCACGGAGATGGGCCTGTCAGTCGGGCAGATCCTCGGGCGACTGTTCGGGGCAGCCGTGAAGGCCGCCGGCGTCGTCCTGACCGCGTTCCTCGCGACGTCGCAGACGGTGTGGAGCGCCGTGTCGGGAGCGGTGTCGACGGCGTGGGGCGTCATCTCGGGCGTGTTCGCGAGCTTGACGTCGTGGCTTGGCGGGCGGCTGGCGACCGGCTGGGGCCAGTTCCGAGACGCCGTGGTGACGGCCTGGTCCGGGGCGTCATCGGCGGTGTCCGCCGCCTGGTCCTACCTGTCTGGGGTGTTCACGCAGGTCGCAGCGTGGCTTGGCGGTCGGCTGGCGGCTGGCTGGGCTCAGTTCCGGTCCGCTGCCGCGACGGCCTGGTCGGCGGTGTCGGCCGCGGTCTCGGCGGCCTGGTCGGTGATGTCGCCGATCTTCACGTTCCTCGGGAACGTCCTGACCAAGGTGCTCGCGGGAGCGTGGAACGCGTACAAGACCGCAGCGACTGTCGCGCTCGCGCTCGTCGTCATCGGCGTCCAGGGCATGTGGAACGCGGCGAAGGGCATCTTCAACCTCCTCGCCGCAGCGCTCCAAGCCACGCTGGTGCCGGCGTTCAAGGCGTTCCAGACCGCGGCGACCGTCGCGTGGTCGACGGTGTCGACGGCCGTGGCGAACGCGTGGGCGCGGATGTCCGGGGTGTTCTCCACGCTCGTCGCGTGGGTCACCGGGCAACTGACCGCCGGCTGGCGGACACTGCAGGCCGCAGCGCAAACCGCCTGGTCGGCGATCACGAACGCCGTCTCCGCGGCCTGGGCTCGCCTGCTCGCGATCTTCACGCCGCTGCGCGCCTGGGCGGCGACGACCCTGACCGGCGCATGGAACCTGCTCCGCTCGGTCGCCGCGACAGCCTGGGCTGGGATCACGTCGGCGGTGTCAGCGTCGTGGGCTCGCCTGATCGCGATCTTCACGCCGCTGCGCACCTGGGCCGTGTCCACCCTCACCAGCGCATGGGCGACCCTGCGGTCCGCGACGTCGACTGCGTGGTCGGCGATCACTACGGCCGTGTCGAACGCGTACTCGCGGCTCGTCGGCTGGTTCACGCCGCTGCGCACCTGGGCGACGTCGACACTCACCGGCGCGTTCAACACGCTCCGCGCGACGATGTCGACCGTGTGGTCCGCGATCACGTCGACCATCGGCAACGCGTGGTCCCGGATCTCCACGTCGTTCACGAACTTGAAGAACGGCGTCAACAGCGTGTGGTCGTTCTTCCAGTCGGCGCAGCGCGGCATCGCGGACGTCTGGTCCCGCCTCACCGGCTCCGTGCAGGGACCGATCAACGCCACCCGCTCCTGGATCAACGCCAACCTCGTCGGGAAGATGAACTCCGCCCTCAGCGGCATCGGCGTCTCCCTGCGCGTCCCCAGGCTCGCCAAGGGCGGTTTGTGGCTCGGGCCGGGCGTCACGAAGGCCGCTAGCGGGTCCGTCCTTCCCGGGTACACGCCCGGGAGGGACGTGCACCGCTTCTGGTCCCCGACCGGGGGCCGCCTGGACCTGTCCGGTGGCGAGGCGATCATGGTCCCCGAATGGGTCCGTGCACTCGGCCCCGCCCTGATCCGGCAGATGAACGCCATCGCCCGCCGCGGCGGCGTCGGCGCCATCCGCCGCTTCTTGTTCGGCGACGGCACCCCCGGCTCCGGCGCAGGAGACACCCCCTACCTCGGGCGAACCGCGTTCGCGTCCGGCGGGATCTGGCGGCCGCGGTCGTTCGCGGGCGGCGGGATCCTCGACACCCTCAAGGGCGTCGGCGGCGCCGTGCTGGATTTCTTCGGGAACCCGTTCGGGGCGTTCGTCGGGCTCGGGAAAGCTATCCTCGGTGACCTCCCCGGAACGGCCGGGTTCGCGTGGGGCATGGCCCGCGGGTTCATCCCGAAGGTCGCGGAAGGCGTCGCCAACAAGGCCAAGTCCCTGTTGTCGTCGATGTTCGGAGGCACCGGCCCCGTAGGGAACGGCACCGCCTCCGGGAACGTCATGGGCTGGCAGAACCAGTGGAACTGGCTCCGTAACGCAGTCCCCGGCGTCCAGCTCCACTCCGCGTACCGGCCCGGAGCGATCACCGCCACCGGCAACCGCTCCTACCACTCCCGCGGCCGCGCCATCGACGTCACGCCCTCTATGGCCGTGTTCAACCGCATCAAATCTGCGTGGGGCTCACGGATCGCGGAACTCATTTACTCTCCCGCGAACGGCGGGCAGGTGTGGCACGGCCGCCCCCACATGTACACCGGCGTCACACGCGCCATGCACTGGAATCACGTGCACTGGGCGATGAAACACGGCGGCCTGTTCGATGGCGTGAAGCTGTTCGACCAGGGAGGTCTACTCCGCAAGGGCGACGTCGCGGTCCATCAGGGCATGAAGCCTGACCGGGTGTTGACGGACGCGCAGTGGAAGGCCGTGATGCGGCACCTGCCGGTGCAGCAGCACGCGGCGTCGCCGTGGGCGGCGCTGCAGGGCGGCGTGCATGTTCACGGGGACGTGTACGGCGACCCGGAGAGGTTCGCGAAGAAGACCACGACCAGACTTCGGGATGAGCTTGCGCTTGTCTCGCTCGCGGGGGTGTAGCCGCTCGTGGGTGTTCTTGTCGCGTCCCCGAAGCCGCTTCCTCCTCCGCCGGCGCCGATCCCGTGGCCGGGGGTGGCGCGGTCGACGTGGACGGCGGACGGGCAGGATCCGATCGACTTGCTGAATCCGGCGACGGACGGGGTGATGCTCGTCCAGGACGGTGTGCGGGGCCTGGGGATGCCGCCGGTGCAGCGGTACACCAGCACGTCGCCGGCGGTGCACGGGTCCAGGTGGCGCGGTCACCGTGTGGAGGAGCGCGGCGTGTTCTGGCCGTTGTTTGTGTGGTCGGACAAGGGGACGGCGGACTGGCTTGAGCGGGACGCCCGGCTGTGGCGCAGCTTCCGGCCGGACGTGGAGGGCTGGTGGGAGTTCGCCACGTCGAACGCGGTCCGCAGGCTGCGGTGCCGGTTCGTTGACGACGGTGACCATTCGTTCTCGGCGGACCCGTCCCGCCGCGGCTGGGACCTGTACGGGGTGCGGATGGTCGCGGAGGACCCGTGGTGGCACGGCTCCTCGGTGCGGGTCGAGTGGGGCAAGTCCACTGGTGAGGGGTTCCTGCCGGGGCCTCCGTTCTCGATCTCCGGGGCGCTGGACATGGGGACCGCGGTGATGCGTAACCCCGGCGACGTCCACGCCTACCCGGTGTGGACCATCCCCGGCCCCTCCTCGTCAGCGACCGTCGGGCTGCCTGGCGGGACCGTGCAGGTTCCGTTCGCGATCGCTGACGGCGAGTCCCTCGTGATCGACACGCGCCCGTCGGCGATGACCGCCATGGTGTACACCGCTGCTGGCGCCGTCGTTGACCGCACCGGCCAGCTCGGACCAAGCACGTTCGCGGCGATCCCGCCCGGGACCGCCGTCACGCTGTCGCTGTCCGCGACAGGCGGGTCCGCGGTGCAGGCCACCCTCGACCCCCTCTACTACCGGGCCTGGGGCTGACGTGACTGGCCTATCGCCGTTCACGTTGACCGTGTACACGCGGGCGTTTCAGCGGATCGGGTGGATCGGCGCGCCCCTGCGTGTCGAACTAGTTCCCCGGCATCTGTCGACCGGGTACTGCAAGGTCACCGTCCCCACCGACGACCTGCGGGTGCCGTACCTGATGGACTCCGGCGCACGCATGACCGTGCACTACCTCGGCGAGCTGGTGATGTCAGGGCGGGTGTCCGCGGCGGAGGGCGACGGGCCACGCAGGGAGGGCACGCTGACGGTCACGATCGACGATGACTTCCGGCTGCTGACGCGGCTGCTCGGCTGGCCGAACCCTGCCGGGGCCATCGATGCGCAGGGCGCGGCGACCGCGTACCACACGGTCACCGGCCCCGCCGAAACCGTCCTCAAGACTGTCGTCAACGCGAACAAGGGCCGCTCGCAGCCGCCCATCACCGTCGCCGCGGACGCGGGCCGCGGAGGCCGCGTCACCGCCACCCTGCGCATGCACCCGATCGCTGACCGGGTCCTGCCGCTCCTCGAAACCGCCGGCGTCGGCGTCACCGTGCGGCAGTCCGGCGCGGGGCTCGTGGTGGACTGCTACACCCCGACCGTCCGGCCGCAGGTCATCTCGGAGGAATCCGGGGCTCTCGTGGACTGGGCCTGGTCGAGTCAGGCCCCGTCCGCGACCCGCGTTGTGGTCGGCGGCCAGGGCGAAGGCACGGCGCGTGAGTTCCTGTCGGTGATCGACACGGACCGCGAGCAGCTGTGGGGCGAGACGATCGAGGTGTTCAGGGACGCCCGCGACACCGAAGACCCCGCGGTCCACGCCGAACGCGGCAACGAGACGTTGGCGGAAGGCGACGCCACCACCGGGTTGACCCTCACGCTCGCCGAGACCGCCGGTTTCCGGTACGGGAAGTCCGTGCGGGTCGGGGACACCGTGACCGTGCAAGTCGCCCCCGGGGTGACGGTGACCGACACCCTCCGCGAAGCACAAATCGTGTGGGACACCCAAGACGGCCTGAAGGTGACACCGATCGTCGGGGAACGCTCCGACGACCCATCCGTGACCCTCCGCACCACCATCAACCGGCTCGCCCGCTCCATCCGCGACATGAGAACGAGGTGATCGACTAGTGGCGATCGTGTCTGTCGGGTACGGCACCGACAGCATCAACGAAGGCGAGTGGGCGGGAATCGCCGCGCACCTCGGCACCCCCTACTCCTACTCCTCCCCGAACGCGCTGCGCCTGTACGCGGGACCCGGCACGCGGGAGGTCGCCCTCACCGACGGCTGGACCCTCGGCCACGGCGTCCGCGACACCCTCACCGGCGAGAAAATCAGCCTCCCAGCGGCGTCGTCCGGCACCATGTCGTGGCTCGTGTGCCTGCGCCGCGTCTGGGGCTCCGGGAACCGAAAGACGACCCTCGCGTACCTGCAGATGTCCGGGGCGTCACCCGTCGGGCGGGTCACGCAGCCCGGCGTGGAGGACTACCAGCCCCTCGGGGTCGCGACCGTCGCCGCAGGCTCCACCACCGTCGCCAGCCTCGTCGACTACCGCGTTCACGCCGGGAAAGCCTGCTACGCCCCTTCCCTGCAGGCCGCCAGCATGGACCCGCAGCTCGGGGCCGCGTACGTCCTGCCCAACGGCGACCGCTACCGGGCCGTCATCACGAGCAGCGGCGGCGTCGGCCTGGAGAAAGAAAAAGACCCGGCCATGCCGACGATGCCGTCCGTCCCGCTGATCGTCGCCGGAACAACCCTCGATGTGACGTTCTCCTCAACGGGGGCCGCGACCATCACCCACGGCCTCGGGTGGACCCCGCGGGTGATGTTGTTCAAGCCGCGGCTGGGAGCGGCGAACCCTTTGCTGGAGGTGTACGTGTCCTATCAGGACAGGGCGGTTACGGCGACGCAGGCGATCATCACCGCGAAGCTCCCGACGAACACGGCCGCGGGCTGGAAGGCATACGCGGGGAACCTCAGCTACCTGGATTGGGTGGCGTACGGGGGGGTGACCGGCTGATGGCCGCGTTCGGCTATTCGTTCCCGTGGGTCGTGGTCGACCGAGTCAGCAACCAGCTCGCCGCGGACCGGAACGACGGGGCCCTGCTCGACCCCACGACGCGCCAGCCGGTGCCGACGTTCGACCAGCTCGGCGTCCAAGGCCCCCTGCGCACCGGACCGTACGGGGTGCTGCGGAACTTCACCGCTGATCTGCAGTACGGGATCGCGAGGTTCGGGGAGACCGAGACCCTCGTCATCTCCGACCGCGGTCTGAACGCCCTCGACGAGGCCGACCAGGCCCTCGCGCAAGCGACGGCCGCGCGGGCAGCGGTGGATGCGATCGCGGCGACCGCCACCACCGTCCGGTACGTCGGGCAAGACCCCGACGGACGCATCTGGGTGTCCTCCACCCCCGTCCTGGATGGCGGGCTCATGGTCATCGACGACGACGGCCGCGTCGCCGCCTTGTTCCCCCTCTAAGGAGATCGCTTGTCTACACAGCCTGTGCAGTCTGACCGTCAGTACGTGGTGCGTGAGCAGGACGTCGACGCCCGCATGGCGAAGGAGGCCACGGACGGAACCAGCCTGTTCCGTGCCGCGTTGGGGCGGATTCTGCCGTCAGGGTCGGCGATCGTCCCGCGCGGCGCCGTGACCTCCGTCGTGCAAGCGTCTGACGGGTCGTGGCCCAACCCCGCCCGGGACGCCACGCAGGGCTCCCGCATCTACTTCTCCCCCCTCGCGTCCGGCCGTGCCCCGGCCGTCGCTGACGGACTCACCATCGGCGACGTGTGGGTGTCGCAGACGGTGTTCCAGTGGTGCACCGCCATCGCCGCCGGGCGGCCGTCGTGGACGACGATCGGCGGCACCCCGGGAGGCGGCGGCACCGACCCGGGCACCACACCGACCGACCCCGGGACCCCGGCCGCGGACACCTCCACCCCGTCCCCCACCGTCCGGCCGTTCGCGGTGCTCCTGCAGGACGGCACCTGGTCCACCCCCGCCGGGGTGACCCTCGCAGCCGCCCTGTCCGACGGGGACACCCTGACGTCCGCGACCGGCACACCCACTGTCGGCTCCGGCGGTGTCCGGCTGCAGCTGGACATGCGGAACTTCCAGCACGCCTCCACGTCTGGGAACGACCTGGTTGTGACCCTGTTCGGAGTCCGGTCGTCCGCTGCGGGCACGGTGCAGGTGCGGCTCCTGTCCGGCTCTCAGGTGTGGTGCGCCGCCGTCGCGAAATCCACCACCACCTCGGCGCAGACCCTGACGTTCACGTGGGCCGCCGCGTCGCAAGCCGTCATCCCGTCGTGGAAGGACGTCGAGGTCGAGGTCGTCAAGACCAGCGGCGACCTCACCCTGACGGACGTGATGCTGCAGTCGTCGCCGGTCGCGGTCCCGCCCCCCGCGGGCACCGACACCACCGACCCCGCCACACTGCGGTTCGCCAACAACTCCGTGTTCTACAGCGACCTGTCGTCGGCGCCGGCAGCGAAGGCATCCGCGGGGCTCGTCACCTACCTCCGCGGCCAGGTCGGGACCGCGTCCACGTCGGCTCTGCGACTCGACGCCTACCAGGACTCCTGCCCGATGTGGATGGCCACCGCGTCCACGCCGCGCGTCAACATCACCCCGCCGGCCACGTCCACGCGCGGCGATGTGGCGCTCATGCACAACACGGCCGGGACCGGAGCCCTCGACGCCGTGCCCATCCCGTCCGGCATGTCGCCCCCCGCGAATCTGTTCAAGACCGCCGCGATCGTGTCCCTGGACACGAAGCAGGTGTGGGAGTTCCTCGGGCTCACCCAAGCCACCGACGGCACGTGGAAGTGGTCCGCGTCGTGGGGTGGGCGTATCGACTCCGCCGGCACCTCAACCGGCGCGTTCCCGACCGGAACCGGTTTCACCGGCTCTGGGATTTCGTTCGTCGCCGCCGCGATCAAGGTCAGCGAGGCGAGGGCCGCGGTGACGCAGCAGAACGTCAACGCGATCGGGCACGCCATCGGCTTGAACCTCGCCTACGACACCGCCGCGACCGGGTACGTGTGGCCCGCGACCCGCTCCGATGGGACCTCCACCGACGCGAACGCCCCGAAGATGGGGCAGCGGTACCGACTCAAGGCATCCGCGGACCTATCGCAGTGCACCCCGCTCGGGAAGGCCGTCGGAACCGCCATGAAGAAGTACGGCCTCGTCGTCATCGGCGGCGCCGAGAAACCTGGCCTCGTCTGCGAATCCGGCGCCCGTGAGCAAGCGCAGACCGGGACCGACCCGTGGGGCACCTACCTCCAAGGCCGCTCCGTCGACACCGTCCTCCAGGGCATCCCCCTCGACCAGCTCGAAGCGGTCTCGCCCGGCTGGGGTGGTCCGGCGTGGGTCCCGGAGACGGACACCACGACCCCGACCAACCCGACGCCCCCGACGACACAGTCCGCCGCGATGCGGATCCTCGGCCCGACCCGATCTGGCCTGCCGTGGCACGTCGGGGCACACACGTGCGGGCGGCCGATGGACGCGCAGGCCGCCGCGGACATGGAGTCGTGGATGGGTTTCCCCCTCGACGGGTTCGTCACCTACAGCGCGCGGGATGGTGGGCAGTCCGGGCTCGTGGAAGACTGGCCCGCCGGGCTCACCAACGGTTACAAGGGCCGCTTGATCTTCGGGTACACGCCGCTGTCGAAGGCGGCCGGGAACGACTGGGCGGGCGTCGCCAGCGGGAAATACGACTCGATCGCGCGGGACACTGCGAACTACCTGGTGAGGTACGGCCGCGGGAACTCGATTATCCGCCTGACGTGGGAAATCCAGATCGATTGGACGTGGAAAGTCACGACCGCGAATGTCGCGAGCTTCAAGGCCGGGTTCCGCCGCCACGCGCAGATCTTCAAGTCGATCAGCAAGGACTTCGTGATTTGTTTCGAGGTCAACTCCGACAACGGCCTGTCCGGGTCGTCGGCGGCGAACGGTGTCCTGTCGATTCCGTACCCCGGTGACGACGTCGTCGACTTGATCGGCCTTGACATCTATGAGTTCAAGGACGCGGGCGGCGGGACCTGCCCCACCGACAAGAACCGGTACTTGCGCCGCACCTCCGGCTCCGGTGTCATGCTCGACAACGTCGCGGAGTTCGCCCGCGCCCACGGCAAGGGCATGTGCATCAACGAATGGGGCTGCCACGGCACGCAGGGCTGCGGCGACTCCCCAGCGTTCATCCAGTTCATGTACGACTGGATTTGGAAGAACCGCGACGTCGTCGCCGTCGAAGCGTACTTCCACGAGGACATGGACTACATCCGCAACGCCCTGCGAATCGCGGGCGGCGGGTCGAACATGCCGAACGCCGCCGCGAAATACAAGGCGCTGTGGGCCGGGGCGAGGGGGAAGGTCTGACATGGGCACACCGTCTGGGTGGCGCCGTGAGGACATCGTGTCGCGGCGGTTTCTGCCCGACGACATGGCCGAAGTCGCGCTGACCGCGGGGTCGACGTTCCGGCGTGCCGTGGAGTCGATCGTGGACCTGTGGCTTCAGGGCCACGGCGGCGGAGGCGGCCTGACGGATGAGGACCGGGCGTCGCTGGTCGCCGCGCGGTGGCGCACCGACACTGACGAGCAGACCCCGACCGCGACGAACTGGTCCGCGCGTCCGCTGGGGTTCGCCGCGGTCGTCGCTGTCGGCGCCGCCCCCGCACCCGCGGACGCGGGACCCCTGGATTGGCGCCAGGACCGTGACGCCAACACAGTCACCGACGTCACCACGACATTCTCCCTGGTGGATGGTGCGTCGTGGCCCGCGCCGTGGATCACCGAGCGTGTCCCCGCGGGCGGTGGGGCATCCGTCGCCGCCGGGCGGGGTGTCGTCACCACTGGTTCGCTGGGTGCCTCCGCGTTCGAGGACCAGGCCGCCATCCGCTACGGCTCCGGGATGCAAACCAACACCAACGTGTTGTTGACGTTCCGGCACCAGAGCGACGCGGCCCGCCCGAGGTTCGTGCTGCGCTCCGACGTCGCAAACCTCGGCGCGAACACCGCCGTCCGCGTCGGCTACGACCGCACCTCGCTGACGATCTCGGACGTCGTCGCGGGCACAGCGACCGTCATCGCCACCGCCACCAAGACCCTGACCGTCGGCGCCGACTACCGACTGCGGATCGACGCCACTGGACCCACCGTGAAAGCCCGCGTGTGGCCCCTCGCCGACCCCGAACCCACCGGGTGGGACGTCACCGCCGCGACCGTCGCGAAAACCACCGCCGGGTACCTCGGCATCGTCGTCGCCGGCACCAGCGCCACCCCGGGCGCGGCGCAGGTCGTCCAGTACGACGACATCACCATCACTGCCACCGCATCCGGCGGGTTCGGCATCAACTACGGCGCAGCGTTCGGAGCGTGACCGATGGCTTACCAGAACATGCCGGCCAAGCCGAACGAGGGCGGCACGTGGACGACGTGGGGTGACACCGCAGACAACAATCTGCGTGAGGTGATCAGCGACGTCCCGTCGCTGAAGGCGGCACTCGGTGGCGCCGCCATCCGCGTCCGCTCATCCGCTGACGAGGCGGCCCCGACCGCCACCAACTGGCGGGCGCGTCCGGCCGGGTACTCCTACGTGATCGCGGTCGGGGCCGCTCCCGCACCGAACGACGCGCAGCCAGGCGATTTTCACATCCCCGCCACCATGCAGGCCGGGACCGCCACCGGAGAACTCACGTCGTTCGGCACGGACCAGACGTCCGGGTGGCCCGCCCCGTGGGTTCAGGCGGCGCTTCCAGCAGGAGGCTCCATCAGCGTTTCCGGTGGGCGTGGCCTCCTCACGACCGCCGCGGCCGTCGGCAACTACGGGTCCGAGGATGGCGTCGCCGTACGGCACCAGACGTCAATGGCAAACTTCACCATCACCTACACGTTCCGCCGCGTGAACAGCGTCTACGCGCGGTTCGTGCTGCGTTCCGATGAAACCGACTTGGACCCCGGGAACGGAATCGCCGTCGGGACTTTCGGGTCGTCACTCTCGATCGCGGAGTCGGTGAACTGGACCGAAACAACCCTCGGAGAGACACCCAGGACATGGACAACCGGAGTCGACTACAAGGTGAAGATCGCGGCCGCTGGCGGAACGGTGCAAGCGAAGTCGTGGGCCGCGTCTGCGTCAGAGCCGGCGGGTTGGGACCTGACGGTCAACCCGTCGAAGACAACCGCCGGCTACTTGGGTTTCGTGGCGCGACCGTCCTCGACGGCCGCCGCGTACACCGCCTCATACGACGACATCACATTCCTCGCTGGCTAGCCGAAAACGGAGAGGAGTCGGGTGTTAACGGTTCCCCACGGCTGAAGCCGGGGGATTTCAACCTCAAGCAGCACCCGACACCTCGAAGGGAGGCTCCGAATGTCTGACGCTCTCAACGACCGGTGGCAGCCCGCAGCGCTCGTCACGTCCGACATCATCCTGCTCAAGCTCATGCTCGCTGCCGCCGCCCTCATCCGCGCCGAAGACTATGTCCACGGCGCCAAGGACAGCTTCGGCTACATCGAATCGGCGTTCCCCCTTTTCATCTGGGCGGCCTGGTCCTGGGCCGTCGGCGCACTCATCCTCCTCGGCATCGCCGCCCAACGCCACATCCTCGTGTGGCTCGGCAACTCCCTCGGCGCCGGGCTCTACGGAATCCTCGCGTTCGCGCAGCTCGCGAACGCCTTCGACGGGTGGCCTCCCCAGCAGACCGCGGTCGACGCCATCCCATGGAGCATCTGGGCCACCATGTGCGCCGCGCTCGTCACCATCCTGCCCGCCGCAGCGCTCACCGCCACCGGCCGCCTCCGCCCCACCGCCTGGGCAGCCTGCATCGTCGGTGTCACCATCACCGCCGCCCTCGTCGCTATCGCCCACGTCCCCGCCGACGGCATCCGCGGCATCCTCCCCCTCGGCATCCTGTCCATCCTCCACACCATGCTCGCTGTCCGCTCCGGACCACGGCCCCTCCGAGACGAAGACGCCGTCCCGGTCGAAACCGCGACCGCCCCTGCCGGCAGCTAGCCGTGGACCAAGACGCCATCCCACCCGGGGCGCTCGACGCGATCGCCCGGACACCCTGGGTCATCCAGGTCATCGCCGTCGTCTTCGTGATCGGGGTCATCCTCCAAGCCGCTCCACAGCTCCTCGGGAACTACCAGTCGGTCATCCGGAAATGGACCGACGGGCGCCGCCGCACCCTCCTCGACAAGAGCGACGCCATCCACGACATCCTCACCAGACAGAACCACGGCCTCGAAGAACGCCTCGACGACGTCCTCAACGAACTCCACGCAATGCGCGCCTACCAGCGCAGACACGAGGAAATCCTCGCCGACCACGCCATCTGGGACCGGGCCGTCAGATACGCCCTCATCGACATGGGCGGCCACCCCCCACCCCGGCCGCCGCTGTGGCCACCAGACGAAGACGACGACGGAGACCCCGTCGCCACGGGCCACGGCACCGCCTAGGCCAACAACCGACCACGGAGACCCCATGGCTATCCAAATGATCCAGGCCACCAACTACCGCCGCGGCCGCGTCAGAAACGTGCGGCTCGGGATTATCCACACGATGGAGTACCCGGAGCGGCCCACCTCCGCGGAGTGGTGCGCCAACTACTTCCGCAGCTCCAAGGCCCCGATGGCATCCGCCCACTACTACGTCGACGCGGACTCCACCATCCAGGGCGTCAACGAGCTAGACACCGCCTACGCGGCGCCGGGCGCGAACGCCGACGGCATCCAGCTCGAACACGCGGGATACGCGAAACAGGGCACCGCAGACTGGGCTGACGCGTACTCGCTGGCGATGCTGCGGGACCAGTCCGCGCCGCTCATGGCCGGGATTTGCGCCCGCCACGACATCCCCATCAGGCACCTCACCGACGCGCAGCTGCGCGCCGGGGAGGCGGGTCTGATCGGGCACGTCCAAGCGTCCCGGGTGTACAAGCTGTCCTCCCACTGGGATCCCGGCACGTCGTTCCCGTGGGGCGACTACCTGACGTGGGTGCGGAACGCCGCTGCCACGCGGAACGCGCCCGCGTCGATCGTGAAGCCCACCGCGCCGGCCGGTCCGCCCACCGAACCCCGTGGACCGTTCCCTCTCGCCGCCGGGCACTGGTACGGCGTCGACGACGGCGGACCCCGCTCCCACTCGGGGAAGCGGGTGGCGGACCGGTTCGCGATCGGCCTCATCCAGAACAAGGTCAAGGTGGCCAGCGACGGACGGTTCGGCCCGGCGACGGCGAGGGCTGTCCGGGACTGGCAGAAGGCCCACGGACTCACCCCCGACAGCATGGTCGGGAGCATCACCTGGGCGGCCATGTGATGGACGCGAAGCGTGAACCTCTCGCGATCCGCGCCGCCGTGGTCGCGGCTGTCACCGCGGTCCTGCACCTCCTAGTGATCTCCGGCGTCCTGCCTCTCACCGCGGAGGTGGAGGGGCAGGCCGCGCTCGTCATCGACCTCGCCGGAACCGCTGCACTCGTCCTCTGGACCAGGGGGAAGGTGACCCCTGTCGATGAGCCCCGCGCAGCGGACGGCACCCCCCTCGTGCCCGCCGACAGGTCCCTGTACCAGGGCGGCGACTATACCGGGCGGCACCGGGACCCTGATGGTCCGACACAGTACGACCGTCTCCACGACGGCGAGGAAGGATGACCGTGGCCGGCAAGAGGTATGAGTACGTTGCGGAGTCGCTGTGGGCGTGGCTTGGGCCAGCGTTCCGCGGGATAGACGCCGACCTGAGAGTGTTAGAGGATTCGGCCGGTGGCGGCGGGACGTTGCCGTACAACCCGACTCAGGCCGAGATAGACGCGATGCCAGCTGGCCAGCTGTACGTGACGGGCCCCTGACGGTGGCGTTCACGCACTGGTCCGGCACCCCAACAGGCCAGCATGTTCCTGGTGTCGAGTTGGGAACCGACTTCGGTGGCCTGCCGGTTCTGTGGGAGTCGTACTCCACCGGGACCCTGGAGGTGGTGCCCGGGGCGTCGCCGTACGGGGACCGGGCCGTGCGGATCACCACGTCCGCCGCCGCCGGCGAGGCCAGCGTGCTGCGGGCCGCGGTGCCCGCCGGGGCGTCGGAGGTCGCGGTGTCTGCCGTGCTGACCGTGCCGTCCCTCGCCTCCGGGCAGTGGATGCACGTACTCCGCGTGTCTGCCGACGGCACCGACAACGGCTACACCCTGGCCCTCGACCAGGGCGGCCGGGCCGAGTTGGCGTGCGAGTGGACCGCGTGCCACACAACCGCGGCCGGGGCGCTACCCGCCGCCGGGACACGGCTGCGCGTCGCGCTCGCCCTGTCCATCGGGGGCGGCTCATCGACGTGGCGCCTGTCGATCGTCAACGACGAAACCGAAGCTCAAGTGACGTCCGGCTCCGGGACCGCCGCGTTGGCCGGGGACGGGTGGGACGCCCCGCGGATCGGGAAAACCACCTGGGAATCCGGCGTCGCCGCGTCCATTACTGTCCACACGATCCGCGTGGACCAGGCCGCCGGCGCGGGCTCTGCGCTTCCCGTCGACGAACCCTACGGGCAAGGTCTCGTCGTGCAACGCAAGGGCAGCGGCCCGGTCACGCTGCGACGCGCCGGGACAGGCCGGGTCGGCGTGAACCGCCGCTAGCACCCGTCAACCCCCGCCGGTGTCACCGGCGACTGGAACATCAACCCCCTTGTCCGCACAGCCGACCACCCGAGCTAGTGGTGCGCACCGCCCCGGGGATCTCCCTGACCTAAGGGACCAGCCGCACACGGGAACCGTCGACCGGGTCCATGTCTGGACCGAAATCCGCCACATGAGAGGGGCCAGCCCGTGCCGATCGTGCCGATGCCAGCGAAGCCGACCACAGGGCAGCCGTGGCTCGACGTCGGGTACGCCTGGTACGACAACGTGCAGCAGCTCATCACCGACGTCCCTCAGCTCAAGTCGGACGTCCTCGCGCTGCAGGGGACGCTGGCGAACCTCCAGGCGACGCGGGCGCCGCTGGCGAACCCGTCGTTCACGGGCACGGTCAGCGGTGTGACGGCCGCGATGGTCGGCCTCGGGAACGTCTCGAACACTGCGGACGCGGCGAAGACCTACAGCGCCACGCAGATCACGTCCGGGACCATCCCGCCCGCCAGGCTGCCCGCTGGGGTCGCCGCGGTCCGGCGCCGCACCCGCGCCAACGAGGCCACCCCCACCGCCACCAACTGGGAGCCGCGCCCGGCCGGGTACCCGCTCGTCATCGCCGTCGGCGCCGCACCCGCCCCGTCGGACGCGCCCGCGACCGACCTGCACGTCACCCCCCTCACCCAAACCACCGCCGGAACCAACTTCAACGGCCTCTCCAACGGCGCCGCGTGGCCCGCGCCGTGGGTCCTGTCCCGCCTCCCCACCGGCGGATCCGCCACCGTCCAGAACAACCGCGGCCGCCTCACCTCCGGCAACACCATGGGCAACTACAACTCCAGCGACGGTGTCGCCGTGCGGCACTCCACGCTCGCCGCGAACGTCGAAGCGACGTTCCTCCTGAACCGCGGCAGCGACTCGCAGGCCATGTTCGTCGCCCGCTGCGACCAGCCGAACCTCGACCCTCAGAACGGGGTCAGGATCAGGTTCTCCGGCGGAAGCTTCTCCGCCTCGCAGATCGACAACTGGACATACACCACCCTCGCGTCCGTCACCCGCGCCACCGACTCCGGCACCGACTACCGCCTCCGCATCCGCATCAACGGCGGCACCGTGCAGGCACGCGCGTGGGCAGCGACCGCCACCGAACCCTCGGCGTGGGAGATCAACGTCACCACCACCCAGGTCGCCGCCGGATACTTCGGCTTCGTCTGCGGCACCGGGCAAGCCGTGGCATCCGTGTCCATGGACGTCGACGACATCACCATCACCTAGGAGACCCTGTGGCGTACCCCCCGTCGATGCCGCCCCGCCCCGACCGCCACGACCAGTGGACCGCGGTGGGCGACGCCCAGCACGACGCGATCGGGCAGGCCGTCGGCGACACCGACGACGCCCGCGGCGACATCACCGCCATCCGCGACACCCTCGCCGCCGCACGCTGGGCACCCACCGTCGACCCGGCGTTCACCGGCGTCGTCACCGGCATCACCAAAGACATGATCGGGCTCGGGAACGTCGACAACACCAGTGACGCCCAAATCCAGCTCGCTGCGGAGCGTATGACGTCCGGCACCCTCGCCGCGGCACGGCTCCCCACTGACGTCGCGGGGTTCCGGGTTCGCGCGCCCGTCGACGAACGCAACCCCACCGCCACCAACTGGGGGCCTCGCCCCGCTGGGAATGGTGTCGTCATCGCCGTCGGCGCACCCCCTTCCCCAGCCGACGCGTTCGCCGGTGACCTCCACGTCCCCGCCGCAGGGACCGGCAACACCGGCACCCCGACCGACCCCGGCAGCACCGACCCAGGCGACCCGGGAACCGTCACCGGCCCCAACACCCCCACCGGCGGCCCGGCAGGCACCTGGACCCTCACGTTCGCCGACGACTTCACCGCCCTCAACACCAGCGTGTGGACCACACTGCGCGGCGCCCCCGGCGAAACCTACAACTCCCCCATCAACCCCGCCGGCGACAACCACGCCTACTCCGCGGACCGCGTCACCGCCACCGGCGGCATGCTCCGCCTCGCCTGGGATCCCACCCCCATCACCTCCTACGGCACCACCTACCCCTACACCGCCTCCTACGCCCACACCGCCACCGGCCTCACCGTCCGCGAAGGAACGTTCCTCGAAGCCCGCATCCGGCTGTCCACGAACGCACCCGGCCTATGGCCCGCGTTCTGGCTCCTGCCGCTGCCGATCAACACGTGGCCCCCCGAGGTCGACATCGCCGAGTTCGTGCAGGCCGACACCCCCGACGGGAAGTACCACCCTCACTTCAACGTCCACTGGTCGGAGGACGGCGGCGCAACGTCGAAGCAGGCGTACTGGCAGTCCTACGGGCCGTCCGGCGTCGACTACGCCGACGGCGCCTGGCACACCTACGGCCTCGAATGGGTCGACGGCCGCATCCAAGTGTGGCTCGACGGGCAGCCAGGACCCTCCTACACCGGGCCCGGCCTCGACTACATCGGCACCCTCTACCCGGTGTTCTCCACCGGCGTGATGAAGGGCTACACCCCCCCGGCCGGGCACATGGACGTCGACTACCTGCGAACCTGGCAGCTGCAGGACACCTCCGTGCCGACCGACCCGGGCACCGTCCCCCCGCCGCCGCAGTCAGGGTGGGCCACCTCGACCGGGCTCGCGTCCACCGGCTGGCGGGAAATCGCGCTCCGCCTCACGAGCACTGCCGAGAACTCCACCACGGCGTGGACCACGAAGTACGGGTATATCGAGGACATCGGCGACGGCCGCGGATACACCGCCGGTATCGTCGGATTCTGCTCCGGCACCGGGGACATGCTCACCCTCGTCGAGTACGCCAACACCGCCTACCCCTCGAACAGCCTGGCGAAGTGGCTGCCGAAGTTGCGGCAGATCATGGCGGCCTCCTACTCCCAACGTCCCGCCCTGTCCAACAGCCTGCTCGGGTCCGCGTTCAAAACGGACTGGGCCAACGCCTCCGCGCAGGCATGGTTCCAGGACTGCCAACGGCGGGAACGCGACCGCGTCTACTGGGGCCCCGCGCTGGCCGCCGCCCAAGAAGACGGCGTCGGGCTCCTCGGACTCTGCATCCTCTACGACATCTCCGTGAACCACGGCCCCGGCACCGACTCCGAAAGCTTCGGCGGGATCGTCGCCAAAGCCCGCGCCGCGACCAAACCCCCCAGCAAGGGCGGATCCGAAACCGCGTACCTGTCGAAGCTCACCGACCTCCGCAACACCGTCCTGCAGGGGTGGGGAGATAACCAGGCCACCGACGGCCGCGTGTTCTTCCACCGCAAGCTCATCGCGAACAACCCCGGCATGACGCTGCCCATCACGTGGACCTGCTACGGCGACCCGTTCTCCATCACCTCCATGCCCACCGAAGGCGGGCTCGCCGCGGTCGACCTCACCGACGAAGCCGACATCATCGTGGCCGCCGACTCCAGCAACTTCGACGGCGCCGCCCTCGTCGGAACCATCAACTCCAACTCGATCTCCACCGCCACCCGCGACGACTACGTCATCCGGTTCCCCGGCGCCCAGTGGCTCGCCGGGTTCCGGCAGATGGCCCGCAACGTCTGCTCCATCCTGTACAACAAGCAATCCGAGGTGCCCCGCACACACGCCATCGTCAAGCTCACGTTCACCGCGAACGACATGCTCGCCGCCGCGACCGCCTCCACCGGCGGCATCGAGTTCGGCAACCAGTCCCGCGGCGCCGCTGTCACCGCGTCCTACACCACCCACGAGGTCGTCCACCTCTACCAGAACGGCGCATCGTACGGCACCTCGCAGCAGGCCACCGGCACCATCGAAGGAATCGCCGACCTCGTCCTCATCCGCCTCGGCTATCACCCTGCCCAATCCCGGCGGCCCTCTGGTGGCGGCACCAACTGGTACGACGGGTACGACGTGACAGGGTTCTTCTTCGACTGGATCGAACGCTACGCCCCGACACCGTCGCCGGGGTTCGTGAAAAAGCTGAACGCAGCACTCACCTCCTCGACGTTCAACCCGTCGATCATCACCAGCCTCAACGCCCGCTCCAAGAGCGTCGACGCCCTATGGACCGAATACAAGGCGTACGTCGCCGCCCTCCCCGCCTACTCCGGCGGCGGCGGGTCGACACCGACCCCGACCGCCACCATCGGGCAGCGCCTCGACCTCACCAACTGGAAAGTCACCCTCCCCACCGACTCCACAGGAGGGTTCACCGGCACCGCCGCCGAAATCAAACAGCCCTCCCTCGGCACGTACAAAGACACCTACATCTACCCATCCACCGACGGCGCAGGCGTGACGTTCGCCCCCGTCTGCGGCGGCTCCACCACGTCCGGCTCCGTGTTCCCCCGCTGCGAACTCCGTGAAATGACCAGCAGCGGGTCCGCGAACGCCTCCTGGGGATTCAACGACGGCAAGTACCACGAGATGACCACCACCCTGCGCGTCGACCGACTCATGCTGAAGCGGCCGATGATCGTCGTCGCCCAGATTCATGACGCGGCCGACGACTGCTGGATGGCCTACGCCGACGGGTTCTGGCCCACTGTCGGGAACGCGGCCGTCACCGGCACCGCCACGGGCGGGTTCCGCATCAAGTGGAAGTGGAACTCCGTCATCCAATCCTCGCCGCTCATCCCCGAAGTCAGGGTCGGGCAGCTGTTCACCATCCGCGTCCGCTCCGAAAACAACACCGTCACCGTCTGGGCCGACACCGGCACGTCGGCGACCACCCAGCGCGCGCAGATCACGAACGCCTCCAGCACCTTCCCCAACTCCGCGGGCTCCGGCTGCTACTTCAAGACCGGCGCCTACCTCCAGTCCAACACCACGAACTCGGGGAAGACGGTGCCGTACAACACGTGCACCGGCACCGGCACCAGCGGCGATGACCTCACATCCCCTCCCGCCGGCACCGCGACCGGCGGCGACGCCGCGGCCACCGTCGGCGCTGTCACCGTCACCAAAGTCGCCCTCGCCCACGGCACCGCCGCCACCGTCCCCACCACACCCACCGCGACCCTCCCCTTCACCGACCGCGAGAACGTCTCGTTCACCGGAGCCGGGAAGACGTCGAAGTACCACGCGTACGCGTCCGGGCTATCCTCCGGCGCTGGGCTCATGATCTGGCTCCACGGAGACGCCGCCTACGAGTTCAACAACCCCTCCAGCTCGTACATCGTGGGCGGCTCCTCCGGTATCCGGGTCGCGGCGAAGAACGCCGGGTTCATCCTCGCCTCCTGTCGCGCGCCCGACACGTCCGGGACCGTCACCTGGTGGGAGTCCGGGAACGCCAACGCCGACTACCTCAAGGCGCTCATCGACTCCCTGAAAACCGGGTACGCCATCAACCCCTCCCGGGTCGTCCTCGCCGGATTCTCCGGCGGCGCCCAGCAGGTAACGCAGTTCTTCATGGGCCGCTACCCCGAATACCTCGCCGCCGGCGGAGCGACCATCGTGTTCGGCGGCGGCGAGGCACCCGACGTCACCCCCACCTACTCCACACAGGTCAAGTCCGCGATCCGCATGCACTGGTGCGCCGGCGCCAACGACACCGCAGCCAACTCCGAGGACGGGTTCGACGGCCGCGCCACCGCCGAATACGGCGAACAGTGGTTCCGCGGGAAGGGATTCAACACGTCCATCCAGATCATCTCCGGGAAGGGCCACGACGTGAACCCGAACTTCGGCCCGGTCGTCGCCGCCCAGTTGGCGAGGTTCCCCTCGTGACCAGGGGCAAGATGCCGGCGGCGCTCATCCCCGCCGCCGCCATCATCGGCTTCGCTGCACTCGCCGCGGGGCCCGCCTTCGGGTGGGCCGACGCCCTCTGGATCTGCTGGGGTGCTTTGTTCGCCCTCCTTGAAGGGAACGCCGTGCTCAACGAGACGGAAGGCGACACCCTCTCGGAGAGAACACGCGCCTGGTTCCGGACGAAAACCCCGGCAGGCCGGTTCGGGTTCACCGCGCTCCTGGTGACGTTCGTCGCCTGGTTCATCCCGCACATTCTCGGCTAACCCGGCATGGCTGGGGACGCCGTCACCGACCTGTGCGAAACCCACGCCCACCTGCCCCGCGAAGCCGCCATCTTCATGGCCCGCCGCGCACCGGCGTGGGTGCACCACACCGACCTCGAACCCGCCGCGTGGCACGGCCTCTACCTCGCCGCCGCCACCTACGACCCCGACCGGGGGACGGAGTTCGGGGCGTGGGCATGGCACCGGATCTGCGGCGCCATCCGCGACGACATGCGCGGCATCGACCACGTCCCGCGGCGTCTGCGCGTGGACAGGCATCGTGTCACCGACGCCGCAGTCGCCATCACCTCCACCGGCCGCCCAGCGACCACCGAGCAGGTCGCCGCCGCCACCGGGCTCACCCCGGCCCGGGTCCGGGACGCTCTCGCGCTCGCCGCGGCACGGCCCGCGTCCATCGACACCCGCATCGCCAACCACGTCCCCGCCCAGCCCGCGCCCGGCATCGAACACGCGAGGGACGCCGCGCTCACCGCGTGGTGCTGGGCCGCGATCCGCCGCCTCCCCGACCAGCAGCGCCAAGTCATGGAGTGGACGTACCGCGACGGCTGGTCCCGGCAGGCATGCGCCGACGAACTCGGCGTCACCGAATCCCGCATCTCGCAGATCCACTCCGCCGCCTGCACCACGGTCCGTGACTTCATCGCGTGGCGCCTCGGCCGCCCAGACATGCCCGTAGGCCCGACACAGGCCAAACGCCGCCACACCTACCGGCAGGCAGTCACCGCCGACATGCAACAGCGCCCCCGCCACTAGGCGGGGGCGCTTTCGTCGTTCTCGGTCACTTCTCGTACTTTTCTTGCTCCAACGCTTCCGCGACCCACGTCCGGATCACCTGGGCCTGGGAGAACCGGCGCCCGGCGGTGGAGAGGGCCGCGGCTCTCCGGTCGGCCTCCTCGATCACCCAGTCCGGGAACCCCAACCCACGCACGAAAAAGGGTCCGCTCCTGACCGAACCAGGAACGGACCCCACCCGGAGCCTACTCGAACGTCACCGGCTGCCCCGAGTAACCCCAGTCCACCGTCAACAGAAAGTCGCTGCCCGGTTTCCCGAACGCCTGCCGCCACTTCAGCGACTTGCCCGGCATCACCCGCGACGACGGAAACGTAGACCGGTCACCATCGAACACGGCCTCCGCCTCACGGTCGCCCGACGTCGCCCTCACCACGATGTTCGACGCCTCCACCGCCGCCGAAGATCCGTTCGTCAACGTGATGTCGACCGCGACGAAGTTCTTCACCGACTTGTCCGAGATCGCCGCGTACTCGCCCGGCTTGAACACGGTCGGCTTCGACACCCGCACCTTCACACCGTCCGGCCACGTCGCCTCCTGACCGAACGCGTACGCACCCTCCGCAGGCGACGACACTGCCGCGGTCTCCGCCGCAGCCTCCCCAGGATCGGCCACCTGCGGCCCCGGCGACGCACACCCAGCCAGCACCAACACCGTTGCCGCAGCAGCAGCCGCCCACACGCGAATCCTCATGCCCTAGAGCCTATCCCGCGCACAACCCCAGGCGCCGCCACAAGATCAGCGAACGCATCACGATCCGCCCGGAACACATGCCCATACCGATCCGACGTCGTCGTGATCGACTCATGCCCCATCGTCCGCTGAATCGCCGTCAACGAATGCCCATCCGCGATCGCCCACGACGCGAACGTATGCCGCAAATCGTGAATCCGAGGACGCTTCCCCTCACCCACCTCATCCCACACCACACGCGGCCGACCCCGCCCCTCACGCACCACCCGGCGCCGGTCACCCGCGAACGCGTGCACTGCCGGGGTCCACACACCCTCATGGAACGTCGGGTGCCGCACCGGCCCTCCCCGGGTGTTCGTGAACACGAACTCCCGCGGCCCGCGCCCCTCTACGAGCTCCTCGAGGTCGGCCCGGCAGGCGGTCGGGAGCGCGACCGTGCGGTTTGAGCGCGTGGTCTTCGGAGCCCCGAGTCGGTGCCCTGCGCCGTCGGTGTGCTTCCACGCCCGCCGCACCTGGATCGTCCGCGCCTCGAAGTCCACATCTGCCACCGTCAACGCGGTCGCCTCCGACCAGCGCATGCCCGTACCAGCGAGCAGCATCACCAACGGCCGCCACCGGGCCGGGACGAGCTCGTGCAGCCGCGCGAACTCGCCCCGGGTGAGGAACGTCATCTCCGGCCGCTCCACACGCGGGAGCTTCACGCCCTTCGCGACGTTCGTCCCGACCAGCCCGTCACGCACCGCCGACGCCAACGCCGCCGACAACAACGACTGCCTGTTCCGGATCGACTTCGCGCTCAGCCCACGCCGCTGCAGCCCGTTCACCCACGCCGCGACAGCGTCATACGACAGGGCCGTCACCGGCACCGGACCGAGCTGCGGCACGATGTCCCGCTCGCACATGCGCCGGTAATCCCGCCGCGTGCCCTCCTCGACACCCGTCAGGTGCGTGATGTGGTGCTCGACCTGCTCACCGACCGTCCGCGCCCGCGCAGCGTCCGGCACCTCAAGCGCCCGCAACGCCAACTCCGGCCCAGCGGACTCCAGCAGCGCTTTCCAGCGCCGGGCGCCGGTCTCGTCGGTGAACGGCACCACCCGCCGCCGACCGTCCTGCCGCCAGTAGACGCGCCACCTCGTCTCGCCGCTGGCGAGGGTCCGCTCCTCAAGCCCGGCCATCGATCGCACCTCCGCGTGGTCCCTGACTGGTCCCTAACATCCCGAGAAACCCCACCGAAACCCGGCTTGACCTGCGCGAATACATGGTGTCCGGAGGGGGACTTGAACCCCCACGCCCGATAAAGGGCACTAGCACCTCAAGCTAGCGCGTCTGCCATTCCGCCACCCGGACAAGGATGTGAGCGGCCCGCCTGCGAGGTCTCCAGCACCGCTGGTTGCGCTCGTGTGCGTGCCGCCGGCAACGACATCGAACACTAGCACGGGCCCCCCGGCGCCCGCGAAATCCGGCGGCGCGGCACCGGTCCGGGCAATGTACGCATGGCACGTTCAGCACGCGGTCGGACCGATAGAGTGGCGAGAGGCCCTGCGCCCGTTGGGTGCCGCTGGGGGTGGCCTACCGGCTCCTTCGCTCGGCAGTTCGCCCGGGGCCGTCGCCGACATCACACGGTGACATCAGACTCTGACATCACGCACAGACATCGCACACAGCCGACGGAAGGGCGCAGCATGAAGCTCGTCGTGACCGGGGGCGCCGGCTACATCGGGTCGGTCGTCACCTCCCAGCTCCTCGACGCGGGACACGAGGTGACCGTCGTCGACGACCTGTCGACGGGGCATCGCGACGCGGTGCCCTCCGGAGCCGGTTTCGTTCAGGCGCGGGTGCACGACGCCGCCGACTTCCTCGACCCGCAGGTGGAGGGCGTGCTGCACTTCGCGGCCAAGTCGCTCGTCGGGGAGTCTGTCGAGAAGCCCGAGATCTACTGGGAGAACAACGTCGTCGGGTCGTACGCGCTGCTGGAGGCGGTGCGCGCCCACGGCATCGAGCGGTTCGTCTTCTCCTCCACCGCCGCCTGCTACGGGGAGCCCGACGTCTCCCCGATCACCGAGGACGTGACACCGGCTCCGATCAACCCGTACGGGCACAGCAAGTTCGCGGTCGACATGCTGCTCACGGGCTACGCCGCCGCGCACGGCCTGGGCGCCACCTCGCTGCGCTACTTCAACGTCGGCGGCGCGCGCGGGGCGTTCGGTGAGCGACACGCGATCGAGACCCACCTCATCCCCAACCTGCTCAAGGTGCCGGCCGGGCAGCGCGAGCGCGCCGCGGTCTTCGGCACCGACTACGCGACGAAGGACGGCACGGCCGTGCGGGACTACCTGCACGTCGTCGACCTCGGACGCGCCCACCTGCTCGCGCTGGAGACCAGCGAGCCGGGCCGGCACCGCATCTTCAATCTCGGCAGCGGCAACGGGTATTCGGTCAAGGAGGTGCTCGATGCCTGCCGCGAGGTGACCGGTCACGAGATCCCCGCCGACGAGCACCCGCGTCGGGCCGGCGACCCGACGACTCTCGTCGCCAGCTCCGCCCGCGCTCGCGAGCAGCTCGGCTGGGTACCCGAACTCGGCCTGCGTGAGATCGTCTCCGACGCGTGGGCGTTCATGCAGGAGTCGGGCCGATGAGCACCGACGCCCAGGGCGGGGCCGGGTCGGCGCAGGGCGCTACGCAGCTCTTCGAGTCGTTGCACGGCCGCGCGCCTCAGGGTGTCTGGGCCTCCCCCGGACGGGTCAACCTCATCGGCGAGCACACCGACTACAACGAGGGATTCGTGCTGCCGCTGGCGATCCGGCAGCGCTGCGTCGTCGCCGCCTCGGCCGCCGACGCCTCGGCCGGTTCGAGCGTCACCTCGGCGCAGCGCCCCGGCGAGACGATCCGCTTCACCGCAGCCACCGTCTCCCCCGGCGATGTCGACGGCTGGGCCGCGTATGTCGCCGGCGTGCTCTGGGCGCTGCGCGAGGCCGGCCACGTGGTCGGGGAACTCGATCTCGTCGTCGACAGCACGGTGCCGCTGGGGGCGAGTCTGTCGTCATCCGCGGCCATCGAGTGCGCGGTCGCCGCCGCCGCCGCGGGCCTGGTCGGGATCGACCTCGACGCCACGCAGATCGCGCTGCTCGCCCAGCGCGCGGAGAACGACTTCGTCGGCATGCCGTGCGGCGTCATGGACCAGATGGCCTCGATGCACGGCAAGCCCGGGCAGCTGGTCTTCATCGACACCCGCAGCCTGGCGGTCGAGAACGTGCCGTTCGACCTGTCCGGCCACGGCCTCGCTCTGCTCGTCATCGACACCCGCGCCCCGCACGCGCTCGTCGACGGCGAATACGCCGCGCGACGCCGGGACTGCGAACAGGCCGCCCAGCGCCTGGGCGTGCCCGCGCTTCGTGACATCACCGGGGCCGGTCTCGACGACGCGCTCGCCCGGCTCGACGGCCCCGACGACGAGACGATGCGCAAGCGGGTGCGGCACGTCGTCACCGAGGACGATCGAGTGCTGGAGGTCGTGCAGGTCCTGCGGTCCGGCACCGACCCGCGCGCCATCGGCCCCATGCTCAACGCCTCGCACGCGTCGATGCGCGACGACTTCGAGATCACGGTTCCGCACGTCGACGTGGCCGTCGACACCGCGCTGTCGGCCGGTGCCGTCGGGGCCCGCATGACCGGAGGCGGTTTCGGCGGGTCGATCATCGCGCTCGTCGAGCAGGACGCCGCGGAGTCGATCGCCCAGGCCGTCGCCGGCGCCTACGCCGAGCGGGGCTGGGAGGCTCCGGCGCCGTTCGTCACACGCGCCGAGCAGGGCGCCACCCGGCTGGCCTGAGCGCGGAGCCTGAGCGCGGCGTCCGAGGAGCGGCTCGCGTGCGGCGGGTGCTCCGCGCAGCCGGCCGCCCCGCGCCCGCCTCCTACCTCTCCTGGAGGCGCCGCCGGGCGTGGGCGGCGAGCATGACGCCCGCACTGACGCACATGGTCAGGCAGCCGATCGGTAGCGGCAGGCAGCAGCCGGCCACCGTCACCTGCGTGCCGCGCCGCGTGCGGGTCGTGTAGTGCGGGAAAGGCAGCCCACCGAAGCCACCGCGTGACGCCTGGGCAGATTCCGGACCCGGTCCGCGGCCACGCGAGGGCACGTCGTCCTGCGGCCCGTACGGGTCGCTCATCGGACCGCCGGGACCGCCGGGACCGATGGGCTCGACGGGCGACTGGCGGGGCGGTCGGTCCTGCGGCTCGTTGGGGTAGGTCATTCGACGCAGATACCCACCGGAGCGCGACGCAACACCTCCCGAAACCGACATACCAGGAAAACACAGAGAGGCCCGGACACGATCGGTGTCCGGGCCTCTCCCACGGTCGGCGACGCGGTCAGCGCCGCCGGGTACGCCGTGTCAGCGTGTCAGCGCCGTCAGCGACGACGGTTGCGGTCGACGTCGCCGTCGCCGCGGACGTCGCCGTCCTTGTCGACCTCGACCTCTTCCTTGCGGACGGTGTCGGTGACGCGCTCGTGGTCGGTGACCGTCTCCTTGGACAGGCCGACGCGCTCCTTGGCGACGGTGTCCTTGTCGACGTGCACGCGGTCCTCGTGGACGTCCATCGAGACCTCTTCGGAGTCGTCGCCGATGCGGCCGACGTTCTCGCCCTCGCGGACGGGCTGGCGCTCGACGTGCACCTCTTCGCGCTCGACCGGCACGTTGACGGTCTGCTCCTCGGTGCGCACGTGCTTGCGCAGCCGCACGCGGCCGGTCCGCTCGCGCTCGGTGCCGACGCGCAGCTCCTCCTCGCGGCGGACGACCGAGTCGCCCTCGGCGCCGCGGTCGGCACCGCGGTCACGGTCACGGTCACGGCCGGTCAGGCCCGCACCGCGGTCCGCGCCGCCATCAGCGCCGTGGTCCGGGTCGAAGCCCGCACCGCGGTCCGCGCCACCGTCAGCACCATGGTCCGGGTCGAAGCCCGCACCGCGGTCCGCGCCACCGTCAGCACCGTGGTCCGGGTCGAAGCCCGCACCGCGGTCGGCACCGCCATCAGCACCGTGGTCCGGGTCGAAGTCGGCACCACGGTCACGGTCACGACCACCGGCGGCCCCGGCCGCGCCCGCCGCACCGGCAGCGCCCACACCCGCGCGGGTGTCGGTGCCACCGACGTTGTAGTAGCGGTAGAGCTCGTCCTCTTCCTGCTCGGTGATGTGGTGGTCGGCGTCCATGTTCGGCGCGTCCTTCACGAAGCCCTTGGAGTAGGGCACGCGGATGTCGTCGCCGTCCAGGCTCGCGTCCTGCAGCGGAACGAAGGTCTCCTTCGTGCCGAACAGGCCCGTCTTGACGGTCGCCCAGGTCGGGCGGTCGGTCTGGTCGTCCAAATAGATCTGTCCCACACCGCCGATCTTGTCGCCGGTCTCGTCCACGACGTTGGCGTCGTAGAGACGGCGAAGGTCGTCCTGCGTCATGTCGTTGCCGAACATCCTGCTCCTTTTGTGTGAGTGGTCCCCGGGGGGCTGCGGGCGCCGTCATCGACAGCGCCCGAGGCCGGACTGCTGGTTGTCACATTGCGACAGCGCGGTGCGCGCACGCGCGCCCGACCATCCCCGAGCGGGTAGACCGGTACGAGCACGCTCGCCCCGGCCGCCGGTTGTCCAATGCCCAAGCCACCCCAGATACATGCACGTTTGCGGGAAATATCCGCAAGCGCCGATTGCTCATGGCGCACATCGGTTTCGCCGCCTAGCCCGGAGCGCGCACCGCGTGAGACGGCTCACACCCGCCGGTGGGCAGGCGAATGCGACACCGCCGGGCCTGCATCAAGGCCGGCGGTGGACGAGCAGCGGGAGCACCGCATGGGCACCGTGCCGACGCAGCGCCCGGGTGGCCACGGTAACCGCCCAGCCCGAACTCGTCGCGTCGAGAACCAACAGCACGGCCCGGTCGGCCACCGCCTCGGCCACGGCTGGCGGCACCTCGAGAGCGTCGAGCCAGCGCGCCACCTGGGCGGCACCGGCGAGTTCTCGATCGCCCTCGATGGCGGCGGACCCGCCCGGCGCAGGCCACCGCGCCCGCTCGAGTCGCCCGACGGCGGCGACATGGTCGGCGACCGCCCCTGCGACGCGGGGCAATCCGGCGGTCGGCAGGTCGACGACGACGTCGGGACGCCGGCTCCACTCGGAACGCCAGGCCACCAGCGCGTCGACCGCCGCTTGGCCGAGTTCCGGTGGCGGGTCGGCGTCGTCGGTGAGGCAACCGCGCACGACCTCCGACCACTCCGGGGCGTCGGCGTGCACGAGCACCCGCCCAGGCTCGGCAGCCTCCCCGGCCGCGATTCGCCCTCGCAACCCGGATTCGCCGCCGGGCCACATGCGTCGGGGTTCGAGCACCGTCTGCTGCGAACGCAAGACGCGCGCCACGGCCCCGACGACGTCGCCGGACGGGCGATCCGTCCACCCGTCCGGCAGCCGCCCGGTGCACACGCCGCAGCGACCGCACGGGCCGGCCTCGGGATCGTCGAGTGAGCGGGCCAGCAGCTCCATGAGGCAGGCGCGCCCGGCGAGATAGTCGGTCATGATCGCCGCTTCTCGCCGACGACCCGCGAGGATGCCCTCGTAATGCTCTGCGTCGTAATGCCATTCGCGGCCGGTGGCGACCCATCCGTCGACCTCGCGGCGCACGACGTCGTCGACGGCCAGCTGCTTGAGGAGCAACTCGACACGCCCCCGCCTGATCCCGGTGCCGGCCTCCAAGGCGACGACCGACTGCGGCTCGGGCTGCGCGCGCAGCGCCTCGAGCAGCCGGTCGCACTGGCGCGGGTCGGGCAGCGTCGACGTGGCGTAGTACTCCCACACCCCGGTGTCGGCGCCGGAGGGCAGCACCGCGACCGCGGCGTGGTCGATAGCCCTCCCGGCGCGACCCACCTGTTGGTAGTAGGCGACGGGCGACGGTGGGGCGCCGACGTGGACGACGAATCCCAGATCGGGTTTGTCGTACCCCATGCCGAGGGCCGAGGTCGCGATCAGCGCCTTGAGGCGGTTGTCGCGCAGCGCGTCTTCGAGGCGTTCACGCTCCTCGATGGGCAGGCCGCCGGAGTAGGCGGCCACCGGCGCGTCGGGACCGTGCACGGCCCGAACGGCCTCGACGAGGCGGTGGGTGTCGGCCACCGTGAGCACGTAGACGATTCCGGAGCCGGGCAGGTGCGGCAGGTGTTGCGCCACCCACGCGTACCGTTCCAGCGGCGACATCGGGGGCAGCGCGTGCAGCGCCAGGGACGATCGCGACAGCGGCCCGCGCAGCACGAGCGTCGACTCCCCCAGTTGCGCGGCGACGTCGGCCGTGACCCGCGCGTTGGCGGTGGCGGTCGTCGCGAGCACGGGGGTGGCCGGGTTGAGGTCGCGCAGCACGTCGGCCACCCGGCGGTAGTCGGGGCGGAAGTCGTGCCCCCAGTCGGAGACGGCGTGCGCCTCGTCGACGACCAGCAGCCCGAGCCGCCCGGCCAGGTGATCGAGCACCCGTCGCCCGAATCCCGGATTGGCCAGCCGCTCCGGGGAGACGAGCAGCACGTCGACCTCGTCGGCGCGCAACGACTCCTCGATGCCGGCCCACAGGTCGACGTTGCCGGAGTTGACCGTCACCGCGCGCAGGCCGGCGCGCCGGGCCGCGGCGACCTGGTCGCGCATGAGGGCCAGCAGGGGCGAGACGACGAGCGTGGGCCCGGCTCCGCGCGCTCGTTGTAACGCGGTGGCGACCCAGTAGACCGCCGACTTGCCCCAGCCTGTGGCCTGCACGACGAGCACTCGGGCCGCCGGCTCCAGGAGGGCGGCGACCGCCGACTCCTGGTCGGGGCGTAGCCGGGCGCCGGGGCCGGCCAGGGCCGCGACGACGGCGTCGGCACGCTCGCGGTCGGCGGGCCCCAGTGGGCTCGGGGCGTTGCGCGGGGACGCGTCGGTGGGCGCCGACGCGGGCGGGGGCGGGGAGTTCTCGGTCACGGTCGCCACGGTATGCGCGAGGTCCGACAAGATGCTCGGCGCCGCGGCACCGCCTGTGGACGACGCCCCGACAGCGCAGGTCAGCGGGGCTCGGGCGGCGGGGAGGTGATCTCGGCCGGGTCGGCTTCGGGCTCCGAGGCGAGCCCACCCGAGGTCGACGCGGCCCCGGGGGACCCAGCGGACTCAGTGGGCTCAGCAGACTCAGTGGGCTCAGCAGACTCAGCAGACTCAGCGGGCCCAGCCGGAGCGCCGGGCGGTTGGGTCGGAGCCGGCGCGGTCGGATCAGACGGCTTCGCAGCCGATGCCGCCGGATCCGACGCCGCCGGCTCAGACGCGGCCGTCAGCCCCTTGGCGGCGCGGCGGGCGGCGACGTCGGCGGCGTCCATGCGCCCCGCCTCCTGCAGGGTCGGTGCGGTGCCGCCGAGGCGTGCGGGCTGGAACACCAGATCGCTGCCGGTCAACGGCGGGTACATCGCCTGGGCGGCGTCGAGCATCTCCTGCATCCGTTGCCGCAGCAGCGTCTCGACCTCGGCAGGCCGCTGCCCGCGCTCGACGCGGATCGGCTCCCCGGCCGACAGGATGATCGGCGTGTTCGTGCGGCCGAGTCGCTTCGGGTGCCCCTTGGTCCAGACCCGCTGCGAACCCCACAGCACGACCGGAACGATCGGCACACGCGCCGCCGCGGCCATGCGGATGGCGCCGGACTTGAACTCCTTGAGCTCGAACGACCGGGAAATCGTCGCCTCGGGGAAGACGCCGACCAGCTCGCCGGCCTTGAGCGCCTTGAGCGCCTCCCGGAACGACGCGCTCCCGCTCTCGCGGTCGACCGGGATGTGCTTCATGCCGCGCATCAGCGGCCCCGCGACCGGGTGGGTGAAGATCGTGTCCTTGCACATGAACCGGATGACCCGCTTGTTCGGCCGGGCGACGAGACCGGCGTACGCGAAGTCGAGATACGACAGGTGGTTCATGACGATCACCGCGCCGCCCTCGCGCGGGATGTGCTCCGCGCCGGTCACGGTGAATCGCAGCCCCTGCAGGGCGAACAGCAGGCGGGCGAACCCGATGACGGGGGTGTAGACCGGCTCCATAGGCGGCAGCGTAGCCGCGCGGGCCCTGCGAGCAGCGGCGCGCTCGCCGTCCCGCACGGCTGGCTACCCTGTCGTTCATGCCCTCCCCGCCGACGGCGTTGCGCCATGTCAACGCGACCCGTTACGTCACGCCGTTCCGCGAGGGCGGCTCGCTGCCCGGGCTCGTGGAGGCCGACGACCTCGGCATGTACGTCGTGAAGTTCACCGGAGCCGGGCAGGGGCCCAAGGTGCTCGTCGCGGAGGTCGTCGTCGGCGAGCTCGGCCGGGCGCTCGGCCTCCGGGTGCCCGAACTCGTCTCGATCGAGCTGCCGGCGCCGATCGCCCGGTACGAGGCCGACGAGGAGGTGCAGGATCTGCTCAACGCATCGGGCGGCCTCAACCTCGGAATCGATTACCTGCCAGGGGCTTTCGGCTACGACGGGTCACGGCCGGTGCCGGGGCCCGAGGCGGAGGCCATCCTGTGGCTCGACGCGTTGACCGCGAACATCGACCGCACCTGGGACAACCCGAATCTGCTCGTGTGGCACCGTCGCCCGTGGCTCATCGACCACGGTGCGGCGCTGTACTTCCATCACGGCTGGCCCTCCCGGGCCCCGAACGCCCAGCGCTTCGCCGCCGCCCGCTTCGACGCCGACCGGCATCTGCTGCGCGCGCAGGCCGGCGACCCGGCGAGCCGACACGAGGAGTTCGCGGCGGTGCTCGACGACTCCACACTTGTGCGTGTGGTCGAGATGGTTCCGGACGCGTGGCTCGAACCCACCGAGCAACTCACCGACGCCGAGGCGGTGCGAGCGGCCTACGTCGAGCACCTGCGGGCCCGGCTGGACTCCCCCGACGCCTGGCTGCCGGGGCCCGCGGGGGGAGGCTCGCAATGACCGCCTCCATCGACTATCAGTACTTCGTGTGGCGGGCGGTGCCGCGGCCCGAGCGCGAGGAGTTCCTCAACGTCGGCGTCGTCGTGTACTGCGAGGACAGCGGCGAATTCCTCTGCGGGTACGAGGTGAACGACGACCGCCTGCGGTCGCTCGACCCCGGCGTGGACCTCGACGCACTGCGCGACGCGCTGGAGAACCTCAGCGGGTTGATCCGCGACGGCGGGAGCGCCGGGATGGCTCGCGCCCGCCGCCGCGGCGCCCTCTTCGGTTGGCTGGCGGCGCCCCGCAGCACCCTCGTGCAACCCGGGCCCGTGCACGGCGGTCACGTCGCCGAGCCGGGGCCCGACGGGCTCGCGGGGGAACTGGACCGGCTCATGGCGCGGCACGTGGCAGTGCCGGCCGCGCCCAAGTACCCGGAGTAGCCCGGCGTAGCCCGGAGCCCCCGGCGTAGCCGCAGACCCCCAAGGAGTCGGGTGCGGCCGCGCCGAGCGGGGGCGGGCGGGCGCGCGTCGGGAGCGGTCAGCCGAGCAGGGCCTCCACGATCGGGGTGGCCCCGTCGCGGAAGTCGATCGTGCGCCCGATCGTGGCGGGCTCGCGCAGCGCCGCGACGATGACCTCGGCGACATTCTCCCGGGAGGTCTCGTTGCCGTCGGAGAAGCGGCCGACGTCGATGTGCTGGGAGGCGGGCTCCAGGGTGAGCTGACCCGGTCCGAGGATCGTCCAGTTCAGGTCGGTGCCGCGCAGGTACTCGTCGGCGGCGGTCTTGGCGTCGGCGTAGGCGAAGAACGGGTTGTCCTCGGGCACACCGTGGTCGGGGCCGGCCCCCATGTACGAGACCATGACGTAGCGGGACACCCCGGCCTCCTTCGCGGCGTCCATCGAGCGGATCGCGGCGTCGCGGTCGACCGCGTACGTGCGCTGCGGGTTGCCGCCGCCCGCGCCGGCGCTCCACACCACGGCGTCGCGGCCGCGCAGCGCGTCGGCGATCTCGGCGGTGTCGGCGTTCTCGATGTCGAGCACGAGCGGCGTGGCGCCCGCGGTCTCGATGTCCGCGGCGTGCTCGGGGTTGCGGATGACGGCGGTGACCGTGTCGCCCTGGGCGGCAAGGACCGGCGCGAGGCGCAGCGCGACCTTGCCGTGGCCACCGATCACGAGGATGTCGGACATGTGAAGCCTTCCTTCGTCGGCTGAAACGGGGTCTATCCGGCGCCAACACGGCTGACCCCGCGAGCATTCCGGCCGCCTCGCGCCGGTCCGGGGCACCGCCGCACCGAGCCTCGGAGGCGGCGCGCGGCGGCGTCGAGATCCTCAGCCGTGCAGAGCGACCCGCAGCGCCGCGTAGCGCTCGCGCAGCTCGCGGGAGGCGCTGGCGTCGCCCGGCTCGGTCTCGGAGACGATCCGCATCGGCCACGAGGGCGGGGCCTCGTCGCCCGAGAGCGCCCAGGCCGCCTGCCGGGCCGCGCCGATGCCGACGTACTCGCCGGGCTCGGGCACGGCCACCGGCACACCGAACAGCTCGGCGGCGACGGCCCGCACGGCTGGGGAACCGGCGGCGCCCCCGATGAGCAGCACGCGCTCGATCGGCGTGCCCTGCTCGCGCAGCGCGTCGACGCCGTCGGCGAGGTTGCACAACATGCCCTCGACGGCCGCCCGGGCGAGGTTCGCCGGGGTCGCGTTGGCGCGGGTCAGCCCGCCGAGCGTGCCGGTGGCCTCCGGCAACGCGGGAGTGCGCTCGCCGTCGAGGTACGGCAGGAGACTGAGGCCGTTCGCGCCGGGTGGCGCCGACAGCGCGAGGCGCGACAGGTCGTCGAGGTCGACCCCCAGCATCGAGGCGGCGGCGACGAGCACGCGCGCGGCGTTGAGGGTGCACATCAGCGGCAGGTGCCGGCCGGTGGCGTCCGCGAAGCCGGCGATCGCGCCGCTGGGATCGGTGGGCGGCGTGTCGCTGACGGCGAACACCGTGCCGCTCGTGCCGAGCGAGACCACGGCCTGCCCCACCTCGAGCTCCAGCCCGAGGGCCGCCCCCATGTTGTCCCCGGTGCCCGGGGCCACGACCATCCGGGGTGATCCGCACACAACACTGTGCCCAACGGTCTCCCCGGGAGGCGCGACGTGCGGCACGCCGCACTCGCGCCCGAGGCCCATCGCCAACAAGTCTGGGCGGTACTGATTCGTCGCGGCGCTGAAGTACAACGTTCCCGAAGCGTCCCCGCGGTCTGTCACCCACTCCGGCGGTCGGGCTCCCCCGTCGGCCAGCAGCCGGCCCGTCACCCAGTCGTGCGGGAGTACCACGTGGGTGACCCGCGCGGCGGTCTCGGGTTCGTTCTCGGCGAGCCAACGCAGCTTGGTCAGCGTGAACGACGCGCCCGGCACCACCCCGACCGCGTCGACCCACGCCTGCGGACCGCCGAGTTCCTCGGTCAGCGCACGGGTCTGCGGGGCCGACCGGGTGTCGTTCCACAGCAGCGCGTCGTGCAGCACGGTGCCGTCGGCGTCCATCGCCACCATGCCGTGCTGTTGCCCACCGACCGCGATGGCGTCGACGCCGTCGAGGAGACCGCCCGCCGCCGCCGTCTCGAACGCCTGCCACCAGTGCGCCGGGTCGACGGCGGTGGCGTCGGGGTGACTCGCGCGGCCCTCGCGCACCACCTGCCCCGTCTCCGCGTCACAGACGACGATCTTCGTCGACTGCGTGCTCGAATCGACCCCGGCGACCAGCGTCCGACTCACGGTGCTCTCCCTGTCTTCTCGACTCATCTCGGCTCGTCTCGGCTCGTGTCCAAGCGCCGCGCGACGCGCTCACTCGTCGAAGACGATGCAGACCTTGCCGCCCTCGCCGCGGTCGGCGATCTCGTAGGCGCGCCCCGCCTCCGACAGCGGCAGCCGGTGCGTGACGACCACCTCCGGGTGCAGCCGCCAGCGCACGAGGTTCTCCAGCAGCTCCTCCATGTGCAACACGGAGGTGACCCACGACCCGTACAAGGTGATCTGCTTGTGGATGAGCAGGTCGGAGACGGCGAACCTCACCTCGCCGCCCTCGCCCACGAACACGCACCGGCCCCACGACCGGGTGTTGCGCAGGGCCGACTCGCGAGCGGCCGGGTTGCCGGAGCAGTCGACCGCGACCTCGCACCCCTCGCCGCCGGTGGCCTGCGCGACGGCCGCGTCGAGTTCTTCGGGCGCGACCGCGACGTCGACGAGCCCGAGCTCCAAACCCTGCGCGCGCCGGCCTTCGTTGACGTCCGAGTCGATGACGTGGGTGACGCCGAGCGCGCGCCCGAGCATCGCGGTGGCCAGCCCGACGGGCCCCAGGCCCGTGACGAGGAGCCGGTCCCGCCCGCTGGGCGCCGCCTTGAGCAGGCCCTCGTAGGCGGTGCCGAACCCGCACGAGACGAGCGCCCCGTCGACATAGGTCAGCGGCTCGGGCAGGAGCACGCAGGAGTCCCCCTCGGCGAGCAGATACTGCGCGTGCCCGCCGTCGCGCTGCCAGCCGTGCGCGGCGCGGAACGGCTCGTGGCAGCCGACCTCGTAACCCCGGCGGCACTCGGTGCAGACCCCGCAGCCGGCGATGTGGTAGACCACCACCCGGTCTCCGACGCCCAGCCGCCGCACCCCCGCACCGACGGCGACGACCTGGCCGCACGGCTCGTGCCCCGCCAGCACCCCGCGGTACGCCTCGGCGCCGGTGCCGAGGTGCTCGCGGTAGATCGCGCGGATGTCGCTGCCGCAGATCGAGGAGGCCTTCGTCGCCAACAGCACCTGGCGCGGCCCCGGGGAGGTCACCGGCGCGGTGATGTGTTCGACCGTGCTGTCGCCGGGAAGCCGGACCCCCGCCATCGTCTCGGGCAGGGCGGCGGTCGTCGTGCTCATGCGGTCAGGCCCCTCTCATGAACGCCTCGAGCGTGGCCCGGGCCCCCTTCTCCCGCAGGGACGCCAGGTGCTGGGTGTAGGCGGCGACGAACCGCTCGTCGCCGGCCAGGGCGCCGAAGTAGTCCTCCATGCGCAGGAAGGCGACCGGGTCGGTCTTGCTCGCCTGTGCCGCGGCCATCACCCGGTCGCGGTCGTTGTCGCGCACGTCGATGGGCTCGCCCTGCTCGTCGACGCCCTCGGCGTAGCGCGCCCACGAGGCGACGACCAACGCCGAGGCGTCGAACTGTCCGCCCGCGGCCAGGTTGTCCCGGATGACCGGCACGAGCCACTTCGGGATGCGGTCGGAGGATTCCAGGCACAGCCGCGACAGGTGATCGCGCACCGCCGGATTCGCGAAGCGGTCGATGAGCTCGTGCCGGTAGGCCGGTAGGTCGACGCCCGGCACCTCAGGCAGCGTCGGGGAGCCTTCGCGCTCCATGTACCGCAGCAGGAACTCGCGGAACAGCGGGTCGGCGCAGACTTCGTGGGCGTACCGGTAGCCGACGAGATAGCCCAGGTAGCACAGCGCCTGGTGGCTGGCGTTGAGCAGCCGCAGCTTCATGAGTTCGTACGGCACGACGTCCTCGACGAGCTGGGCGCCGGCGTGCTCCCAGTCCGGCCGCCCGAGCGGGAAATGGTCCTCGATGACCCATTGGGTGAACGGCTCGGCCACTACCGGCCACGCGTCGCGCACCCCGAAGCGCTCCTCGATGAGGGCGACGTCCTCGGGCGTCGTCACCGGGGTGATCCGGTCGACCATCGCGTTGGGGAAGGCGACGTTCGCGGCGATCCAGTCGGCCAGCTCGGGGTCGATGAGCCGGGCGAAGGCGCAGATCGTGCGTTTGGCGACGTCGCCGTTGCCGGGCAGGTTGTCGCTGGACTGCACGGTGAACGGCGCCACGCCCGCCTCCCGGCGCGCGGCCAGGGCGGCGACGATGAAGCCGAACGTGGTGCCCGGGGTGGCGCCCGGCAACAGGTCGGGCTGGATGCTCGGGTGGTCGGCGCGGAATTCGCCGGTCACCTGGTCGATGAGGTAGCCGCCCTCGGTGATCGTCAGCGCGACGACCTTCGTGTCGGGGTGGGCCATGACGTCGACGACGGCCTGCGGGTCGTCGGGCGCGAACAGCATCGTCGTCATCGAGCCGATGATGTGCGGCTCCAGCGTGCCCGACGGGTGCTTGAGCACGAGGGTGTAGAGGCAGTCCTGCCCGGTCATCGCCTCGAAGATCCGCCGGTCGTGGGGCAACGCCGCGATGCCGCAGATCCCGAAGTCGAGGGCCTCACCGCGCGCCATGAGTCGGTCGAGGTACATCGCCTGATGTGACCGGAAGAAGCCACCGACGCCGACGTGCACGATGCCGGTGCGCACCCGCGACCGGTCGTAGCCGGGCACCGCGACCGCTTGGCCGGCTCCGATCTGCGACAGCGTCTGGGCGGACAACGGCAGGCTGGCACTCACTTGACGGCTCCCATCGACAGTCCCTGCACCAGCTTGTCCTGGGCGGCGAAGCCTGCGATGAGCACGGGCAACGAGACGACGAGCGAGGCCGCGCAGACCTGTGCCAGGAACAAGCCCTGACTCGTGACGAACCCGGTCAGGAAGACGGGCGCCGTCTGGGCCACCGTACCCGTGAGCACGCGGGCGAAAAGCAGTTCGTTCCAGCTGAAGATGAAGCAGATGAGCGCGGCCGCGGCGATGCCGGGCATGACGACGGGGGCCACGACCTCGCGCATCGTGCGGATGAGACCGGCCCCGTCGACCTCGGCCGCCTCGAGCATCTCCTTGGGCACCTCGGCGAGGAAGCTGCGCAGCATCCAGATCGCGATCGGCAGGTTCATCACCGTGTAGAAGAGGATGAGCAGCCAGATGTTGTCCAGGAGCCGGGTCCGCACCGCGAAGAGGAACAACCGCAGCGCCGCGACGATCGGCATGAACTTCGTCGACAGGAAGAAGAACAGCACGTCGCTCCACTTGTTCACCGGCCGGATGCTCAGGGCGTACGCCGCCGGGAACGCCAGCAGCAGCACGAGGAGTGTCGAGACGACGCTGGCCATGAGCGAGTTCGCCAGGTACGGCCACGGGTTGGAGCCGAAGAACGAGCGGTAGCCGTCGAGCACGAGCGGCGCGAACACCGACGGCGGATTGGTGGCCGCGTCGGCCTCCCGGTGGAAGCTCGTCAGGACCATCCAGAACACCGGCGAGACGAACACCAACCCGACCACCCAGGCGAGCACCCCGAGCAGCAGCTCCGAGCGTGGCGTGCGCTTGTGCCGGATCTCCTGGGAGCCCGAACCGCCGGCCGGGCGAGCGACGGGGGCATCGGCCGTGGTGCTCATCGGGTCTCCTCCTTGAACAGACTGAGCACGGTGCGCAGCGCGAACATCGCGATGATGATCGTGCCGAGCACGACGATGACGCCCGCCGCAGAGGCGATGCCGTAGTCGTGCGCCGTGTAGAACGTCTGGTAGATGAAGTACGGCAGGTTCGCGGTGCCGAGGCCGCCGGACGTGATCGTGAAGACGTGGTCGAAGTTCTGCACGATGTTGATCGCGCCGAGCAGCCCGGCGAGTTCGATGAACGGGCGCAGGTGCGGCAGCGTCATGTGGATGAAGATCTGCCAGGCGTTCGCGCCGTCGATGCGGGCCGCCTCGACGACGTCCAGCGGCCGGCTCTGCAGGCCCGCGAGCAGGATGAGCATCATGAACGGCGTCCACTGCCACACGATCGCGATGACCACCGACCAGAACGGCCACTGACTGATCCAGTCCGGCTGCGGCGCGCCCGCCCCGAACACCCACGTCAGCACCCCGTTGAGGAGCCCGTACACCGGGTTGTAGACCGCGTGCTTCCACAGCAGGGCGGCCGCGATCGGCACGAGCAGGAAGGGCGTGATCATCATCGTGCGCACGACGCCGCGGCCGAGGAACTGCCGGTCGAGCAGCAGCGCCATGACGAGACCGCCGAGCAGCGAGAGCAGCACGACCGCGGCGGTGAGCAGGGCCGTGACGAGGATCGCGCTGCGCGCGTCGGGGTCGGCCAGCACGTACCCGTAGTTGGCGAAGCCCGCGAAGTAGATGTCGTTGGGGTAGTAGGCGTTCCAGTTCATGAACGAGATCACGATCGTCGCGACGAACGGGATCTGCGTCATGAGGATGACGAGGATGAGAGCCGGCAGCAGCGGCATGCGCCGGGCCCACGCGCCGGTGCGGTGCAGGGCGTTGCGGTTCTTGGCGGGCTGGGTGGCCGCAGCGCGACCGCGCTCGGGGGTCTGCGGAGTCTGGGTGGCGGTCATCGCTGTTGGTACTTCCGTCCGACGAGTTCGGCTGCCGTCTGGCCCTTGTCGAGCGCCTCGGCGACCGTGGTCTGGCCCGCGATCGCCGCGCTGACGTCCTGGCTCACGCTGGTGCCGAGCGCCGGGAACTCGGGGATGTCGATGAACTGGATGCCGGGAGCCGGTCGCGGCTGCAGGCCGGGGTTGTCGGGGTCGGCCGACTCGATGGCGGCCTTCTCCACGTCGGCGAAGGCCCCGGCGACCCGCTGGTACTCGGGCCGGTCGTACGTCGAGGCGCGTTTGCCGCCGGGCACATTCGCCCAACCGACCTGCTCGCCGACGAGCTGCTCGTACTCCTTGCTGGAGGCCCACGAGATGAACTGCCAGGCGGCGTCCTTGCGCGGGTTGGCGGCCTGCACGGCCCACGCCCACGTGTACAGCCACCCCGAGCTCTTCGTCTTGACGACCGGTGCCGCGACGTAGCCGAAGTTGCCGCGGTGCGGGGAGTCCTGCGCCTCGAGGGAGCCGGCCGCCGACGTCGCGTCGTACCACATGGCGGTGCGCCCGGTGACCAGGCTGTTGAGGCACTCGGTGAACCCGGACTGGGCCGCACCGGCCTGCCCGTGCGCGCGAACGAGGTCGACGTAGAAGGTGACGGCCTGGGTGAACTCCGGGGAGTTGACGCCGGCGGTCCAGTCGGCGTTGAACCAGGTGCCACCGAAGGTGTTGACGACCGTGGTCAGCGGGGCGAACACCTGGCCCCAACCGGGCTGGCCGCGCAGGCAGATGCCCTTCATACCCGGCTGCGCCCCGTCGAGCTGGGCCGCGATGTCGGCGACCTGCCGCCACGTGGGGTTCGGCGGCATGTTGATGCCCTTGGCGTCGGTGACGTCCTTGCGGTACATGAGAAAGCTCGACTCGCCGTAGAACGGCTCCGCGTAGACGTTGCCGTCGACCGACAACGACTGCGTCATCGGCCCGAGGATGTCGCCCTGGTCGAAGGCCGGGTCACGCGCGATGTAGTCGTTCAGCGGCGCCACCCAGCCCGCCTTGCCGTAGATCGGCACCTCGAAGTTGCTCAGCGACGCGACGTCGTAGAGCCCCGCCTGCGCGGAGAACTCCTGGCTGATCTTGCTGCGCACGTCGTTCTCGGGCAGCGTCGTGAAGTTCACCCGGATGCCGGTCTTCGCGGTGAAGTCCGCGGCGGTCAACCGCTGCAGATCCATCATCTGCGGGTTGTTGACCATGAGCACGTTGACGGCGTTGGCGTCGTCGCCCCCGGCCAGGCCCGCACCACCGAAACCGGCGCAGCCGCTCAGCGCGACCGTTCCGGCCGTGGCGAGCGCGACGGCGGCCACCGCCACCGTCCTCGTTCGTGTCCTGCGCACACGCCCTCCCCGTTGAGGATGCTCATCTGAGCACACTTAGTGCACACATGCTGTGTACGGAGCATTCTTAGTCTGCGACGAGTTTCGTTGTCGATAGTCCGTTCTGCCCGTCCGGCACCGACACTGGGCGCCATTGTGGAAGGTGACACGTGTGGGGTCCGTCCGGTCGGTCCCGTGCGCACGAGGAGGGCGCGCGAGGCCGCGGCCGTAGGCTGGGACGGCAGAACAGCTCGGAGGACGATCACATGAGCGAGCAGACGCAGCACCATCGCGGGACGAGCCGCGGGCTCGACCCCGCTGGCGGCCCGCCGGCCGGTCCCCGGCACGCGCTGCTGCTCGGCACGGTCGCCCGCCGCTTCTACCTCGAGGGCGCGACCAAGGTGCAGATCGCCGACCAGCTCGGGCTGAGCCGGTTCAAGGTGGCCCGGCTCCTGGAGGAGGCGCTCGACAGCGGGCTCGTGCGCATCGAGGTCGGCGCGCCCGGCGGCCTGGACACCGACCTGTCCACCAGGTTGGCCGCCCGCCTCGGCCTGCGTGACTGCCTCGTCGTCGATACGGCGGGGCGCTCGGTGCCGGAGGCCCGCCGCCAGCTCGGCCGCACGTCGGCGGACTACCTCGCCGAGGTGATCACCCCCGACGACGTGCTCGGCCTGCCGTGGTCGCGCGAGGTCTACGCGATGGTGCAGGCCCTGACGACATTGCCGCAGGTGGAGGTCGTGCAGCTGTGCGGCGCCCAGCAGCTGCCCGACGACGACGCCAGCGCCGTCGAGGTCGTCGTGCAGGCGGCCCGCCTCGCGGGAGGTCGCGGGCACGTCTTCTACGCGCCCCTCATCGTCGACGGCGACGAGGCAGCCCGCGCCGTGCGGCGGCAACCGACGGTCGCCGAAGCCCTGGCCCAGGTCCGGCGGGTCACCCGGGCTGTGGTCGGGATCGGGCACTGGGCGCCGGGAACCTCCTCGATCTACGACGCGCTGACCCCGCCGGTCCGCGAGGCGGTGCGCGCGCAGGGCGTCGTCGGCGAGATCGCCGGGGTCTTCTTCGACGCCGAGGGCGCCGCCGTGACACCGGAGCTCGCCCGCTGCGTCGTCGGACTGTCGGATGCACGGCTGCGGGCGATCCCCCGCGTCTGCGCCGTCGTGCTCGGGGCCGCCAAGGCCCCGGCGGTCCGCGCGGCGGTCGCGGGCGGTCTCGTCGATTCACTGATCATCGATTCGGCCCTGGGAGAGGCGCTGCTCGACGGTTAGAGTCGGGCATATGAACCAGGAACGACCGCAGGCCCACGACCCCTACGCCCGGCTCCCGCAGACCGCTTCGTTCGAGTTGAGCAGCCCTGGCTTCGCCGACGGCGATCCGCTGCCGGCCAAGCACGCCTACGGCGAAGACAACATCTCGCCCGCCCTGGAGTGGTCCGGCGCCCCCGAGGGCACCAAGCAGTTCGTGCTCTCCTGCTACGACCCCGACGCACCGACCCCCTCGGGCTTCTGGCACTGGTTCGTCGTCGGCGTCGCCGGCGACGCGACCGGCGTCCCCGAAGGAGCCGGTCACGTCGGCGGCGGCTCGATCCCCGGCACGGCGGTGCAGCTGGCCAACGACTACGGCACCCGTGACTTCGGCGGCGCCGCTCCCCCGCCCGGAGACGGGCCGCACCGCTACATTTTCGCGGTCCACGCCCTCGACACCGACGACCTCGGCCTCGACACCGACACGAGCCCGGCGAAGGCGTCGTTCATGATGCTCGAGCACGTCATCGGCCGCGCGACCCTGACCGGGACGTACGAGATCACGGGCTGAGACCACCCGCCCGCGCTGCGGCGCCCCGCCTGGCCGGCGGGGCGCCGCAGGTGTTTGTGCACCTGTTGTCGATTCGACCCCGGCTCGTCCGTCATCGTGGTGAGGTCGCGCCCGCGGCCTCACCGCCGTGACGAAAGGACACCCTCATGACCGAGTACATGGTCGTCATCCTCGGCGACTCCGACCGATGGTGGTCGTCGATGAGCCTGGCCGAACGCAAGGACGGGTACGCGGAATACACGCGCTTCCACCGCGAGGTGACGCAGCGTGGGCACCGTGTGCTCGGCGGCGCCGAGCTGCACGCGAGCACGGAGGCGAAGTCGATCCGGCCCGGCGGCGGGCCCGTCACCAATGGGCCGTTCGCAGAGACCGCCGAGCACGTCGGCGGCTACTACCTCATCGAGACCGACGACCTCGACGACCTACTCGACTGCTGCCAGATCATCGCTCGCGTCGGCGACGGCATCGAGGTGCGCCGCACCGTCGACCCGGCGGAGAGACCCTCGTGAGGTACCTCGTGCTGCTCATGGGGCCCGGCGAGTTGCCTGCGTGGGCTGAGCTGAGCGCGGCCGAGCAGGAGGAGGCGATGGGCCGGTTCGCAGCCTTCGACGCGGCCTGCGCGGCCCGCGACGGCGTCAGCGTCCTCGCCGGTGAGGCGCTCGGCGACGGCGACACCGCGACCGTGCTGCGCACCCGCGGCGGACGGGTGAGCCTGACCGACGGCCCCTACGCGGAGGCGGTCGAGCAGCTGGGCGGGTTCTATCTCGTGCAGGCGCCGGATCTCGACGTGCTCGTCGACCTGCTGGCGCTGTTGCCGCCGTACGACATGCAGATCGTGCCGGCGATCGACGTCGCGTGAACCCGCCTCCGGCATGACGCACGCACAGGCGGACGCGGCCCTGCAGACGGTGGTGCGCGAGGAGTGGGGGCGCCTGGTCGCCCTGCTCCTCGCGCGCTACCGGCGGCTCGACCTCGTCGAGGACGCGCTGGCCGACGCCGTCGAGGCGGCCGCCCGCACGTGGGGCGCAGCGGGCGAGCAGGACGTGCCCGACAACCCGGCCGGGTGGCTGCTCACCGCCGCGCGGCGCCGCGTGCTCGACCGGCTCCGGGCCGAGGCAATGCACCGGCGTCGGGCGCCCCTGCTGACCACGGACGCCGAACTGCGCGCGGCAGCCGCCGCGACGATGGCCGACCCTGGCCGGCTCGTCGAGAACGACCTGCTGCGCCTCGTGCTCATGTGCGCCCACCCGGCCCTCGCGCCGGAGGCGGCCAGCGCATTGAGCCTGCGGCTCGTGCTCGGCGTGCCGACCCCCGACATCGCCAGCCTCTTCCTCGTGTCGGAGCCGACGATGGCGGCGCGGATCACCCGGGCCAAGAAGAAGATCGTCACGGCGGGCATCCCCTTCGCGGTGCCCGACCTCGACGCGCTGCCCGGGCGGCTCGACACCGTCGCGTCGACGGCCTATCTCGCGTTCACCGCCGGTTACGCGCCCGGCAGCGGCCCCGACCTCATGCGGATCGAGCTGGCCGGCGAGGCGATCCGGCTCGTGCGGGCGGTGCTGGCGTTGCGCCTCGGGGAGCCGGTGCTGCTGGCCCTCCTCGCGCTCACCCTCCTGCAGCACTCCCGGCGCGACGCGCGCCTCGACGACGCGGGTCAGCTCGTGCTGCTGCCCGATCAGGACCGTTCGCGCTGGCACCGCGACGAGATCGCTGAGGGCCTGGGGTTGCTGGCGGCCTTTCCCGCCGACGCCCCGGTGACCGCGCAGGCCGCGAGCACCTGGCTGCAGGCGTGCATCGCCGGGGAGCACGCCCGCGCGCAGACTCCCGAACAGACGCGCTGGGATCGGATCGTCGCGCACTACGACGCGCTGCTGGCCCTCGGCGACTCCCCCGCCGCGCGGCTGGCGCGCTGCGTCGCGCTCGCCGAGGCCGAGGGCCCG